>NZ_JAPCJC010000005.1:0-357868 GCF_027707805.1 Aeromonas sp. QDB20 | reverse complement strand
AAGGGTACCACCAATCAGCAGTTGGCCACCTCTCGCCATTCATCCATGAGTGTCGCACTTATTATCTGAATTCCCGGGGTAAGAGTTCAACGTTACAAGTTTGGGCGTGTAGGCATTGAAGATGCGACAATTGAACTTTTTCTTAACCTAAATGGCACAACTACTCTTCATTATCGTCTAGGGCAGAATCCGGAGCTCGGGCATGAACTTGCTCAGTGCCTGTTTGAAACGATACATCCGGACGAATTCAACCAAGTCAACATGACTATCAAAGGTATAGAGCACGACCAGATCCAGCCGATAATAGATGAGATCACGTCTGGTGAGCCCCCATGTTTTCACCTTGAAATTCGCCGTGATGATGACGTGCAAGCTAACTGGTGCATCACATCTGTGGAGCACAGCGATCACATTGTTGTAACGCATTATAAGACGACACGAAAGCTGCAAATCCAAGGGAAGCCGCTGTCAACTTATCGCCATCTCATTTATCTACTGTCAGAATTGTTAGATATGGCGGGGTTAGAGAATGTCTTGAATCGCACCGAAGATGGCAAGAATACTGAGATTGTTCGGACAGAGGTTGCTCTTGACTATCTCAAGATGAAGCTACCTAAGTCTATAGATCTCATACCTGAAGGCACTAAAAGATTACTTCTGTCAAGCCTATGTGTTAAGCTCTCGGCCCCTCAGCTTCCTGACTATTCCATGCTTTTATACCCTGAGCTCAGGTCTCTTGAGGGGGCGATCAAATCCGTAATGGCGGATAAAGGCTTAGATGTAGATTCGAATGAGGTTGGTTCGTTTTACTACTGCCTAGATACAGGACGAGGAGACTTCGTGTTACGACGCGAGCATGAAGGCAAAGTGCCCACAGTAGTTGAGCGTTCCCTGCTTTCTGACGCGTACTCATTCTTTCGACGACACCGTCACGGTTTGTTTCATATGAATAGCTTGATTGATTCCAGTCGATTTGTTAGTGATCTTAATGCAGTTAACAGACTCTCTACAAAGATCTATTCTTTAGTAGACGAGCTACACAGTGTGTGAGGAATATGTACTCAATTAGGACAACTGATGATAACCACTTTGCAGCAGTAATCGTTGCGATGGGTTATCAGAGTCCCCTAGAACAGCTACCTTCGATTGTGAAGGAGTTGCATGAGAAGAGTGTCTCTGGTGAGGTGCTCTTCGATTTGTTGTGCTCAAATGGTTATGAATGGAATCGCTTTGCCACCATGAGATTTAACGGCCAAAATTTTGAACGAAAAACCTTTCAAGTGATTGATTCTAATAAAGTATCATGTTCTCTTGCTAGGGAGCATGAAGTTCTTGTCGGGAAGCAATACCCCGTTTAATCTTTCCTCGTTTCCTCGTTTCCTCGTTTCCTCGTTTCCTCGTTTCCTCGTTTCCTCGTTTCCTCGTTTCCTCGTTTCCTCAAGATGCTTTTTGAGAGAATCTTGGCTAAGGATTCTGGTGTCATCAATCGACCGAATTATGACACCAGCACTAGCAACGATCAGAGCATGACCATGAGAGATGAACGGTCACTAACTCAGATATCATTTTTCATTTTTACGCCCACAACGAACGTTGAACATTGTCTGTGGCTGTTGTTAATCCGAGACTAATCCCTTTCTTGCTTTGGCTCAAAATGTGTACCTTTTGAGCCACCTAAACACCCCACTGAAAAGAGTGGCTCAAAAGTGTTGATTTCAATATGAGCCACCACTATATTGTGAGCTATAGTTTTTGAGCTACATGTGGGGAATTGTTATGGCGGTCATCGGGTATTTGAGGGTAAGCACTGGCGAGCAGAGCGTAGAGGCCCAGCGCCACAGCATTGAGCAGATCCACAAGGTGGAAACGTGGTTTGCAGACGAGGGTATATCTGGTGCAGTGAAGGCATTAGAGCGCCCGGAATTCTCCGAGCTGTTCAAGTTTGTGCGGAAGGGCGATACGCTAATTGTTCCCGCCGTTGACCGTCTTGGGCGTGACACCATTGACGTTCTGCACACGGTTGAGGCGCTGCAAGCCAAGGGTGTGTCGATTATCAGCTTGCGGGAGGGGTTCGACCTGTCCACGCCAATCGGTAAGGCAATGCTGACCATGCTGGCCGCTGTCGCAGAGCTGGAACGCTCAAATATCAAGGCCCGTCAGATGGCCGGGATCGCCAAGGCCAAGGCAGAGGGCAAAGCATTAGGGCGAGAAAAGACCATTGATGATGTTGCCGTTGCTATCTGGCGGAAGGAAAACAGCGCAAGCATCCAGGCGACCGCCGAACATTTTGGGATTTCACCCGCCAGTGTGAAGCGAGCCTGCAAAGCAGCGTAATGACGATCCAAACAACACGCGAATAAAGCAACAACATACCGGCCAAGCGCCGGTATTTTTTTGTCTTAAATATGGTGATCGGTCATCCATTTGTGTAACATGCAATCATTGTAACTTATTGAGATTTATAGGCTTATACATGAAGGTTTCAATATTGAAGCGTCAGCTCGCAGAGCGGATGGGTGAGGATGCGCACTATCTGGAAGGTAGGGACAAAGCGTTTTTAGCAGAGCTTGCCGGTATACCGGTTGAGCAGATTGAAGACGACGAGATCATCACTGGTGAAGGGGAAACCGGCTGGATTGAAGAGCGTGAGACCCATCTAGATTTGGCGGACAGGATGCGCATGGAAGTTAAGGAGGAAATCGAGAAGCAGCGTCAGCGCACTATTGAGCGTGGAAGCCTTGGCGGCTCGTATCGTATAGCGGCGGCATTGGCCCGCAATGGAGGTAAAGCATGATCCCGGAAACGCGTTTCGAACAGGCGCATGGTGTGACAGCGGGCAAGCTCTCATACGCTCTGAAACTGATGGACGAGGGAGACATGGTGGCGGCCCGCGATGTGATTCTTGAAGTTCAAAAGACCAATGAAGAGCAGGCCAGAGTTATTGATGCCCGGCTATATGGGGCTGTCCGCAATCTATGTGAAGCTAGGCGGATGGATAGCCGGAGATTTTTCGCATTGCAGCAGGTGTTAGGGTTGCGCGAGATCGTCCGCTCCTTGCTCGTATCACCAGCCGGGGTAGATCTGATCTCTATGCATGTGCCAGTAGAAAATGATTTCTTCGTCTCCATGCTGTCTAGGATCCCACAATCGGCGGCATTAGCCCCCATAGACAATGACAATGAGCGGGCGGCAACCCTGACATATCAAAATGGGAATGCGCGTTTATGGACGATGTTCTGCGAACAGCAGCAGGGTTTGGAGCATGGAGAGGGGAAAGCATGAAGCCGCAAAAAACAGTCCAAGTAATACGGCTATCCCGTCCAGTCGCGGAACGTGTGGCGATATGGGCCAGTGCTCTGAATATGTCGCCTACGCAAATTGTGGAGCTGGCAATCACCCGATGGGAGCAATTGACCCCGTGTGATGCGCTCGGAATAGAGGGGGGCCGCGATGCGTCGCACCTCCCCCGCCCTTGAAGCGCAGGTTGCCGCAGCTCTCGCGGCAGGATGGCCCATTGTTGCTATCGCCGAGCAGACGGGAATCAGCCTATCCACAGTGAAACGGATCCGGGGGCGTTCAGGTGTTCGCCCCGACTCGATGCGGGAGGAGTTGATAGAGGAGGCCCGCGCCGGATTGCGGGCCTCATTGTCTTCTGAGTTCGCCGCCTCGGAGGGCGCTCGCCTCGTCCGGTCACAGGTTGCACTTTGCAACCAAATCCATACCAAGACAGCCGAGCTGTTAGAGAGCCTAACGGTTGATAGTGAATGTGACAGGCACCAAGCGGCCAAGATCCTTTCAGCGTGTGCCACAGCCAGCAAGCTAGCCGCTGATGGGTTGCGCCGGGTTCTCACACTGGCAGCTGAGCCGGAAGTCGTTGAAGCACTGCCGGAGCTAATTGTTAGGGATTACACCGACGAGGAAATGTTAGCTATCAGGGCCGAGCGCGATGGCTGGAGCGATGCACCATCAAGGTGATGCAGGTTGACGGCGACCCCGCCCATGCTGCAAAGTAACCTTGTTATTTTGGCCGATGAGTCGGCCCTACCTCTTCGCTAACGCCCATTTCGCGGCGTCCTTTCGCTGGAATCCCCATGAATACTGACCCTAACCGGTCAGGTTGTTGTTGTACGCGCTTTACAGGCGTTCAGGGGATGAGGTGAACGAGATTTGAAAGAGGGCTTGCCGTTGGCAAGCAGGTAAAAAAAGCCGCCCAATGAGGCGGCACAAAAGGTTTTAACTATGAAAAGAGTATCATCAGAGAGCTCGGCGCTCAATGACCGGTCATCAAAATTAACGCAGCCTAATGAGTTTGCGCTTGCCCGTCGCAACCTACACTGCGACGACTCCCTATCCCGAGACGAGCGGATTGCTAAGATGCAGATCGCCAGAATCAGGGATGCACTCAAGGGGGGGATGAACGTTGATAAAAGTATCCGGCGAGCCACTCACAGAGCTGTATCCAGCATCAGTGAAACAGCCCGCTGGACGCTTTGGCGAGCAAGGTTTCCAAATACAAAAACCGCCGCAAGAACTCTCAAGGTTATGGTGCGTCAAAGCCTTGTCCTGTCTGGCTTAGCGTCCCGACGCGACTACGAGAAAATGATCTCGTCTGTAGTAAATATGTATGATCCTTCCTTTGTCCTTATCTCAACACCCAACTGGAGGAAGGAACCCCTTCGGCCATGGAAAGACTTATCAGGCTTGGAAAAGTACGCTTGGGTTACATCCGGCATGATGTATGAGAGGTGTAGCAAGCGGTACGTAGCCTTTTCCCTGAATTTATCCATGGAGGACGCAGCTAAGAGCCCCGCTGAACTAAAAGACCCCATCAGGAAGCGTCTGGGTCGTGCGCTAGGACGCGAGGTCGAGCACATGACCATGTTCTGCATAGAGAGAGACAGCGAGGGCCGATCCCACAGTCATGGTATCTACTTCGGAAGCCTCACCGCAGAGCAGAAAAAGAGGCTCAAGAGTGCGGGCGGTGAATGGGATGGTTCAGACTCGCGCCGCCAGCGTCGTACCACTGAGCGCTACGGTATGGGAGAGGCTATCGGATGGGGCTGGTATATACACAAGGACATAGGCAAAGACGCCGAGTTCTACATCCCCCACGAGCTGACGCGCCTAGGACAAGCCCATTACGGGAGAACGACAGCCCTCCTTCTCCCTCACTTCATTGCCGAACGGGATTCCACGGTCAGCCAAAAGGCCACCAGCCCCACACAAACCAAAGTCCTAGAAAAACCAGCTCCCTACTCATCCCCCAGTGAGAAAGTCAGCACTGCAATTTTGAAAAATGAGGCCAATGGCTGTGCAGCCATACCCGGACACGTTCATGAAGGCCCACAGGAGGCGCCAGAATCAATTCCAAACTCAAAATCACTCAGGGACATGGCAAGCACCAACAAAGCAGCTAAAAGCGATTCTGTGAGCTTTGGCGACATAGAGGACCAACCAGTCCACCAGCCCCGGCTACCTGAAGACAGTGCCCTTGATGCCATGCTCGTAGAGTTGGACAAGTGGGCAGCCACTCACTTCGGAAGGGATGAGATGCAAGGAGAGCTGACCCGGTAATGGACGGTTAATGACCCGGTAGTAAAAGCAGAGGCGCGGGGTGTGTCAGGTGTAAGGGGGATCGTAAACGTGTGAGACAGTACCGGGACGATTTACAAAAACCGCTTCAGAGCTCTTCAGAGACCATCCGGCAACTACGCCAATGGCATAGCGGCAAAAACGCACTGGGGGCGTCCCAGGCCCCCAGAATCAAACCTTTCGCAGCTATGCCACCACCTGACGAGTAACCCCCAGAACATCACGCCCCAGCATCAGGCTCAGATTGAAATCGGCAGCAGACACCGGGAGCGTTCCGTTGTCGCTCTCGTCGAGATAATCCAGCACGTCAGCGGGTGAAACGTGCTGGATGTCATCGAAGCCACTCTGGATCAGTAGCGTCCAGAGCGCCCTTTTCCCTGCCTGTGATAATTCGCGCTCGCTCCATTGAAACCACTCGCACACGCCTTCGCAATGATGGATATGGCGACCGTTAGACAGGCGGCACCCACAGGGCAGCGACACGCTCAATACCCTAGCCTGTATGGACAGCAGGACGTCCCCGGAGCTGATGTCGTATTTCATTTCAGTTCCCCCATATTCTTAGCATTTCGCCAGTTCAACCAATTAATCCCGGTCAGGTCACAACCGAAGTCGACGCTATTTATGACGTTGCGCAGCGTTGCACAAGCCTCTTGCATCCGTGGGCTATATTTGACACCCGGTTTGATGTAGGGGGTGGATGACCCCTTATCTTTAGTAGCTGGCAGGCCATAGGTATTGCGCAGGTCTGGTCCGTGGCCGACGATCATCTGCATTAGCTCAAGCTTGATGTCAGTATGATGAGCGGCTGTGATGAAGGTATGCCGCAGGCTGTGAAAGCTGACTTGATGATCGGTTTGCCAAATGTCCAGCTTTGCCAACAACCCGGTTCCCTTGTAATGGTTGAACCACTTGCCCAGCTTGTGTGAGTAGTTTTGTGCCTCTGAGTCGCCGCCAAGCGCCCAGTCCGGGAACAGTCGCGCGTCGCCACTAGACATCCGCGCCCATTCCACCAACTGCATAAAACCCGCATTCAAAGCTACATCCGGGAGCGGTATCAGGCGCTCGGCGTTAGGGGTCTTAGAGCCCGGCGCGTTGAGCATGACTATGCCTCCTACATCAATGACATGGGCCACAGTGAGGCTGCCAATTTCATCGCCGCGCATCCCGGTAGTCAGTCCCAGCAATGGAGCCCAGAAATGCCAGTCTTTCGGCTGTTCATAGGGAAGCCTACTGTCGGCTCGCCAGAGTCTATTAACTAGTTTCCCCAGTTGTTCCTGAGTGAAGGGTTGTCCGCCTTCTTCATAGTCGGCATCGTTCTTGATAGGGGTCAGCATGTCGCTGAAATCCTCGGCAACGTGCCGCTCGGCCTTAAGCCATTTAAGAAAGGGCTTAACGTCATGGAAGTGGGTCATCTGTCCTTGCTCGGACAGGGAAGGCTGGCCCCGCTTGCCTAAGCTCAGATACCAGTTACGTCGCAGCATGGGATCCTCGGGACGCTCCTTCCAAATTGGCTGTTTCGGGAGATTCTTCGGTAGCGTGCGGATAACCTCCCGATAATGGGCAATATCGGCAGCACCAAGCGCCGCGCTGTCTAGCGGGCCGAGAACATCGAGAAAACGCGCAAGATTGCTTTTGCGCTGGCTCAGGGTCTTGGGTTTGAGCTTCTCCACATGTTCGCTGTGCTCGTTGAATCGGGCCACCAGCCATTCCAACGATTGACCGGGCGCAGAAGGGGTAACCAAGGCACTACAGACGGGCACCGGCTCGGCGTTGAGCGTTGTTGGCAACGAGGCGAGAGCGTCCGCCGTCCGCCGGGCTTCAATGAGCTGGCCTTGTGTCCGCTGGGCAATGCCAACCGCAGTACGGGCCAGCTCCTTCGCCTTCTGAGTCACAGCCTGAGCTGTCGCCAGCTCCTTGCGAGAGCGCAGTGCTGCAAGACGCTGCTCGTTAATCTGGTCTTGCAGTGCGGCCAACTGCTCCCCGAGCCGGATTTGTTCTCTTTTCGCGGCGATCTTCGCCTTCATGATTTCTGAGATTTCAGCCATGTCTACTTCCTGATCGACTTCCTGAACTAATGCCAATAATTCGTCGAGCAGGAGCCTGCCAAGTTGGAAAGCATGGATCCACAATTCTCCCGTTTTAGCGCGACTTTTTGTGCCAAGTGAGAAACGGGTCTCACGAGGAGCGCCGTACTGGCGGAGGGAAGGGGGGAAGATCAGGCGGTAGCAGTAGACACCACAGCGGTTTTTGATGAGACCGGGATAGAGCATATGTGACACCTCAGTGTGTCACTCCCTGACCAGCCATAAAGAAAAAGCCCTGACGAATCAGGGCTTTAGAAGGTGGTGGAGCTGGGGGGATTTGAACCCCCGGACTGTGCAGCTTTACCAATTGAACTATAAGGCTTTTTTATTTTCCGGTTGGATTTTGGATCAGGATTGGCGCTTTTGCTGTCTGGCCGTCGTACTCGGCAAGGTAGGATCCGTAGTGCCGAAACAGCATTTCTGGCCCCTTGTGTCCCATCTGGGTGGAGAGCCAAAACAGGTTGCAGCCGCGGCTGATGTTGGCGGTGGCGAAGGTGTGGCGGGTTTGGTAGAGGTGGCGGTAGCGAACGCCGGACCGCTTGAGGGTGTAGAGCCAGGCTTTCTTCCTGATGGCGTCGGCCCCGGCCCAGGGCTGGTTGAGCTTGGGGTCGTCAAAGACATACTCCCCCCGCATGAAGGTGAAGCGCTTCTGGCTGGTCAGCGCCGCCAGCGCCTCGCTGGTCAGCTCGATGGTGCGAGTCCCGGCCCGGGTCTTGGTGGTCTTGATGACCCCGACCACTTTGGCGCGCGACACCTGCACGGTGTTACCGACCCAGTCGATCTCCTCCCAGCGCAGGGCGCACAGCTCAGACGGCCGCATCCCGGTTGCGAAAGCGAAGGAAAACAGGTTGGCCCACTGCTCATTGATGCCGTGGGCTGTTGAGATGATGGCGGCCACCTCCTCCGGGGTGAAGGGGTCCACGTCCTTGGTTCCCTGTTCGGGAACTGAACTCCCGTCCAAATATCGGGAAACGGTCACCAGCGAAACAGGGTTTGATGCCAGTAACCCATCCGTGACCGCCTCGTCGATGGCGCTGCGCAGGAACGACAGCCGGTTGCGGGCCGTCTTCGCGGTAGTGCCTCCCCTGATCAGCCAGTTTTTCACCTGGGCGGGGGTCAGCTCCGAGACGGTGATCCCGTGCAGATCGGCCAGCGCCTTGTGGCATTTGCGGTATCCAACCATCGTGGATGGGCTCAGCCCCCGGCGCTCGCAACGCTGCAGGTACTCGTCCAGGTAGTCGGCCACCTTGGCGGCGATCGAGGCGCCGCCGAACATCCGCAGCTTCTTTGACTTCGGGAAGTAGTCGGCGTAGGCGAATTGGCCACGCTCTATCTTGCCTTGGATCTCGCCGAGCAGGCGGGAGGCATAGCGCACGTTTGCCGTGGTGTTGGGCAGGTTGGACAGGGGCTCACGGCAGCGAACCCCCTTGAAGGTAAAGGTGATGTTGATGGTCTCACCGCGCAGGCTCACGCCGCGTGGGAGCTGTTTTTCATTGCCCACTTGGTTACCTCCGCGATGTTGACCCAACGTTCCTTCACCCCGTCCACGTTGACGATGTGCACCCCCAGTTGCCAGATACCGCGCTGGATCCGCTTGTTGATGGTGTCCCGGTCGGTGAGCTCGATAGTGCTCAGGTAGGTGCTGAGCGGGATGGCGTCAGGCATTCTCATTATGATGAGCTGGCCCTGAATGTGGGTTTGCGCCGGGTCTGCTGCTGTTCCCATGGTTGTTGGTCCTCGTCAGTCTGGTGATTTCATCCCGGCCTGCTCGGTTGTAGAGGAAGCATTCAACCTGCTTCCTGCTGCTGACCGCCTGGTCAAGACGGTACTCCCCGAACGCCGGGCGTTTGAGTTGGTGCTGGTTGGCCAGCCGTCCAATGGCCTGGGCACTGACCCCCAGCTCCTTGCCCAGGTCGGTGGCGCTCCAGAGCTGGCCGGCAACCCGGGGCGCTTCGATAGGCAGATCGAAGTGCGCTAGGATGCGGCCGATCTCGGCGAGCTTGGCCGATCGGGAAAGGGTGGGGGAGCGCACGGTGCTGACCAGGTCGTTGAGTAGCTGGCTATCCTGGTCGATGGTCAGTTGAAGTTGTTGCATGGTGTGGCCCTCCTGCTCCAGAGGATGAGGCGCCGGTTGAATTGAAGGAAGGGCCGTTAATTCTTTAGAGAATCGTAATTGAAAAACAAAAAGCCCAGCTTATAAGCTGGGCTTTGGCAAATATTCTGAGCTATTTAGCAAAGGCATCCACGATTCTGACAATAGTCCATGCGCTGGCAGGAATGCCTACCATCATGCCGATGATCCACTTCATTGTATCAAAGCGAGTATCTGAATGCGCCTTGCCCACCTTGTGCTCCATCGCGTCGAGTTTAGCTATCAACAGCTGATGATTATTGCTTATTTTGTCTTCAAGAGCTCGATGCCGCTCGGTCAACCGCTCGTCGATATGAGCTAGCTTCGCTGCAGCTGCGTCGTTATTTTGAGCAGCGGTGACGTTTAGTAACTCCAGCTTATGGTCAAGCTGAATGCTGAAGTGGTCTTTGTTACTTTTGATGTCGGCAGCTAGCGTCTCTTGACTGGCTTTCAGGGCTGAAACGCCCTCAATTAGCCATTGGATCTGGCGATTCTCCGTTCCTTTGTTAGGGGGGCCCTCGGCTTGCGGACTAACGCCGTCGGAATGCATGCGATCTGGGTTCACCATCGTTACGCCCCTTTCACAGTCAGCCAATCCCACGTTTCTTTGGAGTGATAGCCGTAGTAGGTAGTGATGTGCAAGACAAGCACGAGACCGGCGGCCCCTTGACTCACTCCCAGAAAATCGGAGAGTTCCTTGGGGGTGACGATAGTACCCGGTGCGTTTACAAACCAAGTCCGGTCGTCCACTTTGTGAAAGTCTTGCGGCGCCAGCTTTGCGGGGATAAGCGCCCCAAGCTTTTCTGGTTCATTTGATGTGATGACCGCAAAGACAGACATGGTTAACCCTGTTAGTTGATGATTCATTTGAATTATGCAAAGTATCTTGCAGGCAACACTGCGCAGTCAACCCTTGGTGGCTGATACTATGGAAAAGTCCCGGGCTTGCCGGGGCTCTGGTTATGATCGCCAGCCGCGGTACCCGATAAAGCCCGGTGCCAACACCTGCCGGAGGGGCAGGACGGGGAGGTGGGCTATCAGGGTCTTGAGCTGGGGATTATCGGGTTGGCTGTCGATGGTGACCCGGGCGCCGGGGTTGATGCGGAGGTATCTGGCGCGGGTCTCTTCGGCTTCGGCGCGGGTCAGTCCGGGCTGGATGATGGGCTCGCGGAATCGCACGGCTCACCTCCTTGGCTGCGTTGGTGCGGCTGCGAACGCGCTACTACCTGCCTGGCCTGCTTCATTGCTGCCAGTACAAGCGTTACGGTGGTCACTGGCCCGCGGGCAGCGCTTGTTGCCACAGTCTGGGCATATTACGAAGCGCATATCGTTTATGGTTAGCGGGTGACAGGTTCGACAACCGCACCCAGGCTTCGGCGTGGTTTGCGCAGATCCAGCCAGCGCGGCATTGATACGATCTGTCAAATCGCATCCTCTGTGATACTCCGATATGCAGCTTGGGATCGATTCTTCTATGTACTGATTAGCATCGCGAAGCGGGTCAGCCAATGCAGCTATCTGCCGGGTGGCATCCTTGAGTTGCTCAGCCAGTTCCAGTTCACGCTTGTGGTGATTGGCCAGCAACTCCAGTCGCGAGCGCAGAGGGTGACGGTCTGGGACGATGCCGGAGAGAATGGCACTACTGATATCAATGCCAACCCGATTCCGTTCGCTAAGCAGCTCGTCGATTCTAGCGAATGCACCCTCAAGGCGAGCGCGCAGGAGGCGAGGCCCGGTGTGAGCTTCTAGTTCTTCGGTGGTGAAACCGTCGCAGGCATTCCAGCAAGCTGCCAGCCGCCGGGCATTGGCGGCGGTGACTGACTCGGCGACCAAGTGGCCGCCGTAGTATTCGACGGCATCGCTGCCGCTCATTTCTGGGACGGGGTGGTCTGCCACAACCGCCCCGGAATGGCCCACCCGCAGCAGGCCCTTGGTGTGTTCGTTCATACATCCCCCAGCATTCTGATTTCGTCGTCCGTCAGGCCAGCGGCCCGGGCCTTGTCCATCACCCGCAGGCGCTCGGCGTTGAGCGCGTCAGCGCGGCGATCTGCGTCGTTGGGCTCGATGATGCTCACCGGCGCCAGCCAACTGCCGCGCACCTTCACGGCGATCTCCTTGCTGACGTTGGCGTCGCTCCCCTGGACGCCCTTGCGTGTCGCCATGCGTGCGGCGGTGGATGCTGATCCGCAGACGTGGATCGGGTACTCATGCCCACGCCCCTCGGTGAGGTCGGTGTTGGTGTAAACCACCCAGACCTCCTTGGTGTCGGTTATGGTGATGTCGGTCATAGCGGAGCCTCCTCACCACCCAGCGCATTGAACAGGGCCGGGATGAACTGGGAGAGCTCGCCGGTCACCAGAGCAAAGTCTGCGTCCAGGCGGGCGGCGGGATCTTCGCTGGTCACGTCGTCGTTCTGTTCGCGCAGCTCTTCGCTGAACTTCAGGCGCTTGATGGAGAGGTCATCGCCCAGCACGAAGCTGATTCTCTCGCCCCAACTCAGGGCCAGCTTGGTCACCAGCTTGTCATTGGCGAGGTGGTTTTTTACCTCGTCGGTCATCAGATCCTGCTGCTTGAAGCGGGCGATCCCGCCGTGCTCCATGGCGCTGCGCAGCTCGGATTCGTCTTCAAGCAGGAACGGGGCGGGCACGATGCTCTTGCTCAGCCACTCGGTCATGGTGATCTCGGGTGGGTTCTTGAGCGCCACCGGCACCACCGGCAGGCTGCCGATGGACTTGCGCAGCAGGGCCAGCACGTCATCCGCCTTCTTGGCGGAGGAGGCATCGACCATCAGCAGGCCGTCGGCCGGGTTGAGCCAGGCGAAGGTCTGGCTGGTGCGGCTGAATGCGCGGGGCAGCAGGGTGTGCATGATCTCTTCCTTGAGCGCTTCCTTCTCTTTCTTCTTGAGGGGGCGGCCCTGCTCGTACTCGATGGCCTCCACCTTCTCTGCCAGCGCCTCCTTGATGACGGTTGTCGGCAGGATCTTGTCCTCGCGGCGGGCGCACAGCAGGATCTGGCCGGCGGCGGCATGGGTCAGGGTGCTGCCGAACTTGCCGAGTGGGCGGGTCCAGCCGAAGCGGGAAACATCCTGGCTGCCGCAGGGGGTGAAGGCGCACGCCTCTAGTTGGGTTTCCAGCTGTTCGGCGGTCAACTCTAACGGGCGGGTGAAGCGGTAAACTTGAAGGTTTTTAAACCACATGGTCTGGGTCCTTTGGTCGGTTAGTTGCGGGCTTTAGCCTGCAGGTCGTGGAGCTTCTTGGCTGCGGCCTCGGCGGTTTGCCGGTCGCAGGTGATGCCGCCTGGCAGGACGAACTTGCCGGGCTGCTTGGGATGGGGCATGACGACGCCCAACCCGATGACTACTGCGCCGCAGTAGGGGTTTTCCGTGGCTTTCATGGGGTTCCTCGACTTGTCCACCGTTTCTGTGGGGATGGCGGTGGATGGGTTGGGGGTATCAGGCCGCGCGCTTAGAGCCAATGCCGCGCACAAAGGGGATGCGAGGGGATGCACCCACCTTCATGGTGGGGAAGGCAATCAGGGCGCAACCGAAGTTGGCTCCGCTCTTTCTGGTTGCGCCATCGCGCTCGTAGAACTGATAACGGCCATCCGGCTCGTAGATGATCACATCCTCGGCCAGCAAGCGGCGCCACCATGTTGTCAGCGGCTCGTATGGCAGCAGCATCATCCCGGGCCTGCCATTGGCTTGCTGCTGGCGGGCCTGGGTGATGAACTCAGGTTTCAGGTCGAACGGCGGGTTACACCACCAGTGCTCTGGCCAGTCAAGGTTGAGGCTGTCGATGCCCATACAGATGGTGCCTGCCTGCTCCGCCTCGCGTATCTGGGCGCGAACATCATCACGGGTGCGGTAGTCCAGCAGCTTTTCCAGCAGCAGGTGGCTGGTGAAGTAGTGGCTGCACTTGGCAGTGAGCGGCTCGGCGGCGATATCGCACTCGAAGTTGCGTCCGTAGAGCGCCTGCGCATCGGCAAAGCACTCCCAGGTGGTGGCCCAGAAGTTCTTGTCGCTGGCCGGGGTGCCGCTATCAATCAGGATCGCCATCAGCGCACCTCCTTGGGGTCGATGCCAAGCTGGCTGGCCAGCTGGCGGCGCTCTATCTCGTCGCGTTTTCGCTGGCGTTGTTGGAGTAGCGGTTTCGTCTTGCGGTCTTGCACCATGCCGCGGTGGCGGTAGAGGCTCATGCTGCCTCCTGGTGTTGCTCTTCCTGCTTGCTGGCGGCGAACTGCTCCTCCCACAGCTTCACCTTGAGCTCGCAGGCATAGACGATCTGGCCGACCAGCTTCTGGCCGATCCCCTTCACCTTGTCCAGCTTGTTCCCCTGGTGGCTCATCACCTTGTAGAGGGTGTCGATCCCGGCCTCTTCCAGCGGCTTGATGGTGCGCGGCGGTAGGCCGCATTCATGGATGCTGACTGTCTTGGCCCATTCGGTGCGGGGTTGCAGGTGGGGGTGACTCTGCTCCAGTGCCTCCTGCATGAAGGCGAAGATGTCCTGCGTCATGGCATCAGGGGCCCCGGAACCATAGGGCGCCGGGTAGATGGGGTTCATCCACTGGCTCAGCATGACCGAGCAGCCGGAGCCATCGGATTTCATGGCGTGCAGCTTCCAGCTGAGGTCGTTGATGAGGTAGGGGAGGTTTGATTTCAGGCCATGATCCACCATGTATACGTCCCAGAGCGTGCCATCCTCACCCTTGTAGGTTTTGCCGAGGTGTTTGTGCCAGATCAGCTTAGCGGCTCGGGCGCTCTCCAGCTCCATGATGACGGTGTGACGGCGCTCCAGCTCGCGATCCTGCTCGTTGATGGCGCTCAGCAGCTCACTGATACGGCGCCCCAGCTTTAACACTTCCGCACGGTAGGAGGCTTCGTTGCTCTTGTGCTTGGCGATCGCAGTGCGCTGCTCCTCCAGCAGCTCGTTCTTCTCCTTGATGCGGCGTTTCATGCCTGCCGGATCCATGGCGTTGAGGTCGGCCAGTTGACGCTCGAGCTGGCGGGTGGCGTACTGCAGGGCGCCGTACTTGGTCTGGACATCGTTCAGGATGCGCTGGGTCTTGTAGAGCTCGTCTGCCATGACCTCCAGCTCGGCGGCGCCTTCTTGCCGTGCTGCTGCAATGCGCTGCTCGGCTTCGGCTACCTGCTGGCGCAGCTGGCTGACCAGGGCAGCCTGGGTGAGCAGCTCGCCATCCCGGCCTTCCAGCTCGCCGATCAGGGTGTTGAACTCGTCGATGTGGGCGTTGGCCGCCTCGCTGATCATGGTCAGGTTGGCGTTGAGCAGGGTTTCGAAGCTGCCGATGGCGGCCTTGGCCGGGCCGTCCGGCATCAGCAGGATGTTGCGGATCTGGCTGGTGAGGGTGTTCAGGGCGAGACTGGTAGCCTCGCTGGGGTTCAGCGTGGTCATGGTTGGTCCTCTGGGAGTGCAAGGGCCCCGTTGGCGGCGGGGCGGGTGATCAGTAGTTGATGGTCAGATGGTCGATCTTGTTGCTGGCGATGTGCTTGATGAGGTTGATGGCTTTCCCCTCATCGATCCCCAGGCCCATCAGGTCCATCAGGATGGCGTTGTTGATGGTGCGGCGGTGCTCCATGTCGGCGGAGCGCGCAGCATCCTCTGCGGCTTTCTGGCGCTGCTCGTCGGCGATGCGCTGACGTTCCTGCTCTGCTGCCCGGGCGGCGGCCTCTTCCGCCTGGCGTGCAGCGTTTGCTTCGGCCTGCTGGCGGGCCAGCTCGGCGGCTTCGGAATCACGCCGGGCCTGCTCTGCAGCCTGCTGTGCCACCTGGGCTTGGCGTTGGGCCTCCTGCTCGCGGTGCTGGGCGGCTTCACGCTCCAGGCGCTGGCGATTTTCTTCCTCCCGGCGGGCTTGCTCCGCCGCCTGCTCGACTATCAGGCGCTCGCGGTCGATGCGATCCTGTTCGGCCTGCTTCTGGCGCAGTTGCTCCAGCTCTGCCTGCTCGGATTCGTACTTCTGGCGGGCTGCCAGGGCCTCTCCGAGGCGCTTGGTTGCGAGCTCCTTGGCAACGGTCGCCTGGGGCAGCAGCTCTTGCCAGGAGTCGTCCAGGGCGTTCTGCTCGACCTCCTGCAGCATGACCTGCAGGTCGGCGGCGGCGATCTCGATACCGGCAGAGGATCCCAGTTCATTGAGGCGGGCCAGTCGGGATTGCAGTGCTGCCACCCGGGCCTCCTCTGCCGCTTCGTACTGGGTGAGCGGGGCGCGCACCTCGTCTTTCAGGGCGTCCAGGGTGTCGCGGATCTGCTTGCGGTTGGCGTCGATGCGCTTGGGGATCTCCTTGAACTTGTCCGTTTGCTCCTTGCCGAGCCCGTCCAGGTAGGTCTTGGTGCGGGCGACAGCATGGGCGACGCTGGCGATCTCCTTGCGGCCCTTGGCGGTGGTGATGTCGGGTACCAGGCTGGTTGCCTTCTGGCGAATGTCGGCCAGCAGTTCAGCCACGCCCTGGCCCTCGGTGAACAGGGCGACGGCGGTGGTGGGTTCGATGACAACCAGCTGGGCTTGGGTGTTGTCTGCTTTGGTTTTATCGACAGTGGCTTGTTCGGTCATGGCGGGTCCTTGGGGTTGAAAAGGCCCGCAGAGTGCGGGCCAGTAGAAGATGCTAACTGATTGCTATTCCTCGCCTTGCGGCTCTAGGTCGGCAAGAAACTGAGCATGGGTCGGCAACGCATCAAGCTGGTAGGTCTTGACCAGACGAACCGGGTAGTAGCCCGGCGACGGGTCATCTGAGGTGATCCAGTGGAAGCGCTCGCCTTCCGGCACCGGCGCTTCATTGAATCCCTGAAACACCTCGAAGGTGCCCTTATCGAAGTCCACCACGTAGGCCCACTCGCAGAACAGGGAGTCAGCGGCGAAGCTGCGGCGATCCTTCAGCAGGATGCCTGGTTCAGCTTTGGCGACGATGTTGAGGATGTTGGCGCCTAGATCCCGGCTGAACTGCTGGTACTTGCCACCTTCAGCCATCATTCTGCTGCTTGAACCCGGCGCGGCAGCGTCAAGCTCCGCCTGAATGGCATCAAGGTCTTCATCTGTTGCGAACCTGGCTGCGCGCAGCTTGGTGATGAAGCTTTCACGGTTCATGCTGAGCAGGAACTGCAGCGCAGTTGCGCCTTGTCCGCTCGGGTAGCCATCCCATTGCCCGTACTGGGCAATCCGGTATTCGCCATCAACGACAACGCAGGTAAGATTTCTGGTTCCCATACTTTTGTCCTCTGCAATAAAAAGCCCGCTGGTTGGCGGGCTGGATGGGTTGAGGTGGTTGGTTACGCTTGCGGCTGGCTGAGCTGTTTCTTGCGCTCGCCGGCTATCTGCTTGATACCGGCAATGATGTTCTGGTCGCCGGTTTCGTTGGCCCAGGTCCAGGCCGTGGTGTAGGCCTGCTGCCACTCGGCGGTGTCGCCGGATCCCTCGATGGCGGCGCAGTGGTCGGCGTAGGCGCTGGCGTGGTCGGCCTGGGCGGGTTCGGCCACCTGCTCGTGCTCCAGGGTGACCGGTTCGGTGCTCTGGCCACGGATGGCATCCAGGGCGCGGCTCTTCGCTGGGGACGCCTGCTGTGGCTGGTTGCCGGGGATCTCGTTGATGATGATCTCCTTCCCTTCCATCTCCTCGGCGGTGGGCTCGCTTCCGATCTCCGGCCAGGCCTTGCGCAGCGCCTGCGCCTCGGTGCACTTGGCGAGCTGGGCATAGGGCCGCTTGCGCCACATGGCGTTGGGGCACTCGGTCTTGCCGCTCTGGGTGGCGTAGTTCTCCTTCCAGCGCTCCAGGGCGTGGAAGGCAACCCGCTGGCCGTTGACCATCTTATAGACGGTGTACTTGCACCACTGCGGGTAGGTGACCTTGATCTTGGCGCTTTGGTTGTAGGGGTCTTGGAACTCCTCGGTCACATCCGGTCCGAACACGGGTTCGTCGGCCCCCGCGTAGTTGCCGGAGCGATCGGCCTGGATCCGGTACATGCCGATCCCGGGCATAGGTACATCCCGCCAGACTTTCTCCTTGGAGCGGGCATCAGTCACCTGCATGGGGACGAGGTGGACCGGCTTGAGCAGAATGTCCAGGCCGCGAGCCTTGCAGTAGTCGATAGCCATGACCACCGAATCGGGGTTGGCTCCCGGGTAGATGGTGTTACACAGGGCGTTCCAGGTCGGTTCGTCGATGCCTCGCTGGACGAGAATGGGGAACTGGGCGGCGAAGTTATCGGCCGCCTGCTGCTTGATGCTGGTGATGTTGCTCATGCTGCTTTCCTTGTCGCCCAGGCTGGGCGCTGGAGGGGTTTGAAGTCGTGCCAGTCGTTGTTGACCCGGCAGTCGTGGAAGCGATGGAGGTCGCGGCGGAACAGGTCCTTGCCCGCATCCTTCCAGTCATCCGTCAGGGGGCGCACCCGCACCGGGTAGCGGCCACAGTTCACACTGGTGCTGACCGCCAGAAAGACGAAATCCGGCTGCTCGCCCATCACCCGGTGGTAGCCTTCGGAGTACATGGCATCCTGCACGTGGTAGCGGAAGTCCTCGACATGGCGCTCGAAGCGCCCCATATCGTCCACCGACTTCACGTCGATCATGATGGGGTGATTGCTCAGGTGGCGGTCTGGTCGGATCCGGCACAGCTCCTGGGTCTGGGGGTCAATCCAGTAGAAGGAGGCCTCGCTGTGCCCCTCTTGTTCCAGCAGCCAGCGGGCATCCGGGTGGGCCATCACGCTGTCGCGCATCAGGTAGAGCTTGCGGCCCTCTTCGGCATCCATCACCGTCTTGCCGAGCTCGGCGCAGTTGGCCAGAAACTCGGCCTCTGCTTCCTTGCCGGCGTTGGTGCGGCGGTTGAACGGCGGGGCGATGATGAAGCGGTCTTTGAACTCGTCGGGCTCCAGCAGTAGGCAGTGGATGGCGCTGCCCATGTCAAAGGCCTTGAGCTTCTCTTCATCGAGCGGGGCGTTTTTGGCCCAGATGTAGGTGGCCGGGCTTTCGGCGATCTGGTCGAGCTGGCTTTTGCTGACCCCGGGGCCGGCGTGGTACTCCTCGTTGGAGAGGCCGAACACCCGGCCCAGTGGGTGCGCGGTGGAGGTGTCGGCGATGGCATTCATGCTGCGCTCCTGTGTTGGTACTGCTCCCATTGCTCCTCGCTCATGGCGTCGTGCAGGGCGGCGAGGTGATAACCCCATGCTTCCTTGGCCAGGGCGGCCAGGGCGGCGTCCATCAGCTGCTTGGTGAGCTGCATCAGCGGGGCAGGATCGCCCTCGGTCATCAGCAGGAACATCGCCTGGTTGAGCTGCAGGCCCTGGTCGTGGTTCACCTCGGCCAGCAGGGTGGACAGGTCGGTATCGAGTTCCCCGGCCAGTAGCAGGGGACGGTTGGCCGCGATCCACTCGGTGATCCACTCGGCCTTGGCGTTGGCCTCGGCCTCGGCCTCGCGGCTCTCCAGCAGGGCGAGCAGGGCGGTTTCGTTGGTCATGGCTACATCTCCATTTCCAGTTGCAGGGCTCGCGCTTCGTGATACTCCTCGATGGCGCGGCGGGTGGCGGCCTTGGTCTTGGCCATCCGCTTTTGCTCGGCGGATGGGGCGGCGTCTACGTCATATTTGCGGCGGGTGGGTGGCACCATCGCGCCGCGAAAGCCCATCAACTGGGCTTCGGTCAGATTTTTCATGGTCTGGGTCCTGTGGTGGTTAAAAACAAAAACCCCAGCACGAGGGCTGGGGTTGTTGGTTGAAACTGGCGCTGGTTAGCGTGGCTGCATCAGCGATTTGGTGCGCCGGGTGACGGAAGCCAGGGTCAGCTTCATCAAGTCGGTCAGGTCGTCATTGCTCATCAGGTCGAGCATGCGCTGCATGTCGCGCGGGTCGGTGGGGTCAATGACGTGGGCGCAGTCGGCAACCGGCCAGAGGGTGAGGCTATCCCCGCCGTGGCGGCCGCTCATGCTGCCGCTGTCTGGCTCGATGCTGAGCATGTAGCGGGTGGCGCCCAGCTTGTGGCAGAGGGCCTTGGCTAGTTGCTGCCCGCTGCATTTGTGCAGTTCGCTGGCAACGGGCGGGAAGGGGATGTCTTCGAGCGAATACTGCTCCAACTCGCGGCGGTGGAGTTCATCAGCCATGCGGTTGAACTCGGCGATATAGGCTTCCTTGATGGCGGCCGCCTTGATGCCGGTGAAGCCCATCACCAGGAAGATAAAGCCGTCTTTGGTCATGTTCCACATGCTCAGTTTGCGGCCTGTGGTATCTGTATATTCACTCTCCTCAAAATTGAGGGCAGTGAATTCAGGTGAGCAACTGAGAGATTCCAATTTACGCAACACGTTATCGTGGCGCTTGCCGAAGGCATCGGCGACTTTGAGCGAGGTGGTCATCAGGGCGCCGCTTTCGACGACGGCGACGAGGTTCTGCATGGTGGCGGGGGCAATAGCTTGAGTGTTCATGGTGCGATTCTCCTGTAGAAGTGAATCACCACCGAGAGGTTCCAATCTCTGCATTGGTGGCGAACTGAACGAGGTTGGAACTACCGGCTACAGAAGAACCCGGCCAGCCTTGCGGCTGCCTCGCCCAGCCCGCCATAACAGAAATTGCGGGTACTACTGGACTACGCATAAAAAAACACGCTGGCGCGTGTCATGCGCTTCTGTAGGCTCGGGGTTCCAATCCCGGCAACGGATTTTGCCGTTGCTTTTATAGTATCCAGAAACATTGGCATGGTTGTCAATCCATGAAAAAGCCCAGCGGTTGCTGGGCTTGGTCTGGTGGTCGTTGTAACGACTACTTTGGTTGGTATTTCTCGAAGTAGCTGACGGCCAACTCTTGGCCTTTGGCTAATTGTTCTGGGGTGAGAAGCTTTGCAACTTTATCGCGAGATTTTGCGAATTCCTCCACGCCATTTGCTGCGGCAACAGAAAACCACGCATAGGCTTGGACATAATTTTGTGGCACACCGGATCCATCACCGTAACATGCACCAATGGCCCCTTGAGCAACTGGGTGACCTTGTTCAGCAGCTTTACGCCACCAATCCATCGCTTGCTTATCACTCTTCGTGACACCTAGACCATTTTTGTACTGATGGCCCAGCTTGAACTGGGCGTCTGAAACACCTTGTTCAGCGGCTTTTCGGAACCACTGTACCGCTTGTTTATTGTTTTTGGTGACCCCCAAACCTTGGGCGTACATCGTGCCAAGATTAACTTGAGCATATGAATAGCCTTGGTCGGCTGATTTACGCCACCAGTTTATCGCCTGCTTGTAGTTTTTTGCATCGTCATACTTCAGGCCCAGCTTGAATTGCGCGAATGGACTACCTTGCTCGGCAGCCTTGCTATACCAGAACATCGCTTTTTTATCACTGCGAGGTACGCTTTCACCTCGATCGTACATTCCTGCAAGACTCTCTTGAGCGTTAGCGTCGCCTTGGTCGGCAGCCTTTTGATACCAGCTAAAAGCTTGTCCATAGTCTTGAGGCGTGCCTATACCACTGTGATGTAAATGCGCAAGGAGAACTTGAGCTTGGCTTAATCCTCCTTCAGCATCTTTCGTTATTTTGGGAATATCCCATTGTGTTCCATTTGCCTGTACTACTGGCAACCAGAGTAGCGACACCCCAAGCAACACCGCTCCTATCCAACCCCCGACTCGATTCATAACCCCTCCTTGTTTCGAAGGGGGTATTATGGATCTGTTTGGGGCGGCTGTCAGCCTGCAACCCCCTGGTGCAAGGGGCTCCAGGCTGGCCACTGTTGCCAGTGGCTAGCTGTCACCTTCCAGCGCCATGTTCCGGTTTGACGGGTTAATGGCGATCTGCCGGGCCAGCAGATTGCGAGCGGTGACTGCCCAATCCGAATTGTTAAAGAGCGGTGCAATCCTGAATTCAGGCTGCAAGAAGCCAAGACACACTCGCGGTGTCTATTAAATGCGTCTTGGCTACGGCGCTATGAGGGAAGCGCCAGACCCGGGTCAGATGGCGTTGCGGTGGAACTCGGCCCGCCAGTGGAGGAGGGCGCGGCATTTCATGGCGGTCAGGGTGCGCACCTTGGCAGACTGGGCTGCTCGGGCTGCGACGAGCTGGTGCCGCTCGGTGGCCATCATGGCAACCGCCAAGCGTTGCTTGATGGCTCGGCGGCGAGCAGCGTTGCCGTTCAGGCGGTCGGCGATGGCGGCTACGATCTGGTCGGCGCTTTTCGCGGCTCTGGAAAAAATGCGTCTGGTCATGATACAGTCTCCGTTGTTAGCGGGTGGTCCTCGTTAACCCCTTCCTTGCTTTGGCTTGGTCGGGTCCTGTTGCTGGGGTTGGTCCCCCGGCTTTCACTGACCGGGTGGTACCCGGTCCTTCGAAGCCCGCCTTGTGCGGGCTTTGTCGTTCTTACGCGCTGGTCAGGCGCCTCACTTCTGCCCTGGTCAGGGGCCGGGTCCTGTTGCCGGGTGGTACTGAATTCAGTTAAAAAATGTGCGCGGGTAAAACTTGCTGCGATTAAGTCGCGGCAGTGTCTTGCGCTGTTTCTGCTTTAGCTGTGAGGCTTTCGCTTCGCTAACCCCATGCTTGGCTTGCCACTCGTCGCCAGTCTGACCGGTGTAAAGCCAGACCGGATCGACCTGTAAGGCGGATGCGATGGCAAAGAGTGAGACGGCTCGAAGATCACGTTCAGAGTTGTTGATGATCTCGCTCATCGCGGCCTTACTCACACCTGACAACCTGCACAGCCCTGCTTGTTTTATGCCCAGCTCGTCCAGCCTTTCTTGAATTCTCTGCCCTAGCGTTTTCATGGTCACTTCCTCACCACCACCGGTCTTGGTTTTTCTCTTACTTCCTTCATTAGCCCGCGTGACTGGTCAACCCGTCACCATTTCCATTCAGCAACACACGTTGCCACCTTTGGAATGAGCTGATTATTGCCTGTGGGCAATCAAAGGTCAATATGGTGACTATGGTAAATTTTGTTTTTTGTTGGGCAATAAAAAAACCCGCCAAGTGGCGGGCTGTTGGATTGTATGCCGGAAGCGGGGTTACGAGGGGAGTCGGATCTCGATAACTTTTCCGACGAGTAGTAGTTGCTTATCGGTGAGAGAGCCAGCGCGAGGGTCATCCACCCCATAGCACCAGCCTGGCAACCCCTTGATGGCGCGTAGAAACATAAACCTGTCGTCCACCTTGGCCAGCATGATCTTGTTGTGTTCCGGCTTACTGTCGTTGAGATCGACCAAGCATAATGCCTCGGGCGTAATACCCGCGTCAGCCAGTTGATCATTGTCAGCTACCACGGCTATCAGGTGGCCGTCCCTCTCTGTAGCCAGCTTGCGGCCTGTGTCTGCGTGGGGCCAGGCATCTATAACGGGGTCGGCATGCAATCCAGCCATGGTCCACACCGGCACCATGCCTGGGCCAGCTTCGATATCGCGGATCAGGCTGTCAGCCGAGCGCCCGAGAAAAAGCCAAACGGGATCAACCTTCAACTGCTTAGCGATGCTCATCAAGCTGCTGGCTCGAATCTCTCGGCCAGGTTCTGAAAGAAGCCTACTGAGAGCTGCCGGTGAAATCCCTGTTCGGCGGCTCAATTCGGCAGCGCTTACATGAAGCTCTTTCATCCGTGCTTCAAGGCGTTGCGAGAAATTCATTGTCCTTTCACCTAGTTAACTCTTGTTGTTTGAAGTTTATCAAGGAAGGTTTTGCCTGAGTGCTACGAATTGCTTGCAATAGTTGCCTGCGAGCAAGATAATCGGTGGTGATATATACCACCCACACGAGGACCACCTATGCGTATCGACGATGTAACCAAGTTCTTTGGCAATGCGGCCAAGGCGTGCAACGCCATCGGCACGAGCCAATCAAATTTCACCAAGTGGAGGAAGCTGAACAAGGGCATTGTCCCGGCCCAGCATGCCGTCCAGTTTGTGTTGGCCAGCAATGGCGAGCTGCGACTGGGGCTGGAGGATTACTCCCTCAGCAAGACCCAAGACCAAGCCGCCTAACCAGCCACTCAACCATCCACAGGACCCAAACCATGACCAATTTGAGCCTTATCAACAACGACCAGACCATGAGCAGCGTTGAGATCGCCGAACTGACAGGGAAAGAGCACAAGAACGTTCTGGCCGATATCCGCAAAATGCTGGTCGAAATTCAATCGGCTGAAAAGCCAGCCGATTACAAAGACGGCAGAGGTCGCACCCAGCCGTGCCTTTTGCTGACCAAGGAAGAAACCCTCTGCCTTGTTGCTGGCTACAGTGCCGCCCTGCGCATGGCGATCATCAAGCGCTGGCAGGAGCTGGAATCCCAGCAGGGGCCGCAGATCCCGCAGACCTATGCCGCCGCGCTGCTTGAGGCCGGACGCCTTGCGCTGGAAGTGGAGCAGAAAAACCATCTGTTGGCGGTTCAGGCACCCAAGGTGGCATTTGCCGATCGCGTTGCCGGTGACGACAAGGGCGTGAATATCGGCAACTACGCCCGCGCCGTCGGGCTCGGCCAGAACGTGCTGTTTCGGGCGCTGCGTGAGCATCGCATCCTGATGAGTGGCGGGAACCGGCACAACCTGCCGTTTCAGGACTACATCGATCGTGGGTACTTCACCGTCAAGGAGGGTACCCGCACCCACAACGATGAGACCGTCCCCACCTTCACGCCCATGGTGACCGGCAAAGGTCAGCAGTGGCTGACCCGACGCCTGATCGACCTTGGCTATTTGAAGCCCATCGCCGCCTGACCACCGGCCAGCTTTTCCACCCAACATAGAGGACCAACCCCATGGGAAGAGTATCGCTCCCAGATCATGAAAATATGAGCACCCGCTCCCCGCTGCGGGTGCGCGGCACCCCAGCCCAGCGCCAGGTATGGCAGGAAGTCGGCGCCGAGTGTGGCATGACTGAAACCGCATTTGCGCGCGCTTCATTGCTGATCCTGCTCAAGGCCATATCTCAGCACGAGCCCGGCATCTTGGCGAGGGCCGTCAAACGGGCCAATCGAAGCCTGCTCGAGCAGGGATTCCCGCCCGTCACCGTCGAGGAAATCCTGGAAGGTTCCGGCCTGCCCGAGCGCGGCCTGCTCCAGTTCAGCCAGGAAGACGAGGCCGCCTACAACGAGGAGCGCCCACTGCGCCCCCTGCAAAAACTCATCAACTTCGTCCTCGGGAGGTAACCCCATGACTATGCAACACCGTCCGCCGCGCCCGGCATCCCAGCATGTCAGCGATCGGGACAACATCATCCTGAAATCGGTCATGCATGAGCTGGCCCTGGCCCTCGATGAGCCGCTGATTTCGACTGCGCATGCCGCCGGTACCGACCGGCAGGCCCTGCGCCTGGCCCGCGAGCTTGAGGCTCGCACCCTTGAACGCGCCGAGAACCAGCCTAGCGCCTAACTTCCCTGGCCCGCCTCACCACCGGGCAGCTTAAACACCACAGGACCCAACAATGACCAATTCAACCATGGCCCATGGGGGCCACCCCTTGCTGAACGACCTCAACCACTGCCCGCTGTGTGGCGGTGAACTGCAATCCGGTAACGATGACCGCGCCTTTGAGTGCCCGGCTTGCGCCTACACCGAGCAGGAGGTGGCGGCATGAGCGCCGTTATCAAATTCCCGGGGCCCAGCGCCCCCATTTCCAAACCTATCAGCATAGGTAGCAACGTGAGCGAAAATGCCCGCAATGGCTTCCGCCTCGCTTACTCGTCGATGCTGAATGCCCCCTGGTACAAGGATGTAGCCAAGAAGTCCGTGTGGCTGCATTTGCTGCTGGATGCGGCCTACGAGAGCCGTGAAGTCACCTTCAATGGCAACCGCCTCACCATTCATCGTGGTCAGCTGGCTTGCTCTGCTCGTTCGCTCGGGAAAGCGTGTGGCGTATCTGAGGATCAGGCTCGCCGGGCGCTGGACTATTTCGATGAGGAGGGAGCGATCAGCAGGACGACCAAGCAGGGCAAGAGTGGTTACACCATCATCAGCCTGCTGAATTTCGACGCTTATCAGCGCGGAGTTTCGCAACACTTTATCGCGGAGTATGGTGCGGAGTTTGAGGGCGCGCCAGATATGGGGTTAGAGGGTGATCACCAACTCAGCGGCGCGGAGTTAGGTGCGGAGTATCATGCCGAAGATCTTATCATTAATAACAATATAAACTCTGAAGATAATAAACAGATCTCTTGTTCTGTTTCTGACGAAACAAAACCGGCTAAAAAAACGGCAGAGCCATCAGCGGATTCTCTGGCTGTGCTGAACCACCTCAACGCCGCATGCAATCGCCGCTATCAGGCCAAGCCAACCACCCTGCAGAACATCAACGCCAGACTGGCGGAGGGCTACTCCGTGGCCGATCTGCAACTGGTGATCGACTTCAAGCGCGAGCACTGGTCCGCAAACCTGAAAATGGCCGAATACCTGCGGCCAATGACCCTGTTTGCGCCGCAGAAGTTCGCCGGGTACCTGGCTGGCGCCCAACGCTGGGTTCAGATCGGTCGCCCGCGCTGCCTGAACGGCGAGTGGGAGGGCTTCGAGGGTAAGCGCAAGCCGATGTCCAACATTGCCGCCGCCCAGCAGCAGGCGCGCAGTCTCATCGAATCGGGAGCTGTCAGCTATGACGACGACACTCCCCTCTAACGTGACCGCACTGCCAGCCAACCAGGATGCGCCCGCCATGAGCGCCCGCATGGCCGCATTCATCGCTGAGGAGCTGCTGCCGCTGATGGCCGGGAGCTGGCCTGCCAGTGCCAACCAGCTGGATGCCAATGCCCGCGGCGTGGCGCTGGCTTGGGGTGGCGTGCTGCGCGGGTTCACTCCAGCCCAGATCCGGGAGGTGGTGCAGGACATGGCGGCCGATGTGGAGCGCCAGTTCGCTCCGCGCCCGGCAGAAGTGCGGGCAGAGATACTGCGCCGGCAGCCAGCCACGGCTGCGCCAGCCCGGGAGTCAAGGCTGGTGATCTCCATCAGGGCATGCGAGATGGAGGCGACCGTGATTGTGCTGCAGCGTGACGGCGACGTGACGAGCGAGGCGGTGCAGGTTGAGCTGGACAGGATACTCACCGAACGCCGCCAGCGCGGTTACACCATCACAGGGAGGATTTAGGGATGTTCAACCAAGACGTGATCGCCGCGGTCAAGGCCGCGAAATTCTGCCGGGTGGTGATCTATCCGGCCGTGTGGGGCTGGTGCGGGGAGCGGGTACAGCTCGAGGTGGCCGACGAGATCGCCGCACTGGGCCACACCGATCAGCAGCGTGGCGCAGGGCATTGGCTGGTGCAGAGCACGACGCCGGAGCAAGTGGCGGAGGAGGCTGCTCGACTGAGAGCCGCGCCAGTGCTGGTGTTGCGAGGTGGTGACACGTTTGGGGCTGTGGATAACTTTGAAAGGGAGGGCCTTGCCAACCAGTGACACCAGAGGTACTGCGCCGTACCATGACTCTGCCGGACCTAGACCACCCGGCAGCTTGACCAAAAGGACCCTGACCATGACGAAACCACATACCCGAGATCTATCCATCGCGACCCAGCTGGGGCGCGTGATATCCATCATGAGCGACGGCAAGGCCCGCACCCTGCGCGACATCGAGCGCGAGTGCTGGAGCCGCTACGGCCACGCCGACACCCAGGCCGCCATCAGCGCCAGACTGCGTGAAGTTTGCTGCTACGGCTGGGTGAAGCATTCCAGCAATCAGGTCATCGACGGCAAGCAGGTGTGGCATTACCGCATCGCGCTGCCTCCCACCACCGAGGCCGTTGCGGCTAAGGCGGTGGCAGCATGAGATTCACCCACGCTATCGCAGCCGTTCTGGCCGCCACTGCTGCCCAATCGCCCTGGTTCAACCCGCTTGATTTCAAGCCTGGACATGGCTTCTGCATCCCCAATCCGCGCAATGACCGGGCCGCCAAACGCCAGCGTGCCGCCGCCAAGCGCCGCAACAAAGCCAAGCGGGGGTGAGGATGAGCCAATATCCAAAGCACTTCCTGCGCAGCCCTGAAATCCGCGCACGCGCCTGCCAGCTGGTAGCAAGTCTGCCGGTTGACCAGAACAAGCCGCTGGTCCTCGAAATCAAGGAGATGACCCGCAGCCTGGCCCAGAACTCTCTGTTTTGGGCGGTAATGACCGACATCGCCGAGCAGGTCAACTGGCACGGCCGCAAGCTCTCCAAGGAGGACTGGAAGCACGTTCTCTCCGCCGCCCTGTACCAGCAGGACGTGGTGCCGAACATCGACGGCAATGGCTTCGTGGTGCTGGGTAAGTCCACTTCCAAGATGACCGTGCGCGAGATGCGCGATCTCATTGAGCTGGCCCAATCCTTCGGCGCCCAGCAGGGCGTGAAGTTCGGGGATGAATCCCGCCGAGGTTTCGACTGGGTGGCGGCCTACGGGAGGGCTGCAGCATGAGCAAGACCAAGGCTGATAAGCAGTGGTTGGACGATGTGAGCTCTCTGTGCTGCATTGCTTGCCGAAATGCTGGCCTGGGGGCGAGCCTCGCCGAAATTCACCATGTGCGCTCTGGCGCCGGGATGGCGCAGCGCTCTGCTCACACCCAGGTGCTGCCTCTTTGCCCTCGCCATCATCGCGCCTGCTACCCCACCGGCTTCCACGCCGCACCGCTCACATGGCAGCAGGAGCACGGCAGCGAGGAGGCCCTGCTGGAGCAGGTAGCCAGAGAAGTCACCGAACTGCGCAAGAACACCATCGGGAGGGCGGCATGATCCACCTTACCGCCCTCGATGCGACCCGGTTGCTTGGTAGCAGCCCGAAGGTCAGGAGCGCAGCCAACCAGGTGCGCAAGGCGCAGCAGGTCACGTCCCTGCACGACAAGGTGCTGACCCAGCTGGTCGGCCTACCTGACCCCGCCACCGAGCTGTTGTTTCACCCCAAGCGCAAATGGCGCTTCGACTACGCCTGGGAGGAGCAGAAGCTCGCCCTTGAGGTCCACGGCGGGATCCACTCCGGTGGCCGGCACACCCGGGGGAGGGGGTTCGTAGAGGACCGTGCCAAGATGAACGAGGCCACCTTGCTCGGGTGGACCGTGCTGGAAGTTACCCCGGAACACATCAAATCCGGCCAGTTGCGCGCCTGGCTGCTCGCCGCCTTCAATCAGGACCCAGACCAGAGGACCAAACCATGACCAACTCTATCGAAATGGCTCTGCGCCTTTTCTCACCGAAAGGCGCACTACATGAACCCTCGTCTGGTCGCTCCAGTACGCTGGGGAGGGAGGAGTTTCTGGGAGCCCTGCAGGTGGCCGCAAAGAGCAACCCGCAAGGACTTCAGTTCCTTATGGCTGACCACCTGGGGGATGAACAAGCCCTTGCGTCGCTGCTGGCCCACTTCTGCACCACTCTTGGCAGCAGCGATGCCGGTGGCATGGCCATGGCTATCCTGCTGCGCCGCCCGCTGCCTGAGCAGCTGGATCACCTGGTACTTTGCCACCCTCACTATGACAAGGAGCGCCGCCGGGCCGCCGTGGTGATGGAGAAGGCCAAGCGCGCCCACCGGTCCGGCAATGATCACGAGTACCAGCGCCTTCTGGCTGAGCGGAACGAGATCCTGTCCCTGGCCAATGACCACTGTGTCGCCGAGATGATGCAGTCAGGGCGCTGCCCGCACTGCAATGGCACCGGGATCCGCCCGCGCAAGGGTGACGGCTGCCCGAAGTGCCACGGCACCGGCCGGGTCGTGCCACACGTAGAGTTGGTGTCGCGCCGGTTCGGGCAGGAGATGAGGCAGGCCGTAGAGCGTGCTGTTGATGAGGTGATCCACCAGGCGTCAGACCTGTCAAAGATCATGGACCGACAGGTGAGGGAGATGCGGGCGGCTTAGGTGCGGAGAGTTCGCCGCCGAGCAGGCGCAACCCCATGAATAGACGCAGTGATTGAATCCACCCCTCCCCGGCGTTAGTATTGCTCAAAGATGGCCAGAGTCCCCGTGACCCTGGCCTTTTTCATTTCTGGCCCGCCTCGTGCGGGCTTTGTCGTTTCTGGAGGGGCGATGACGCCTGACAAGGATCCACAGAACTACAGCGTGCTCGCCTATCTGGCATTCGGCGGGCTGAGCGTATGGGGAGGGCTTGTGACCTACATACAGACGGTGAAACGCGAGGGAAGGCAGTTCCGATGGGCCGAGGCGCTGCTGCAGGTGGTGGTGTCAGGGTTCGCCGGGATGTTGACCATGCTGCTGAGCTGGTACATCGCAGCCCCGCTCCCGTTGTGCGGCTTCATGGCTGGCCTGGCTGGCTTGATGGGGTCGAAGGCCCTGGAGCTTTACGAGCGTCGGGCAACCGGCTGGATGACTGGGGGGAAAGAGTGATGGGTATTCGCCTGCAGGTTATTGACGAGGTGATCCAGCGCGAGGGTGGTGACAAGTTCACTGATCGCGCAGAGGACCGCGGCGGCCCGACTCGCTGGGGGGTGACTCAAGCCACTGCTCGCCAGTTCGGCTACGCCGGAAACATGCGTGACTACCCGAAGGATGAGGCGGTAAAGGTATACACCTCCTATTGGGACCAGCTGCAGCTCTCATCCATCGAGGTGATTGATGCCGATCTGGCCACCTACCTGTTTGACTATGGGGTCAACTCCGGCCCCGGGCGGGCAGCAAAAGACCTCCAGCGTCTGCTGAATGTGTTGAACGATCGACAAAAACTCTATCCAGACGTGAAAGCTGACGGGGCCATCGGGCCCCGTTCTCTTTCTGCGCTGGAGAGTTATGTCAAGGCGCGCGGCACCGGTGGCAAGCGCCTGCTGGCCGAGGCTGTTAACTCCCTTCGAATTGCCCACTGCATCACACTGGCTGAGCGTCAGGAGTCGCAGGAGGCCAATGCCTACGGCTGGCTGAGCCGGGTTTGTAACCTGTGAGGTAGATATGGAGCACATCGTTGAGGTGGTCATCAACTGGCTTGTCATCCTGATGGCCGTGGTAGGGGGCGCGTCCCTCGTGGTGCAGGGGCTGGCCAAGATTGCGGCCGTCACCCCGTCCACCCGGGATGATGAGATTATCGGGAAGGTAGACGCCTTCCTGGTCGGTCTCATCAAGGTGCTGGATAAGTTGGCCCTGAACCTGCCGGCTGATAAAGCCCGGAAGCAATAACATGAACAGCTTGCTCCAACTGCTCGACATTCTAACGGCCCTTCTGGGCCGTTGGCTTAAGCAGGAACGGGCAAGGGAGGTGCAGGAAAGCTATGACCAAAACCATAGTGACCCACAAGGGCGCTTTGCTGCTCGCTTCGGTGCTGCTTCTGGCCAGCTGCCAGACGACACCAAGCCAAACGGCAAACTGCCCACCACCCACTCCCAGGCTGACATGGAGCCCCGCCAATAACGGCGGGGTTTGTCTTTCTGGGGGATCAACGGCCGACCTACTGGACTATCTTGATGCACTGGAGCGATGCGGTGGTTAATGGCGTTACCGTGACCGGGGTTATCACTCATGTGAAGGAGTATGACGGCAGTCATGCCCTGGTTGTTCTCAATACCGGCGTTTCCGTAGTGGTACCGGCAACCCATCAGCCCGTACCCGGCGACACCGTTGTCGAAGGCGAGCTATCTCTCTAAATGGCAAAGACCGACTGGGCACAGCTCAATGCAGAGTTCCTGCAGGAGCACGAAGCGACCGGCATCAGTGCGAAAGACTGGTGCGACAGCCGCGGCCTGAACTACAACTCGGCGCGTCGCTATTTGAAATCTCGGGGGCAATCCCCTGCGCAACCTGATAAATCTCGCGTAGCTGCGCAATCTGCGCATTCCGAAGTGCGCAAAACTGCGCAATCTGCGCAAAGTGCGCAAGCCAAGGGGAATGAGGCCAAGGCCAAAGGGGGAGAGCGAAGAGGGGAGAAGTCCTCGGCATCCACTTATACCCCGGCCAGCTTGGACCAGAACTCGAAAACCAACTCGGGGCGCCAGCCAGATGGGCGCTTTGACAAGGGAAATCGGGAGTCCGTAGGCAACCAAGGCAACCAGAACCCACCGAATAAGTGGCAACCCGGCGACCGGCCTGCACTGACCCACGGCGGTTATGCCCAGTTCCTCGATTCGCCTGAACTGTTCGACCAGGCTGAGGAGTTGAGGCTGCGGGATGAGCTGATATTCACCCGGGCTCGCGTTATCTCCGTCACCAAGACCTTGAAGAGCCTGCATCAGGATCTGGTCGATGCCACCGAGATGACTGACCGGATTGGGCTCTATGACAAGATCCTGAAAGCCGAGCAGGCCCTTGATCGCAACATTCAGCGAATCGAGTCCATCGAGCGCACCCTGAGCGCCATTCGTATCGATGAGGTAACCGGCCCCAAGATTGAGGCCGACACCAAGCGCATCAAGGCAGCCACCCGCAAGCTGACGGCCGAAGCCGATCGGCTGGAGAAGGATGGCGGCAGCGAGGCCACTCCGGTTAGCGAGATGGTTTCCGAGCTCCACGACATGGGGACAGGGGGGCTGATGTCATGACTGTTCCCATCGACGCATCTTCCATGACTGAGCAAGAGCAGATGGCCTACATCCGCTCGAAGCTCAGCGATAAGTGGTGGCGGATGAACAACCTCTACATGATCGAGAACGAGCAGGGCCAACTGGTGCGCTTCCGGCTGCGTCCGGCGCAGGAGCTGCTGTTCCGGACCATGTGGTACCTGAACATCATCCTCAAGGCGCGTCAGCTCGGATTCTCCACGGCCATCGACATCTATCTGCTGGACGAGGCGCTGTTCAACAAGAACCTCAAGTGCGGGATCATCGCCCAGGACCTGACGGCCGCTGGCGAGATCTACCGCACCAAGATCGAAGTCCCGTTCGATAACCTGCCGGGCTGGCTCAAGGCCCAGTTCAAGGTGGTGACCCGGCGCGGTGGGGCGAATGGCGGGCACATCCTGTTCCGGCACGGCTCCAGCATCCAGGTGGCCACTTCCTTCCGGTCCGGTACAGTCCAGCGCCTGCATGTCTCCGAACACGGGAAGATCTGCGCCAAGTACCCCGAGAAGGCCAAGGAGGTGCGAACCGGGACGCTGCAGGCGATCCACCCGGGCGCCGTGGCCTTCATCGAGAGCACAGCCGAAGGGGTGGGCGGCGACTTCCACTCCATGAGCATGAAGTCCCTCGAGCTGGCCAGGGCATCCGGTGAACTCAGTCAGCTCGACTGGAAGTTCCACTTCTTCGCCTGGTGGCAGGATCCCAAGTATCGCGCCGACGTCCCCGCTTCCGGTGTGGTGATGAGCAAGACCCAGGCGGAGTATTTCGCCGCGGTCGAGAAGTCGATGGGTTGCACCATTACCGACGAGCAGCGGCAGTGGTACGTGCTGAAGGAGGCCACACTGGGCGCCGAGATGAAGCAGGAGTTTCCCAGCACGCCGCTGGAAGCCTTCCTGACCTCTGGCCGCCGGGTGTTCGACCCCATCCATACCATGGATGCCGAGGGCGATTGCATGGCCCCGCTCATCGTCTACGACATCGACCCAGTGACCGGCAGGCGCGAGAAGGCCCGCAAACCGGAGAAGCTGGACGAGCGTGGCCAGCGCTCCCTCGAGAACATGCTGCTGGTCTGGGAGCTGCCAGACCCTGACGAGGATTACGCCATCGGCGCCGACGTGGCGGAAGGGCTGGAGCACGGCGACCGCTCAAGCCTGGATGTGACGGCCAAGAGCGACGGCCGGCAGGTGGCCCACTGGTTCGGCCATCTCGACCCGGGGCTGTTTGCCCAGCTGCTTGCCCACGTCGGCAGGTTCTACGGCACCGCAGAGCATGGCCCGGCCTACATTGGACCAGAGCGCAACAACCACGGCCACGCTGTGCTGCTCAAGCTCCGTGAGATCTACCCAACCCGGCGCATCTACACCCAGGAGCACATCGACCGGGACCGCGACGACGAGACGCCGCGCCTTGGCTGGCTTACCACCCGGCAGTCAAAGCCGATCCTGGTTGATGGCCTCAAGGCCCTGCTGCGTGCCGGGCAGTCCGGGATCCGCTGGATCGGTACCATTTCCGAAGCCACCACCTACGTCTACGACAAGAGCGGCAGCATGAACGCCCAGGACGGCTGCTACGACGACCAGCTCATGAGCTACATGATTGCCCAAGAGATGCGTGTCCGGATGCCGGCCCGCATCGTCAAACCTGAATCCTCCCGCAAACCCAAGCACTGGATGGCCAACTGATGATCAACGCCCAACCCAAGGCCCCTGAAAAAGGCGGCCTCGATACCCCGCGCCTGCTCAAACTGATGAGCGATATCAATGGCCAGCCGGACTGGCGCTCTATCGCCAATCGGGCGTGCGCCTACTACGACGGCGATCAACTGCCGCCCGAGGTGGTGAGTGTGCTCAAGGCTCGGGGCCAGCCCATCACCATTCACAACCTGATCGCGCCGACCATTGACGGCGTGCTGGGGATGGAAGCCAAGAGCCGCACCGATCTGATGGTGATCGCCGATGACCACGACGACGAGCTGGAGCAACTGGCCGAGGCCGTCAACGCTGAATACGCCGATATGTGCCGCCTTGGCGGACTGGACCGCGCCCGGGGCGAGGCGTATGGCGGCCAGATCAAGACCGGTGTGGGCTGGGTTGAAGTATGCCGCCGCGATGATCCGTTCGGCCCGCGCTACAAGTTCAGCAACGTCCACCGAGACGAGGTTTATTGGGACTGGCACAGCAGGGAGCCGGACCTAAGCGACTGCCGCTGGTTGATGCGCCGCCGCTGGGTCGATCTGGATGAGGCCAAGACCATGTTCCCGAGCAAGGCACAGGCGCTGCAGTGGGGCGTCAACGACTGGGAGGGGGTCGTGAGCCTGACCTCCATCGAGGGGCTGGACCCCAATCTGGTCAGCGCCTATGACGAGTGGAGCCAATTCAGCGGCAAGGAGATCGAGTGGTGCAGCCGGGAGCGGGACCGGGTGCTGCTGCAAGTGGTCTACTACCGCACCTACACCATGCGTCAGGTGCTGATGCTGGACTCCGGTCGGGCACTGGAGTACGACAAGACCAATCAACTGCACCTGGCTGCTGTGGCCATGGGGCGCGCCAAGCTGGAACGCTGCCCGGTGGCCGTGATCCGGGAATCCTGGTTCGTCGGCCCTCATCATCTGGTTGATCGACCCTGCTCTGCTCCCCACAACATGTACCCGCTGGTGCCGTTCTGGGGGTATCGCAAAGACCGCACCGGCGAACCCTATGGGCTGATTGCTCGAGCCATGCCGGCGCAGGACGAGGTGAACCTGCGGCGTATCAAGCTCACCTTCCTGCTGCAGGCCAAGCGCGTCATCATGGACAAGGACGCCACCAACATGAGCCGGGATCAGGTGCTGGAGCAAGTCGAGCGCCCCGATGGCTATATCGAGCTCAACCCTGACCGAGCCAACAAGACCAGCGTGAGCGATGCCTTCAAGGTAGAGCAGGACTTCAACGTGGCGGCCCAGCAGTTTCAGGTGATGCAGGACTCGGTGAAGCTGATCCAGGACACCATGGGGGTTTATGCCGCCTTCCTGGGCCAGGGCTCCACCGGACAATCTGGTGTGGCCATCAGCAACCTGGTGGAGCAGGGGGCAACCACGCTTTCCGAGATCAACGACAACTACCGGATGGGCTGCCAGCAAGTGGGGCAGTTGGCGCTGGCGTACCTGCTGGAAGACATGGCCAGCAAGCGCAACTACAAGGTGACCGTGAACCGGGATGACCCCCGCCGCCGCAAAGCCGTGGTGGTCAACGTGGAGCAGGAGGATGGCAAACTCACCAATGATGTGACCCGGCTGCGGGCCCATATCGCCCTGGCGCCGATCCAGCAGACTGCCGCCTACAAGCAGCAGTTGGCTGAGCGGATGACCCAGGCCATGTCACAACTCCCGCCCGAGGCTGCCGGCGCTTGCTTTGACCTGCTGGTCGAGCTGATGGATGTACCGCGCAAGGCCGAGTTTGTGGAGCGGATCCGCAATGCCCTGAACATCCCGAAAGACCCGGACGAGATGAACGAGGAGGAGCGCGCAGCCGCCGAGCAGCAAGCCCAGCAGGCCCAGATGCAGCAGGAGCTTGCCATGCGCGAGATGCAGGCCAAGCTGGCCGAGCTGGAGGGCAAGGCCGCCAAGTGGCAGGCAGAGGCCCAGCGCATCGCCAAGCTGACCGACTCCATCCGGTTCGAGGATGCCCTCAAGCAGGCCCAGACAGGCAAGACATTGCAGGAGATGGAGCGGCTGGCCGCAGAGCAGCAGAGCATCCAGGGTGAGCAGGCTTTGCTGCAGGCCCAGCTGTTGGACACCATCCAACAGCAGATCGACGCCATCGCGCTCTGACAGTTGCTTTCCTGACCTGCCAGCGTTACGATTTCCCCAACATGGCCCAGTCTGTCGAGATTGGGCCTTTTTCATTTCCAGACCCGGCCACTGTGCCGGGTTTTTTATTTGGAGCGGGCCATGACCGACCAGCAACACATTGATGCCGAGATGGAGCGCGAGATCCAGACTCTCGGACTGACCGCGCCGCGCGTCACCCCTGACCAGATTGACGCTCTGATGAGTGGTGTTCGCTATGAGGTGCAGGTTGTCACCGGCACCACCACCACGCTGGCCACCGCCATTGCTGCCAACGGCTTCACCCTTGCCATCGGCATGACCGCCTGCGCCGACCCGGCCAACTTCAATGCAGATCTTGGCGCCAAGTACGCCATCAAGGATGCCGAAGCCAAGGCCCGCCAAGAGCTGTGGAGGCTGGAAGGCTGGCGGCTCAAGTGCCATTTAGCGAATCTTTAGCGATAGACGGCAACCCTTGCCCGCGTTGTGCGGGCTTTTTTATGCCCAGCCCCAGCCGGGGAGCGCTTTTACCGAGAGCCTTCCCCCGCTTGGGCAGCGATACCACCCACTGAAAACCCACGAGGACAACCATGGATAAGAACATCGACAACCTGACCGGCACTGAGAGCCTGGACGAACTGGAAGCCATGCTGGAAGCGATCGAGCGTGAGCCCGATAGCGAGCTGGATGATGGCACTGGCACCGAGCAAACGGACGTACAACCCGCGCCGTCGGCGGGCGAGGTGGCAGCCGGTAACGAACAGGGCAGCACCGAGCAGGGCGGTGAAGGGGTCGCGGAGCCTGAGAAGGTGATCCTGGCCAAGAGCGGTCAACACACCATCCCGTATGAAGTGCTGGAGCAGGCGCGCAATGAAGCCAAGCAACTGCGTGAGCAGCTGGCCGCATCGCAGCAAGCCCAGGCCGAGCGGGACAAGCTGCAGGCGCTGATGGAGAAGCACGGGATCAACCCCGACGTGGACCCCGACGACATCAGCCAGGAGGAGCTCGAGCAGTTGGCGCAGGACTACCCGGATCTCGGCAAGTCCATCGCCGCCATTGCCCGCAAGCTCCAAAAGCTGGAGCCCCAGGTCGCCCCGCAGCAGGTTCAACCCACCCTCAACCCGGTACAGGCCGCACTGCAGGCGGTACCTGATCTGGTGAGCTGGCGGGAAAAGGACCAGGACCGTTTCGACTTCGCCATCATCGTCGATGAGAAGCTCCAGGCTGATCCCGCGTGGCAAGGCAAGTCGCTGGATGAGCGATTCGCAGAGGCGGCGCGCCGCACCAAGCTGGCCTTTGGTGATGAGGTCATCCCTCCCGCCAAGGTACCCGGCAAGGGTGCAGAAAAGCCTGCCGATTTCATCCCGTCCAGCCCCTCGGCTCTCGGCCAGACCCATCATGCAGCCCCCACTGGTGTGGAGCGCTTCGGCACCATGTCTCAGACCGAGCTTATCGGCGAGATGGGCGCCATGACGGACGCCCAAATGGAGGCGCTGCTGGAGCAGGCCGGGTTCTAACCCACCCCCCATTTCAATAAGCCAACCCCGACCACTGTGTCGGGGTTTTTGTTTTCATGTAGGAGAGGACCATGACCCAAGTCACCTCGGCGCAAGCCAACAAGATTTTGCAGGCCGCACTGTTTACGGCGGCCAACCGTTCCCACTCGCTGGTGAACATGCTGACCGAAGAGGCCCCCAAGGGCGCCAAGGTCAACGGCGGCAAGCAGACCAGTGCAGGTGCGCCGGTAGTTCGCATCACCGACCTGACCAAGCAGCGCGGCGATTCCGTGGATATGCAGCTGTTCCATCAGCTCTCCGGTCGCCCGAGCATGGGCGATCAGAAGCTGGATGGCCGCCTGGAGTCCCTGTCCTTTGCTGACTTCGCGCTCAAAATCAACCAGACCCGTCACGGCGTGGATGCTGGCGGCAAGATGAGCCAGCAGCGCACCAAGCACGACCTGATCAAGACCGCCCGCACGCTGCTTGCTGATGGTTACTACGGCCGACTGGTTGATCAGCGCGGCTTTGCCCAGCTGGCCGGCGCCCGCGGCGACTACTACGCGACCGATATCATCCTGCCGCTGGCGGATGACCCGGAATTTGCCGATATCATGATCAACCCGCTGACTGCGCCCACCTACGAGCGCCACTTCTTCGGTGGTGATGCGACCAGCTTCGAAGCTATCGACGCGGCTGACCGCTTCAATCTGGGCTGCGTGGACAACATGTCGCTGTTCCTGTCCGAGATGGCCAACCCCATCCAGCCGATCCGCATGGTGGCGGATCCGTCCGGTGGCGAGCCGCTCTACGTGCTCTATGTCACCCCGCGCCAGTGGCACGACTTCTACACCTCCACCTCCGGCAAGGATTGGCAGGCGATGCTGGCTGCCGCCATGGAGCGCAGTAAGGGCTGGAACCACCCCATCTTCCGCGGTGAAGGGGCGATGTGGCGCGGCATCCTGGTCAAGCCCTACAAGGGCATGCCGATCCGCTTCAACCAAGGCAGCACCGTCAAGGTGTGCGCCGCCAACTCCGCGACCGGCGTGGAAGTGGACAAGGTAGCAGGCACCACCATCGACCGCGCCGTGCTGCTGGGTGGTCAGGCGCTGGCTAACGCCTTCGGCTCTGGCGAGCAGGGCGGCTCCTTCGGCATGCACGAAGAGAAAACCGACCACGGCAACAGTACCGAGATCTCCATCAGCTGGGTATCCGGCCTGCAGAAGATCCGCTTCAAGCAGCGCAACGGCAACATTCAGGACCATGGTTGCATGGTGCTGGATACCGCCGTCAGCGCCGTCGCGCGCTAATCCACCCACCAGAGCGAGGGGGTTGATACCCCCTCCTGTTGATATCTGACCAGATAAGGAGCCATGTCATGGCCAAAACTACCCTGATCGCCCGAGCTTACCGCTGGTTTGTTGGTTCGTTCGGCAACCTCTCTATCTCCCCGACCCTGGTGGCCAAGCTGGCGGCTGTGCCGTCTGGCGACGTCATCGCGTTTGGTGACAAGGTGGAGCCCAACCTGAAAGTGGTTGGCGCCACCCTCATCAGCGGCGCGCTGGGTGCCAGCACCACGCTGACCGTCAAAATTGGCGACACCACCATCATCAACGCCGAAGGCACGGCAACGGCGGTATCCAAGTATTTCCCGGTGGACGATCTGAAAACGCTGCCCGACCAGGAGATCACCCTCACCGTTGGTGGCGGCGCTGCGACGGGCACGGTCAAGCTCAAACTGCATTACGAGGTAGTCGGCAACCTGTAAGGCTGCCGATCACTGTCCGCCCGGCCCTGTGCCGGGCTTTTTCGTTTCTGAATAGGAGTCATCGCCATGAGCGACAAGATTGCCGTGGTTTACATCGGCGACAAGCCGAGCAAGAAAGACACGGTCACCGGCAGCCGCCTGGTCTTCCCGCGCCATACCGCAGTGGATGTGGAGAGTCACATCGCCATGCAATTGCTGGAGTTCCCGACCGTCTGGATCCGCCATGAGGCACTGGCTGGCGAGCTGGAGCGGCAGGAGACCACTGCCCAGGCTGCCGCCAAAGAGAAGGAGCGCCTCGCCGCCGAGCAGGCCCGCCTGGCGGAAGAGCAGAGCATGGTGGTCGGTGAGCGCGATCTGGCCAAGATGACCTCTGCCCAACTGGCCACCCTGGTGGAAGGGGAAGATCTGGATATCGAGCCACAGGGCCCGCAAGAAAAGGTGCCCGATTACCGGGTGCGCGTGCGTGATGCCCTGAAGGCCAAGCTGGCAGAGCAGGGGGAATAGCATGCAGATGGTGTCGCGTGAGCAGTTCCTGCCCACTGTCAGGCTGCACATCACCGGCCCGCTCGAAGTCATGCTGAGTGAGGCCGTCACAGAGGCGGCCATCACGTTCTGCCGGGAGTCGGCCTTGCTGACCCTTGACCGACTACTGCCAAGCGCGTCAGCCGGCAGCCTGGTGGAGGTCTGCAACATCAGCGGGATGACATCGTGCAATGTGCTGCACCTGACCGGTGAAGGGGGCGCGCCATTTGTCAGTGGGCGTGACTACTTCGCCATGTCGGCCAATGAGTTGAGCATCCTGACTGATCTCAGCGATGTGCGGATCTGGTATGTGGCTGCCCCGGTCAAGAACGCCACCGAGCTCCCAGCCCAGCTCTACCACGATCACGCCGATGCCATTGCCCATGGCGTCGCTGCCTTGCTCTATGCCCAGCCAGACCGCCCCTGGTCTGACCCTAAGCGTGCAGGGTACCACCTGGCTGAGTTCGTCGAAGGTTGGCGTCGCGCTGGTCGGTTCCGCAAAGAGCACAGCGCCCCGACCCAGGTCGAATTCCACAACCCGCCCCGCAAACACACTTTTTTCTAAAGGACTCCACACATGGCAACCGTTACCGTTGACTCGATACTGAAGCGGGTAAATACCCTGCTCAACGATCGCACTTGGGTTCGCTGGCCCAAGCAGGAGCTGCTGGACTACTACAACGATGCTGCCAAAGCGATCGTGTTGATGCGTCCTGACGCCCACACCAAGAACGTGCAGTTCAACTGCGCAGCCGGCACCAAGCAGAGCCTGCCTGCAGATGCCCTGCGGCTGATCGAGGTGCTTCGCAATGCCGACGGCAAGGTGATCCGCTTCGTGCCGCGCCGTGCGCTCGATGACAGTTATCCGGATTGGCATGCGGGCAAGGATGGCACCACTGTGGCGGCATACACCTACGACGATCGGGATCCCAAGAACTTCTATCTCTACCCGGGCCCCGCCGCCGCAGTGAAGGTGGATGTGATCTACTCCGTAGCGCCGCAATCCAAGGTACTGGCGGACGTGGAAAACGTGGGCACGCTGGCGCTGGCCGATCTGGATGACATCTACATCAACCCGCTTATCGACTTCATCATGTACCGGGCCTTCTCGAAGGACTCCGAATACAGCGCCAATTCCAATCGGGCGGTCGGCCACTACAATGCCTACCTGCAGCAACTGGGTGAAAAGACCCAGGTTGATACCAACATGGAGCAGCGCAAGACCGAAGGCTTCTCCCGCGTGACCGGTCAGTAAGGAGGCAGCATGGCAGGAGTGTGGAAGCGTGACGGTACGGTGGCCGTCACCAATGGTAACAAGAAGGTGACCGGTACCGGGACAACCTTCGCAGACACCAAGAACGGGGTGGCCAAGGGCCACCTTTTTTGTATCACCAGCGGCACCTCGGTAGATTTCTATGAGGTGGATTACGTGGTGTCCAACACGGAGCTGTATCTGGTGCAGTCATACCGTGGCACCACTGCCACGGGCAAAGCCTACGAGATCATCACGACTTTCTCGGATTCCGTCCCTGAGTTCGCCCGTCGCCTGACGGCCACCCTGAGTGCCTATCAGCAGCAAAGCGATGCCTTCCAGGCGCTGCTGACGAGCACTGCCACCACTGTTGAGGTGACTGCACCGGATGGAACCAAGCAAACACTGATCCCGTGGAAACGTGTGACCAGCGAGGGCGAGGGGCAGACGGCCCGCGCCAAGGTCGAAGCCGACCGGGCAAAGACCGAAGCGGATCGCGCTGCTTCAGCCGTGGCATTGGCAGCTGAAGCATCAGCCTCTGCTGCATCTGCTCAGACTGCGCAATCCAATGCATCAGCCTCTGCTGCGTCTTCAGCCTCTAGCGCTACCTTAGCAAAAGCTGAAGCCGACAGATCCAAGTCTGAGGCTGACAAAGCCAAGCAGATTTCAGGGTTGGGAACCGTATCCGACGCTATTGCAGTAGCATCCGAAGCCGGGACCGGCTCGCTGATGCGCGTGGGCGGCGCCACCATCCTCGATGCGGAGCGCTACGCCCTGGAGCGGGCAACCGGCGGCAGACAGACCATCATTCGCGACAGCGCTGGCAACGCCAATGCTATGTTCGTGCTGCCGCGCTTCAGCTACGCCGACCTGGGCATGACTGCCGATATGGGCACTGGCGATGTGACGGCGTTCGATGTGGGCACTGGCAGCATTAAGGGCGAAATTTTTATCGGCGCATATCTTGCGTCCGGCTCCGGCGCTGTCAGCGCGCCGCGGCAAGATCCCCGCGCCTCGCTCGATCACACCGCCGCCCGCAACGCCTGTAGTGCAAAAGGCGCAGGCTGGCATCTGATGACGGCGCACGAATGGGCGGCAATCGCCCTGTGGTGCATGGCCAACGGCTACGAGCCAATCGGAAACACCAACTGGGGTCGCAGCCACGCCAAAACCTGGATGGTAGGCGATCGGGCCGACAATAGAGCGCCGGGTGATGCAGCCGGCACGGGGCGAACCCAGACCGGCTCGATGGGGTCCGAGGCGACGCATACTCGCACCCCGGCCGGGATTGCGGATCTGGTCGGCAACGTCTGGGAGTGGCAGGACGGATTGCTGCTGCAAGATGGGCGCTTTAAGATTTCTGCCTACAACACCCAGGCCGAAGTTGACTGGGCGTTCGCTGATGCGTTTCTTGATGCGTCAACACCAACCGGTGGATCGGCCATCCTGTCCAACGCAGTCAACAACAGACTGGGAGCCATCGGAGACAACGCCAACGCAGGCAACTCAGCCAACGTAGAGTGGCGAGCAATGACAAAATCAGGCAGCTACGTCAGCAATCAGGCGATGAAGCGGCTGCTGCTGGAGCCGGCTGGGGCATTGCCGCAGGGGCGCATCTATATGCGCAATTTCGGCGAGCGACTCCCGTATCGTGGCGGCAATTGGGACAGCGGTGCCAACGCTGGCCTGGCCGCGCTCAATCTGTACAATTCACGCGCGGGCACGAACACGAACATTGCGTTTCGCCCCGCCTTTGCCTGAGCCTTGCGCCTTGGGTTTTGTTGGCGCCACGGTAGTGGCGCTTAATCGGTTGAGGATGCCATGGATAAACAACCGCTCGTTATCGAGCAGCGGATCCGCGACATGATGCAGTATGGGCACATCGCCCTGCGCCAGTTTCCGAAGTCAGAGAAGCATGTGTTGGCGGCCGAGATCAGGACCAGCATGTTGACGCTATTGCGCCTCGTCATTACGGCGGCGAAGCGCTATCACAAGAAGACCACGCTCACCGATCTCGATGTCGAACTGGCGGTGTTGCAAAACCAGATCAGGCTGGCCAAAGACCTGACCTATCTACCCATCAACAAATATCAACACTGGAGCGGTCTCAACATTGAGATCGGCAGAATGATCGGCGGCTGGCTCAAATACGAGCGGGCCGTCTAATCATGGGCTCCGACATCAAGCGACTCCCGTATCGTGGCGGCAATTGGAACAACGGTGCCAACGCTGGCCTGGCCGCGCTCAATCTGAACAATTCACGCGCGAACACGAACACGAACATTGGGTTTCGCCCCGCCTTTGGCAGCAGCCAGAAGGCAACACCTCACGGGGCGTTGTCCAGTGCATTATCAAAGGGATGTCGATGCCTCGGCTATCGCCGAAAAACTGAACAGGCGGCACCGGTGCGCCGGGCCGCCGACTTTAAGGCCCTCATGTACGACCAAATCATATCGTTTGACAATCTGCACCAGGCTGCCCTGCGCTGCCTGTGCGGAAAACGCACCTCGCCCGCCGCCCTGCGCTACATGCAGCGCCTGGAAGAGCACCTGCACGACACCCACAATCATCTGCTGCACGACAGCTATCAGCCCGGCGGATACGAGGAGTTTTATGTTTTTGAGCCGAAACAGCGCCTGATCTCGGCACCCCGCTTCGTGGATCGAGTTGTCCACCGGGCGATCATGAATGTACTGGAGCCAGCGCTTGACCCGCGCTTTATATTCGATAGCTACGCCTGCCGCAAAGGCAAGGGGGTACATGCCGGGGCAAACAGGGCACAGCGCTGGATGCGGGCGATCAGGCAAGCTCACGGCCCACTATTCTGCCTGAAGGCGGACATCAGCAAGTATTTCGCCAGCATCGATCACGCCCGCCTCAAGGCGATCTTGCGCCGCCACATCCACTGCGATCGCACGCTCAGGCTGCTCGATGCCATTATCGACTCGAGCCCAGGGCGGCCGGGTGTCGGGATCCCGCTCGGCAACCTGACAAGTCAGCTGTTTGCCAATCTCTATCTCAACGAGTTGGATCGCTACGCAAAGCACGATCTCGGCATCCGGTACTACATCCGCTACATGGATGATTTTGTGGTGTTGCATCACGACAAGGCGCAGCTGCAGGCGTGGCGGGCGCGCATCGAGCAGTTCCTGTGGAGTGCGCTGCGCCTGACCACTAACAGCAAGACCCAGATATTCCCGGTTGGGCCGGATAACGGCAGGGCGCTCGACTTCCTCGGCTACCGCATCTACCCCACCCACCGCCTGTTGCGCAAAAACAGCATCAAGCGCATCCGCTACAAGCTGCGCCGCTTCAAACGGGCGATAGCGGCAGGCAGGCTAACGGCAGGCGACTGCCGACCATGCATCCAATCGTGGTGTGCGCACGCCGCGCATGCAAACACCTGGCGGCTGCGCTGCAGCCTGTTTAACATTTCGAGCGGGGCAAATAGATGAGCTACTTATACGACGGCGAAACGCACGACAACTACGATCCGGCCTTTATGGCGGAGCTGGGCATGAGTGAGGAGGTCATAGCCTCCGTGCTCGCCCAGCACGACTATGAGCTGACAGAAGGGCAACTGGCGCGCCGCCAGCGCGCCTACGTGGCGGAGTCCGACCACCTTTTCTTGGAGTGGCAATACGACAAGACAGCAGCGGCCGAGCAGGCATGGCGCGACAAGGTGGCGGAGATCAAGCTGCGCTACCCGGTGGCCCGTGGGGCGGAAGAGTGATCGTCCGTCTCGAGCCCATCACGGCGAGCGTGGTCGCCGTGCTGCTGCAACCAGCCAAGTGAGCCTTGCCTCCTGGCGCTGTCAGCGTTAGGATTTACCCATCATGGCCCCGCTCTCCCGAGTGGGGCTTTTTCGTTTCTGCCTCTCCGAGATCCCCATGCCCGTACTCGATATCGTCACCATGCGAGGGACTATGCCGCGCGTGGAGCCACACCTCTTGTCTGATGAAGTCGCGGTGATTGCGCGTGACTGCCATTTTGACCATGGCGTTATCTCCCCGCTGGAGGATGACGCCAGTGCTGGTGTGGAATTGCCCATCGTGCCTACCACCCTTTTTCACTATGGCCAGCACTGGTTTGCCTGGAACAAGGTGGTGGAGGCCATCCGCTCCCCGATAGCTCAGGACTCGTATGGCCGGGTTTACTACACGGATGGTGAGTATCCCAAGGTGACCCATGCCCAGATAGCCACAGGCGGTAGCAACAAGCCGACGGCGTGGTATCGACTAGGCATTCCAGCCCCAGGTGTTCCGGTCGGGATTGGCACGATCACCTCACCTGTTGGTGGTGTGGATGATGACCTGACAGATGACGAAACCCGCTTCTACGTGGATACCTTCGTTACTGCGATGGGTGAGGAGGGGCCCCCGGGCCCTGTCAGTGGAAAGGTGAATATCGGGATCCCAGGGTCATCCGTCACCTTGATGCTGAGCCCACCGACAACCCAGAACAGTAACATCACCAAGCGCCGGATATATCGGTCGGTGTCAGGTGGCGGCCTTGCCGATTACCTGTTGGTCGCCGAGCTGCCCATTGCCCAAGCATCGTTTGTCGATGTCCGGGAGGATGGGGAGCTGGGCGCTGTGCTGGAGACCTACGACTACACCATGCCGCCGGATGGCATGCGTGGCTTGTGTCAAATGGCGAATGGCATGTGTGCGGGGTTTGCTGGCAACTCCCTCTACCTGTGCGAGCCTTACCTTCCCTACGCCTGGCCGGAGAAGTACCGGCTGACCACTGAGCACGACATCGTGGCGATCGCTGCCATCGATACCACCTTGGTGATCGGGACCAAGGGATACCCCTATCTTGCCCAGGGCGTGAGCCCGGCATCGGTGACCACCCAGAAGCTGAGCCAACTGCCGCAGTCCTGTGTCAGCGGTCGCTCTATGGTCGCCATGGATGGGGTGGTGCTCTATGCCTCCCCGGACGGGTTGGTCGGCATCGGTGCCAACGGTGGTCAGGTGGTCACCGAGGGGATCATCACCCGAAGCCAGTGGCGGGCAATGAAGCCAGAGAGCATGCGGGCATGGCACCACGAGGGCAAATATGTGGCCATGACCGACACCCACGCATTCATCTTTGACCCGAAAAGTGGCGACTTGCGTGAGCTGACGAACCGGTGGGATGCGGCTGTCTCCGATATGGAGAGCGACTCCCTCTACGTTGCCAAGGGCCGAAGCTTGCAGATTTGGCGGGGCGGGAGCGCCAGCAATGGCCAATTCATCTGGCGGTCGAAGCTCTTCATGGTGCCAGAGGGAACGTCTTTCAATTGCTGCCGGGTGTTGGCTCAGGATGTTGGCCTGGTCGGGATCAAGTTGTTCGTTGACGGGGAACAGGTGATGGAGTTGTCCCCTGGCAACCTGGTGACCGGGGCGTTCAGGTTGCCGCCAGTGCGGGGCCGGTTCTGGCAGATAGAGGTCTTCGGTACCTCGGTGGTGAGCCGCATCACTCTGGCGAGCAGCATGGCGGAGATGGTGATCTGATGGCCAAGAAACCCGCATATCGAGCAGGCCGAGACCAGGCGGCTACAGTAGAAAACGTAGAGCTGCTCACTGGGCAGCGTGGCGATCGCCTTGATAAGGCCGTCACGTTCAGGGAACTGACCGCCCTGGGGTTGTCCACTCTGCGCCCAGGGCCTGGCGGCATTTACGTCCCCGGTAAGAACCCTGACCTTTTTCCTCCTGGCCAGATGGAGTTTCCTCATGCCCCGGTCAATGTGATCGCCAATGGCGCGTTTCACACTGTCCTGGTGGAGTGGGATTCGCCGCGGTACCGGGGGCATGCTCATGCCGAGATTTGGCGGGCTGAGCAAGACAACCAGCCGGATGCCGTGCTGGTAGGCACCACATCAGCAAACCTGTTCTCTGATGCGATTGGGAAGGGGGCGAAGTTCTACTACTGGGTGCGTTTCGTCAACGGCAAGGACGACCATGGCCCATTTCAGGGCGTGAATGGCGTTGTGGCTGAAACCAGCCGGGATGTGCAGGACATTCTGGACGAGCTGCAGGGCAAGATTGAAAAGAGTCATCTTGTGCAGGAGCTGCTCAAGCCCATAGAGGCCGTCCCACAGCTACAGCTTGATGTCACTATTCTGAAACCAAAAGTCGATGAAATTGAGGTAATCCGCCCGAAAGTTGACGCCATCGAGAACAAAATTCCCAGTATCGAGCAGGAACTGGCTGGGCTGGATGAGCGGCAGAAGGTTGCTCAGGACCTGCTGGATGACGCCCAGCAGCAGCTAGGAAACTCGAGCATCGAAATTGGTCTGGTGCAAGATCGCCTCAATGCAAAACTGGACAAGTACAAAGGCGATTTTGACTCGTTCCGTGACGCGGTATTCGTTGTCGATCCCGAGAATGGCAGCATCACGATGGATGCTGTCAATGCAGTGCGAGATGAGCTGCACACCTCCATCACCGAAGTGCATCAAGATCTGGATGCCGTAGCCGGCCAGATAACCAGCAAGGCTGACAATGTCACCGTGGATGGCCAGGGCAAGCGCATCACTGAGGCAGAGCAGCGCATCAATGGCCTTGATGCCAGCCTGAGCCAAACCGTCACCCGGGGGGAGTTCACAGGCGAACAGCAGCGGGTCACCCAGATCGGGCAAGAGCTTGATGCTACAAAAGGGGAGCTGACTCAGAAAGCGACCAAGCAGGAGGTGGATGCCCAGGGTGTGCGACTTGCCAACGCAGAAAGCAAGCTCACGGTGCACACCGATGAGCTGAGTTCACAGGCACAGCGCCTTGATGGGTTGGCGGCACAAGTCACCCAGGGCGACGAGACTCTTCAGGCCAGTATCACAGAGCTGGCGCGGGTCTCGGCGGAAAGCGATCAGGTGACAGCGCAGCGGGTCAGCGGGCTCGAAGTGAGGGCGGGAGCGTCCGAAGCCAAGATACAGGCGCTTGAGGAAATCATCGAAGATGACGGTGGCATCACTGCTGGCCGCCTCGACGCGATCACTGCTGAGATCGAGCTGCAGCGTGGGCAGGACGATGACAACGCTTCTGCCGCTATCGATGGTGCCCTGGCCGTGGATGAGCGCGATCGGGAGAACCGGAAGGCCTTCGGGACCATCCGTACAGAGCAGAGAGTGATCCTGACGGAGCAGCAGGCGCAGGCTCAGCGCACAACAGACATGGAAGTGTTGTTTGAAGCGAAGGATGCCGCCACTCAGGCCAGGATTTCGTCGGTTGAGAAGGTGGCCTCTGATGCTGATTCGGCACTGGCGCAGCGGATTGATAACGTCACAACGGAGTTCAAGGCGGCTGATGCTCAGGCCAATGCCGATATCAGGTCGCTGGAACAGTCAAGCGCCGCCGCGGACGAGGCCCTGTCCTTGCGCCAGGACCAATTGGCTGCGACGTTATCGAGTGCGGCGGCAGAGCTTGCGGCAAACATCACCCAGGAGGAATCAGCCAGGGTCACCGCCGATGAGGCTATCTCAATGCGGGTGGCCGAAGTGGAGGCGCAGTTCAGCAGCGACCTCGAGGATGCGAAAGCGAGGGTTGCGGCCGAGGAGCTGGCTCGGGCAACAAAAGATGAGGCGCTTGCCCAGCAGATCAGCACTGTAGATGCTGCTTTCAAGGCCGCCGATACGGCACTGTCTGCATCTCTCGCTGAATCGAGCAAAGCCATGGCAGATGCCGACCGAGCGCTGGGGGAGCGGATCAGCACCATCGATGTGACGGTCGGAGAGAACTCGGCCAGCATCACTGAGCTGCAGCGGGTCGTGGTGAGCAATGAGGCGTCGCTCAGCCAACGCCAAGACAAGATGGAGTCGGAGATCGGTATCGGTGCCATCAGCCAGGTTGAAGGTGCCCTGACCGGGGATGAACGCGACCGGGAGAACCGAAAGGCTCGCGGTGTCATTCTCCAACAGCAGAGCACGCTGACGAATCAACAGGAGGCGCAGGCCAGGACCGTTGAGCAACTGACCGCAGAGTTTGATGCTGAGAATGCGGAGATCAGGGCGCAGATCACCAATGAGCAGTTGGTTCGATCAACGGCAGATGAAGCCCTGGCACAGAAGACATCTGTGCTTGAGGCGCAAATCGAGGGGGTGGATCAGTCCCTCTTAGCCAGTATTGCCGAGGTGGCCAGGGTCAGCGCTGATGCTGATGCCGCCATGACCGAGAAGCTGAATCAGCAACAGTCCACAATGCAAACGGCGGATGCTGAGCTTTCTAGTCGCATCAATGAAGAGGCAACCACCCGGGCTGATGCCGTCGAGTCGCTGGCCACTCAGATCCAGCAGGTAACGGCAAGCTATCAACAAGGGGATCAGGAGCTTGCCGGCCAGATCACGGCGGAGTCGGTCGCCCGTGCAAATGCCGTGCAATCGCTTGGCAGCCAGATCAACACGGTATCGGCGGTCGCCGGCAGCAAGAACAAGACGTTCTTTCAAGCCACTGCTCCCAGCACCGGCATGGGTACCGGCGATCTGTGGTTCGACACCGACAGCAACAATCGCCCATACCGTTACAGCGGCACGGCCTGGATAGCCACCGACGACCCCCGGATTGCTGCCAATGCGGCCTCCATTCAGACCCAGAGCCAGGCGATAGCTAACCTGCAAAATGGGGCCCAGGCCATGTGGACGGCCAAGGCCAGTGCTGGCCAAATCAGTGCCGGTATTGGTCTGATAGCCAAATCGGACGGCACCAGCCAGGTCATGGTGTCTGCCAGTCAGTTTTTTGTGTTCAACCCGAACAGTCCAAGCACCACCGCGCCACTGTTTGCCATCGACAATGGCCAGGCGGTCATTGCCGAGGCCATTATCCGCAAGGCAACCATCCAGATCCTGACCTCGGAGAAGATCACCGCCGACTACATCAAAGCCGGGGTGAGTATCAGCTCTCCACTGATCAATGGCGGTCAGATCGACATGGGCAACGCCTTCATGGCTGGCGGGGCGGCTGGCTTTGGCAAGGGGGGGCCGCATGGCGGCTGGGGATGGGGTTGGCACACGATCATCTACGCAGATGGTTCGATCTATACCGATCGCCTGTATGCGTCGAATGGCACATTTTCCGGCACCGTGAACGCCAACAATGGCGTGCTGAACAATGTCACCATCAACGAGAATTGCCTAATTCTAGGTAGGTTGGCTGCTGAGCGGATTGTGGGTGACTTGACAAAGGTGAAAGCGTTTGAGCTGCCGAATAAGCCAACGGTGGCAATTATTCCTGGTGGAACACCAATAACTTTGCTGGCAGTGCACTTTGATCAAGCTCCGTTTGAGCAGGAGCTGACGATTGAAAGGATTGATGTCAGCATTAGGCCATATGAGTCTGGTGCCACTCGCACAGAAATATATGCTAGGGCTGGGGATGGTCCAGGGGTGCTTTTAGCTATGGGAGGGGGGATGAGTTTCATCCCGCCATCAACCGTCCCTATTCCTGCAGGGCATAATGTGGTGACCTTCTACTATGTGGCAGACCGTAAAACGATGTGGGACATGCCTTCTCAGCGACGCTTGTTCTACTTGAACAAGCGAGGTGGCAATTTCTACGCAGCCTAAAATATTGCTCTCATAATGCCTAGCCAAGTGTCTGGTTTTGTTTGTTAGAGGAAACTTTTATGGAGCGGACTACTGGGAAGATGCGTCATCTTCACCGCATTACCAGAGACACCTGCAACCCGAACCTATCCTCCGAACTGCAAGACGCCATCCGAAATCGGGTGGCGTTTTTGTTTGTGCGTGGTGATGACGGGTTTGTGCTCAAGCCGCTGGCCGAAGATGGCGTGATCGGTGTCCTGGTCTGGGTGGGGTGGGGGCATGGCGGGGCACCTGAGCGGCACCTGCCGGAAGTGAAACGCCTGGCACGCCTGATTGGGGCACGCTGGCTGCGCTTCCACTCGGCGCGTAAGGGGTGGCTCAAAGTTGCGCCAAGAATGGGATGGGTCCGTCAGCCGGATGATGCTGATGGGCTCTATGTGTTTCAGATCAACCTGTGAGGGGTAGGTGATGGGGAAGGGCGGTTCGAACGAAATCAAGGAGACGGAGGCTCAGAAGGCTGCGGCCGGTGTAGCGATGGAACAGTGGGATCTCTACAAGAACGACCTGCAGAAATACGAGGACATCTTCATCGAGAAGGTGGATGACCTCAACAGCGAGGGGGAGTTCGACAAACTGGCTGGCACTGCGTCGCTGGGAGCGGCAAAAACCTTTGGCGACGCCAGAAAGGGGCAGGCCGATGCCATGGCTGCCAGCGGCATCGACCCGACCAGCGGGCGGTACCAGGAGACGATGGCCGGGCTTGAGACGGATCAGGCCCTGAGCCAGACGGACACGGCCAATCGAGCGCAGTCCAGCCAGCAAGATAGGCATGTGGCTGGCCTCAAGGATGTGGTGAGCATTGGCGCTGGGCAGAAAGCGGAGTCCCTGGCTGGCATGGGGGATGTGGCCACGACCAGCCTGCGCAAGTCGGTGAATGATGCGCAGATCTCGTTCCAGAATCGACAGGCCACGGCCGGCATGGTGGGTACCGTGCTGGGGGCTGGCACTGCTTATGGGCTTGCCAGCCTGAAAGCGCCGACGGTTACCAGCAACAGTGATGTTGCATCACATCTCGATAGCACCAAGACGCTTGCTGATAACCGCGTCTATAACCCCAACGCAAAAACGTATTTGGGAGGTAGGTAACCATGGGTTACGCCGCAGACACTTACGCCAAAATCACCCGCGAGCAATACCAGGACTGGAAGGCGCGCTTCTACCCCAAGCAGCAAGAGCTGATGGAGCTGGCCAACAACGGCCAGTTGCTGCGAGAGCAGCTTGGCCGGGTGGACGAGAACAACGCCAACGCTTTGCGTTCGGCCCAGCAGGCCACGGCCAATCGCAATGCACGCATGGGGGTCAACACTGACAGCAACGCCGGCGACAACAGCCAGGGTCTGCGCATGGCCCTGATGACGGCGGGGACCGAGAACGGGCTGCGTGAGCAGGAGCAAGCTCGTCAGATGGGTATTCTGACCGGTGCTGATGCTGGGCTGCGTGAAGCAATCAAAACAGGGGGTAAGGCCTGATGGGATACGGGATTCTGGATATTGGTGCCCAGACGCGCCAGCAGGGCATGGCTGGCCTACGAGATGCAGCCAATCGTGAAGATGAAATTGAGGCTGGCAACAAGCAGCTCAAGGCGCAAGAGAAGCAGGCCAAAATGTCCGCAGTGGGGACTGGGGCGGCCACTGGCGCGATGATCGGCGCGTCTTACGGGTCGGCTGGCGGCCCTGTCGGGGCGATTATCGGCGCGGGTGTTGGCTTTCTGGCAAGCAGCTTATTTTAAGGTGAGGTGAGTATGGGCGTATCAGGATTGGCAGAAGGGTTTCTGGCTGGCTTCAACACCATGGACCGGTACCAGCGTGGTCAGAAAGAAGATGAGCGGATGGACAAGGCCATGAGCCTGCGTGATGCCATGTGGCAGAACGAGCAGGAGCGGCAGAAAAAGGATGACGCTCGGTATGAGGACGAAACCAAATATAACCGAGGTCGCCATAAGGTTGATGACGACAGATGGAACTTAGAATACGCAGGACGGCAAAAACAACTGGAGTTGGATAATAAGCGCGCCAACGCGATGCTGAGCCTTAACGTGGAGCAAAATAAAAGGGCCCAAGAGTCTCACGCACTGGCCGTGGCAAAGAACAAACGGGACCAGTGGTGGCTCGACAATGAGGTGCCGTTCAACATGGCGACAGCAGCGCTGGGGCGAGGGGAGCAAATAACACCAGAGCAAGATGCTTTGTTGAACCATGAATATGCCGCTGGGCGAAATCCATACCGCGTGTTTGGTGACCCGCAATGGCACCGGAGTTCTGACACTGTTTATCAAGGGATGAAAGCAATCATTAACAACCCGGACGCCAAGGTCTGGGATATGGGGAAAATGCGTGGCGCCATCAATACTCCCGAGATGAAAAAATCTCTGACCTATATGGTCAGGAACAATCTCGAAAAGGGTATCGGAACAATGACGCCTGATGGAGTAGTTAAGTCATACGGAGAGGTGGAAGTGGTGCCCACCGGGCGCGGTACCTTCTTCCTTCAGGCCCCAGTGACCTATGTCAACCCAAAGACTGGTGAAGAAACTGTCAAAGATGCCCCTATAACCGAGGGCCGAACTGGTGACCCGAGCGACCCTGTCAAAGAGCTCACCGCCCAGCAGTTCATTCAATACTTCGGTAAGGCTCGCCAGATCAGCCAGCAGATCCAGAAAAATCCAGAACAATGGGAAAACTACCTTGTGCAGACAGGGATGAAGCCCCAGGCTGACTTTAAGGGGTTCAGGAGTGCGGTGTCAAAAATCAACGCAGACACGGCAAAGGCCATCAGCCAAATCCGGCGCAGTGATATGACCGAGCCAGATAAGCAGGCCGCAATTAAAGAAGAGCGAGTGGCCGCAGAGACACAGATCAGCGACACCAAAGAAATATTTGATATGGGTGGTAAAAAGGCTGACGCTCCCGGTGCTGGAGCTGATACTGGATCAAGGCTACCTGAGCAAGTAAATGGGTGGGTTGGTGGTGATAAGAGAAAGCAGAGCTTTATTGACTCAGCAGTGAGTCGCGGCTTTGACTTTTCCACTTATACACCCGAGCAGCTTGAAAATGAATACCAGTCCATCATCAAGACGCAACGCCAGCGGTCGGCTTACGAGGCGATAATGGGTGGCGGGAAGCAGTGATTATAACCACCGCTGCTGGTTGAACATTTAGCCTGCCAGCGTTAGCATCTCTCCATACTCGGCCAATCTGTTCATTGGCCAGCACTCACCATATCAAGCCCTGATCGGTTCTCCGGTCGGGGCTTTTCTTTTGCAAAAAATCCGAGGATATCATGGCGGAAACCAACGAATTCGATGCCTACTGGGATGACAAGCTCAGCCAGCGTAACCTTGAGGTGGGGGGCATCGATGTCGCCAAAGGGATCGCTGGTGCTGCGGTAAAGGGGACCGGCTCTCTGATCTCGAATCTAAGTGCTGGCGACATTGCTCGCGGAGCCCGTGGTCTTGTTGATCCAACGATGAACAAGGTTGAAGAGGGTGGGGTCATTGATACTGCCCTGACTTGGTTGAATGACACTTTCGACCCAGAAGGTAAAGAGCGCCAGCGGGTTTCCGAGCGGGTAAAAGAGCTGCAGGACAGCGGGTCTCTGCCGAAAGGTGATGGTCAAAATAAGGATCTGACTGTAGCGGCGCTGCCAGGTTTATCTGCGCTTGCTGAGCCATTGAAGGGAGCGGAAGTTATTGGTGACATTGCAGACAAAGCGATAAAGCCGACAGCAAAGTTTATTGGTGAGCCCATCAAGGAGGTTGGTCAGGGAATCATTGAATCAACCTCACCAGATATGCAGGAGGCAATGAGCAACCCAGAGCTCTTCAAGGGTGGCCAGCTTGGGCGAGGGGCCGGGGACCCGGCAGCATGGGCAGGCGTTGCGGCGCAAGCTGTCGGTTCGCTAATACCGACTGTGGCCACGGCCGCTATCACCAAGAATCCAACCGCTGGCCTTGGTGTTGGCATGGGGATGTCAGTGGGCCAGGCCGGTGATGGCGCTTATGAAACGGCTATCAATAGCAACCCAATGGATTTGATCGACTCGCCAATCTTTGTTGGGGAATTGAAGAAGGTCAGCCAAGACCCAGAATTTGCCGAGCTTGATGGGGCCGCAAAGGTCGAAGAGGCGCAGCGACGATACGCAGAACTGTCGTCAAGCATGGCGAAGTCAAAGCCGGAGACCATTGCTGCCGCTGCGATGGGGACCATGCTTGGTGACGCAACCATCGTGAAGACAATGCTTGGTTCAGGTGCTGGCGGTGCTGTCCGTGGCATGCTGAAAGGGGCCGCAACCGAAGCTCCTGGTGAATTTGGTGAGGAATGGCTGCAGCAGTATGTAGGCAACACCACTCAGAACCAGATGGCAAGTAAGCAGTTGGTGGAGCCAATGGCCGGCACCTTGGACGCTGGTCTACATGGCGCGGCGGGTGGTGTCATGGCCGGTGGGGCAATGGGCGGTGCTGCTGCAAAATTTGCCAAGGTGCTGCATGCCAATAAGGATAACCTGACGCCGGAGCAGGCTGTTGAGGTTGTTGAGCGATCTATGAAAAATCGCGGTGTTGATGATGCCACTGCAAGACAAGTAGCAGAGCAAGCTGCCAGCATGATGGTCAACCCCGATCTAGACGCTACCGTGGATGGTCTGGCCGATCCACTGCCGGCAAGCAGAGAGCAAAACCCGCTCGGCCCCAGCGCCAGCCAGTTTGACGAGCTGCGTGATGTGCCGGCCTACCTGCGCCGCGACGATACCGCAGAGCGGTTCAAAGGCATGGCTGCCGATAGCGAGGTGCAGCGCGCCCTGGCTGGTGAGTTTGGCCAGTCAGTGCAGGAGCTGGTTGCTTCCCAGATGCAGGCTGGCGATCAGGGCAAGAGTCTTTATGAGCGAGCTCAGGCTGGTGAGCTTGGGCTTGACCCGTTCGCAGGCAACAAGAGCGCCCAGCAGGTAGCCATGGAGAACCAGCGCCTAGCCCTGCCGCTCAAGGATGTGATCTTCGCCGGCGATGCGAATGCCAAACCCGTGGGGGAGGCTGTGGCAGCCCCAGGGGATCATGATGACCAACAGGCAGGCCCTGGCCCGCAGTTCCGCGGCGCAGAGCGTACTCGCTGGCAGAGTGGGCAGGAGGGGGATCTGCTCCCGCCTGAGGCTGCCACCGCCCACCCTGTCGGCGAGCTGCCGGGAGCCGTGATCGATGGCGAGTCCCGCGAGGTGGGAACAGAGCTGCCCTATCGCGACTTCATCGTCGGCGAGGATGGCCGCCCGGTCCAGCGCCGCGCCGCCGACATTCAGCAACGGGCCGCCGAGTTGGCCCGTCGTGAGCGCGAGCTGAACAACCAGCCACCGCAGATCGGCCAGTCAGAGACCATCTTTGCCGCTGGCACGCCGGGCGCTGACCCGCGCAACAGCGCTTACACCCCGCCGCGCCTGTCCCGCGATCAGGTTGACAGCACCCTGGGGGAGGAGTCCATTCGGGATCCGCGCTCCCCAGTCAGGCAGTCCATCGCCAAGGCTGGCAGCGCCACAGATAGCGTGTTTGGCCCGCTCAGGACCCTTCGCATTACCCGCAAAGGCAAGCCGTTCGCAACCGAGAAAGAGGCGGCCATGGCCAGCCGCAAGGGCCAGGAGATGCCGGTGCCGCTCAATGGAGGTGGCTTTGGGGTAGCGGCTATCGGTGAGGTGCAACAGGCCCAAGCGCAGCAGGGCGCAGTCAAGCAACCGTCAAGCAATTCGGCCCAGCAGGATCGCCAAGACGGAAAGACTGAGATCGCGCAAAATGGCATGGTGATCGTTCATGGTTCCGGCAATCCAGGCATGAGCGAGCAGGATATTCAGATTGTCCGCGCAAGTGGTCAGAAGCAGGGCAAAAAGGGCCGTGTCTATGGTGGCTTCTATGGCACCAGCGAGCAGGACGCGCACCAAGCGCAAGCCTACGCCGATATGATGGGCGGCACGCCCACCCTGTACGATGTCAAGATTAAGCCTGGCACCAAGGTGTTGCACAAGCAGGGTGATATTACCCGCCTTTCTGAAAGCTACATCAACGAGTTGGTGAGTCAGGGATATGGAGTGGTCACCGGCACCGACCCGCGCGGCCAGACAGAGCATGTAGTTATCGACAAAAGCGCCGTAGCAAGCATGGCCCCGCGCGGCGCGCAAGCAACCCCGTCCCAAGTCAACGACACGAATGTCGCTGACATAAGGCAACCATCTGATCAGCCAGCTGCAAGCGTAAGCGCTGAAACAGTTCCGGCGCCGTCTGCCACCGCGGGCGAGGCCAGCCAACTAGCACCAGCCATCGATACCGGATACCGAGAGGTTATCCCCGTCAAGCAACCCAAGACAGAGGTGAGCAATGAGCCAGTTACCCCAGTACCTGCAATCAGCAGTGAGCGATCAGGTGATCAGCCTGGCGCAGGCGATCCGGTTGCAACAAGTGTTGGACCAACCCCTGCCGAACTCGCGGAGCGAGCTGGACCCGGAGATCCGGCAGATGGCACTTCTCTTGCACCTGTACCTGTTACCCAACCAGGAGAGGAAAATTCACTGACAGCCCCGGCACCTGCCGGGGTTGCTGTATCTGAAGAGGCGCAAGCTGAACAGGCTCGCACTACTGCCGGGCCAGCGGCGGCGCCGACACCCTGGTCGGAAATGATTGATAACCCTGATGGCACCATCACCCTGAAAGGCGAAGTGCCGATCATCAAGCAGTGGGCTAAGGATAACGGCGTGAAGGCGATCCCGGGTAAGGGTGGCCTAGTGGTGTCCAAGACATCGGCGGATAAGGTGCGGGAGTACGCCATGCCTGCTGCCAGCGAACCGACGCAACAGGTCGAAGCTGTCCGCGCCGATGTGGCGCAGGGGGATACCACCAAGCCAGTCGCCAAGAAAGTCCGCATGTCTCAGCAGCGGGAGGGACTGTCTGTCATTGAAGCATCGAAGGTGGTTGACGATTTCCTAAGGGATTACAATGGCAACATTCCGCTTGAGCCATTTATCAGGGAGAAGGCCAGTGAAATCTACGGACCCAGCGTTGAAGGAACCGAGTTCGCCAGAACAACAAAAGGTGCATACCACCCAAGCGCAGGACTTGTCACCATCATATCCGGAAATGCCGGAGACAACGGGAGCGCCTCACTTTCCTCCTCCGCATCCATTCGAGACGTACCTGTTCGGGAATCTGAAAACGCTGGCGCAGGGGTATCTAATGGTGCCGTGGGGGAGCAGAAAAGTGAGCCGGGAGGTTCGAGAGGAGGCGAGTCGTCGCGAGAACGCGCGACTGGAAGAGTTGGAAAAGGAGAAGGCGGAGCGAGAGAGGCTCAAACTGGAAAAGTTGGCGCTAAAGAGGACCTCATCAAGACTCTGCGCCATGAGCTCTTGGGCCACTACGGTACTGACACGTTTACGCCTGAAAATAAGCGTTCCCTTCTCCAGAAGCTAATTGATGCGAAACAACAACCGTGGCTAGCCAAAGAATGGGGTGCCGCGAACAAAGGTTATAAGCACCTTGATGAAATGGGCAGGGCAGAGGAAGTCTTTGCCAGCATCGCCGAGAAAGACCTGCCACCCCGTGCCATTCAAGCCTGGAACGATATCAAGACCGAGTTCTCCCGCATGTTGCGCAAGACTGGCTTGGTGAAAGGCCCCATTAAAGAGCATGAGCTGGACAGCCTTATCAAGGCGGTTGGTAAAGGCATTCGCAGTGGAGAGCGCACCAAGCAGAACATCCGCAGCGATCAGGAGGTGATCGGCAAACAAGCCGATGAGCCAGCCAAGGATGACAAGCCCGAGCGCATCATCCGCTTCTCAAAGCAGGCAATGGCACAAGGGGACAAGCCGGCCAAGCACCTGACCCGTAAAGAGGCTGAGCTGGTTTCCCATGGTTGGTTCAAGCAGTACCGGGGGGCGAGCGGCATCAAGGTACAGATCCACGCCACCCAAGCAGAGCTTGAAGGGGCCATGGGGCTGGATGCCAAGGACGGATTGATCCGTCGCGCGGCGTTTGACGACGATGCAGGCACTCTCCATGTGGCTGCCGACACCATCTCCGACCCCAAGCGGATGCGCGAGATCCTGCGCCATGAGGTGCTGGCCCACTACGGCCTGGCCAACGTCCTGGGTGATGGGGAATACACCAAGCTGATGAGCCGTCTCATCCAGTCGCAGAAGGACCCCAGCATGAAGCCGGTGTGGGACTGGGTGAACACCCATTACGCCGATGAGGACATCGGCACCCAAGCCGAGGAAGTGGTGGCCCACCTCGCCGAAGTCGAGCAGGGGGCCTGGGGCCGTGGCTGGGATCGGGTTGTGGCCATGGTAACCCGGGCGCTGCGTGCGGTCGGCTTTGTACCTGATGGCATCACGGCGGCGGAGACCCGTTCCCTTATCGAGGGGCTGGGCAAGAAGCTGCAGCGCAGCGGCCCAGACGACAGCGGGCCGGATGGCGGCAAGAAGTTCAGCCAAGAGGCCGAGCGGCCAGCCAATGATGGCGGCATCAAGATGAGCCAGAGTGTTGCTGATAACAGCCCTTCCCTTGAGCAATCCATCACGCAAAAGGCGAAATACCAAGCCGGCGCGGCGCTTGGCTCGGTGAAGAACTACATCAAGCAGAAACGCCCGGTGATGCTTGGCACCTTGACGGACCTGCAAATTGATCAGGTATACCGCGACATAACCGGCGGGGCTGTGTCGGAATACCAGCGCCTGCGCACTCAGATGGAGGCTGATCGTAACGACATCCTGCTGGATGCTGAAACCCGGATCGACCCGCTGTGGGATGCGCTGGACAAGCAGGTGAAGACGGCTCTTTCCAACCTGATGCACGATGCCACGATGGCCCGCTTGCACCCTGACAAGTCACTCGATGAGAACAGCTACTACCTGGAGGCCAAACAGAAGGTAGAACGAGCCAAGAAACCGGAGACCAAAGCAGCCTATGAAGCAGAGCTTCACATCATCGAGCGCAATCACTCCGAGCTGGCCAGGCAGTACAACGCGCTGCCAGCCAATGCCAAGGCTCTCTACGACACCATGCAGGACACCTACACCAAGCAATGGGAATCCCTGCGTGGTGCGATTGAGCAGCGACTGGAGGATTTGCTGGGTGTAAACCAAGGGCGTGCCATGGCTGCCGAGATGCGCCAGAAGATGGAGCACGCCCTGCAGCATGGCCCTTACTTCCCGCTGACCCGCTACGGCGACTACGTGGTTAAGGCTCGCAAGGGGGACGAGTACGTCCGCGAGCACTTTGAGCGACGAGCCGACGCCGAACAGGCGGTTAAGCAGTACCAGCGTGACGGTTACAACGCGGTGATGACGGTCAAAGAGGAGGGCGGTGGCGATAGCGCCAACGCGAACCAGCTCGGCATGGAGATGCTGAGCTTCCTCGATAGCGCCGATGGGGTCAGTAAGAGCGCCTTGAAAGACGAGATATGGCAGGCGATGCTGCGCATGATGCCGGATGCCTCCTACGCCAAGCATGCCATTCACCGACGTCGGGTGAAGGGGGCCAGCCGAGATGCACACCGAGCCTACCTCAACAGCGTCTACCACTATGCCCGCCACGTATCCAAGATCCGCTATGGCCACAAGATGCAGGGGGAGCTGGACAAGCTGAGCGAGCAGATCCGGGCTGGTGTCGCTGGTGAGCCAAGCAGCCTCAAGCCAGAAGACCTGGAGATCGCTCAGCAGGTGCTCAATGAGATGAACAAGCGCCATGACTTGAACATGAACCCGACCGGCAAGGCGTGGGCGGGTTCTGCCGGTAATATCGGCTTTCTCTACTACATCGGCCCATCGGTTGCCTCTGCTGTGGTCAACATGACCCAGAACTTCACCGTGATGCTGCCCCAGCTGGGGGCCAAATATGGTTTTGCGAAGTCTGCTGCCGCCATGACCCAGGCGCTGGGGGATTATGTGAAGCACGGTAAATTCAAGGCTGGCACTACCGAAGCGTGGCACTCACTGACGCGCTCTACCACGTTGCCAGCGGATGAGCGGGCCATCCTGGATAGGCTTTACCGTGCAGGGGCGCTGGATCTCACCCAGGCGCACAGCATTGCTGCCAAGGCTGACACCGACCAGCAAGATGCCAAGCCGATGGGGAAACGCTGGCGCCGAGCCATGCGCTGGGCGGGGGCCACCTTCCACAACGCCGAGGTGCTCAACCGTGAGGTGGCGGCCCTGGCCGCCTACCGTTTGCTCAAGCAGGCGGAGCCGACGCTCAATGGCCAGCAATACGCTGACCGGGTGGCTGAAATGGTGTATGACGGCCACGGCAACTACGCCGCCAGCAACCGACCACGCTACATGCGCAACGACATCACCAAGGTGCTGACCCAGTTCAAGATCTACAGCCAGATGATGACCTACGTCCTTTACTCCAATGCCATCAAGGCAGCCAAGGGCGACAAGGTTGCGCAGAAGACGCTTGCCGGCGTGTTGGCAACGCACTGGGTGATGGCAGGGGTGATGGGATTGCCGACACCAATCACCGCCGTCGTTTATGCGATAGCAGCAGGGCTGGACGACGACGATGACCGCAGCGGTGAAGCGTCATTCCGCCTGGCACTGACCGAGGCGCTCGGGCCCCGCGCCGGGGAGCTGCTAGCCAAAGGGCCGATGGATGCCTTGACCAACCTCAGCATTGCCGGCCGTACCGGGCTGGGCGATCTGTGGTGGCGTAGCCCCAAGGAGGGCACCGAAGGGGACGATCTGGCATGGCACGCTGTTCAGCAACTGCTGGGCCCGGTTGCCGGGATTGGCATAAACCTGGCGCGAGGCGCGGGGCAGATGACGGATGGCCACATTCAGCGCGGACTGGAAACCATGTTGCCCAAGTCGATTCGCGACGTTGCCAAGTCCTATCGCCAAGCGACAGAAGGGGAGCAGACCATTAAAGGCGACATCATCATGGATGATGTTTCGACCTGGAACGTCGCCATGCAGGGGCTGGGTTTCGGTAGCGCCCAAATGGCCAAGAATTACGACGCCCGCGAATACATCAAAGGCAAGGAGAAGCGCATCGCGGATAAGCGCTCCCAGTTGCTGACCGACTATTACATGGCCCGCAAAAGTGGTGAGATGGACGAGGTGCAAGAGGTACTGGAGCGCATCAAAATGTTCAATGCCATCAACCACCCTCGCGAGCGCATCACCGGCAAGAGCTTGGCGTTGTCGTTTAAGTCAAAGCTTCGCAGCAACGAGCGCACTCAGGGCGGGGTATACCTCAATCGCAACCGGGAGTACCTGAGAGAGGAGGGGCGCTTCGCCGATTGATGGGGAAGGGCGGCCGTCGCTGCGGCCGCCTGATAAAAAGGGCATCAGGAGGTTTTTTGCTCTTCCAACCAAAGCGCGTAGAGGATGTCAGCAAACTGACTTTCTGGCAGAACGCCCAGCACAAGGTCAACCATGGCGTCCGCCAGCTTCTCGTTATCTCTTTCAATCTCGAAGTCGTTGAGGGAGAGATACTCAAGGCAGACCGCGAGTCCGGTGCGCTTGTTGGCATCAGAAAAGGCGTGAGCGGTACCGATGGCCATTGCGTACTTTGCGGCGATGAGAAACACATCATTTAGCCCGTTGTAGGCGATGGCGTTGTCGATGCGGCCAAGCGCCCCCTCCAATAACGCTATGCTGGCAGGCCCCTGGTGACCAGGCGACGCACCTAGGATGTAGTGGTTAATCTCCAGCACCCGAGCGGGAGGAAACTGGATGATATCCATTACATATCAGCCAAACGGGTGAAGGTCTTCTCGTGGGTCTTCAGTGTCAGCTTGGTCTCAGACTTGATGATCTGGCGGCCCTCTTCACCGTTCAGGCACAGGTTCTTTTCAGCCTTGATTTGTGGCCGATTCTGCACTTGTGGCAATCCATATTTGTTGCTGACGGTGTTGTCTTTCATGCTGTGGCTACCTCTTGATGTCGCATGGTGAGACTTTACCATAAATGGTAAAGCGACAACCTGTGGGATGTCCAATTCCGTTGCGCGGCCCTGGCTTGCCCCGGACCATAGAGGGTAAGCTGGCCCACTGACCAGTGAGACCCCTGACCATGTGGATACTGTTTGCTCTGATAATCATGGTGGTGGCGCTGAAAGCGTTCAGTTTCAGCTTCACTCTGGCACTGATCCCCTTTGCGGCCGGGTGTTGGTGTTTTAGCAAATCCAGCCGGAGCGATCTGGATGACTTTATGGCATTCAGCTTCTTCTTTGTCCTGGTTGGATTTGCAATTGCGGCGTTTGATCAGATTTTTTAGCTACTGAGAGATTTCGCCAAAGTGGATTCTGGTTAATCTGGTAGCCTCGGCAAATCTCTCTTCAAGAGATTTATTGCCCCACTCAGGATCTTCTTTTAATTTATCATCTACATCCACTGCATAATCAAACTTCGGTGATTTCTCGTAATACCACTTTTTGAGATATGCAGTTTTGTTTATTGCATTGATTACAGGATCGCCACTTTTAGGTGGGTTGGCGCTTGAGCTTATGGCTGATTGCCTAGCATTGCTTCTTTCAGAATATATTGCGTCTGCAACTTCTTTCGATGTAGTCCACCCAAGGCTTGTCATACATCCATTGTAAACGGTGTCGCGATCCATGCTGGCCCTTATGGCGCCACCAATCGCAGCTCCATTAGCAAAGCCGCTAGAGAATGCGTCTGCCGGTGATGGTGATACCGATCCATAGCCAGATATATTTGAGGTTGGGGAGTCAGGCTGATATAGGTTTGCATTAAATGTATATGTTCTTGCTCCGCTATCATAATGCCTTACCTCTGGCATTGGAACGGCACCTACAGATACACTTGTGCAATATCCGTCATCGATACTGAATTGTGTTTTTAGTTGCGGATCGCTGTCAATATACGGATTGTAATATGTACTGCTTGCACACCCAGAAATACATAGACAGGCAGATAAAGCAAAAACATGTCTCATTCGTCATTCCTTGTTTTTCATTTCCTTTATTGGCAAATCAAACACCTCTATCACCACCCAGATAAAGCATGTTTCACTTCGGCTGGCTGTTCTGCATTATGCCTCATTTGGAGCGGCGAAACAGAGAGGTGTGCCACACAGCAAGAGTAAGATCTGGGTAGCACTGCCTGGCAAGGGCCGCTTATTTGTCTTGGGCAGCCTTGTACTTGTCCCACACTTCCTGAATGCGGGCCATCAGCTCTTGCATCACCTCATCTGGCATATCCGATTGGAGCGTATGTTTTTGCTTTCTCTGGTATTGGCGCGGGGCGATATCAGTTGGCGCCTCCTTCTCGTCGAAGGTTCTCTGAAGTCGATAGACGATCTCGGCGTTCATGGTGCGCCCTGACGCATCAGCAGCCTCATGGATGGCGGTGTGAAGGTCTCTTGGTAGGCGTAATGCTGTTTTCTGTATGTCTTTGTTCATGCCGAGGTTGCAACCATCGTTTGTTTATATGCCCCCATTTTAACAACAACGAAAGGTGAATTTACAGTGACCTCAAAATAATAGTTGACCTCACAGTAAAGTCGCGCAATTATTGCCTTTATAGTGAAGTCAACAAACGGAGACAAAGATGGAACAAGATAAGATCAAAAACACGTCACTGCGCTTGCCGAATGAGATCCGCAAATGGTTGGGGCATCGCGCCGTTGAGAATGGCCGCAGCATCAACAGCGAGATCATGATGATTTTCAAGGAGATGATGAAGAAAGAGGAACTGGAGAATGCTAGCAAATAGCGAAAAGAATTCGGCCAAGACGGGTGGAGCCGTCAAGGCCGAGGATGTAACCCAACAACCACGTAAGGTGTACGACATGAATATACATCAATCCGATAGACAAACGAAAGTCAATGCCATCGTTATCGAGAGCCATTCTATCGCGGTGAAGGCTGACGGCATGTACTGCCTCAACGATCTGCACAAGGCGGCGATGGCGCTAGGCAAGGCGACAGAGAGCCAACGGCCAAGCAACTTCCTCAAGCACCAAGTGGAGTTTATTAAAGCGATTGAAGCCGATGCTACTTTTCTAGCATCGGTAAAATCGATTAAGGGTGGTGTAAAACAAGGCACTTGGGCGATTGAAATTGTCGCCATGAAGTACGCCGGTTGGATCGATGCTTCATTTGAAGTGCAGGTCTATGCCGCAGCTCAAGCGCTGCGCCACGGCGACATTGAAAAGGCGGTTGAGCTCTCGGGCAGCAAGGCGGCCAAGGTCGCGCTGGATGACATGCGCTTGGCCAAGGCTGTCACGTTGCGCGCCCAAGCGCTCGATCAGCAGATCAAGAATGCTCAGGCAATTTGTAATCTGCTCCCCCACCTGAGCGATGTGTCTCGCCAAACCATTACCGCATCACTGGTTAACCCAGTGGCGGGCGCTGACATCATTCCGCTGCCATTGCTCACTGAGCATTACTACACAGCCACGGAGGTGGGCGACCGCTACGGCATCAGTGCCAACAAGGTGGGCCGCCTCGCCAATGAGCACGGCTTGAAAACCGAGCAATACGGCAAGGTGTTTCTCGACAAATCGCCAAACTCGCCCAAGCAGGTGGAGTCGTTCCGCTACAACGACGCAGGCATGAAGGCCATTGGCGAGATCATCACACTGCTGGAAGTTGGGGGTGCGGCATGAACCTTCATCAGCAAACCAAAGTTTTGGCAGGGCCGCAGAATGACGGCGGCAGCCTGATCATGAAGTCTTTCGAGAACTACCAGATCCGCATCATCACCGACGAACAGGGCGAGCCTTGGTTTGTGGCCAGCGATGTTGCCGCCGTACTGGGGTATGCGCAAACCAACAACATGAACAAGCTGATTGATGAAGATGACAAGAACAAGAGGGTGCTCCAAATTGGAGGAAACTATGTCAATCAATCACTTATAAATGAGTCAGGCCTCTATCAAGCCATCTTCGGCAGCACGAAATTAGAAGCCAAACGCTTTAAACGCTGGGTCACCTCCGAAGTGCTGCCGAGCATTCGCAAGACAGGCAGCTATGGCGCACCGGCCGCCAACCTGCCTGACTTCAGCAACCCGGCCGCCGCTGCTCGCGCTTGGGCTGAGGAGTACGAGCGCGGTCAGGTGCTGGCTATTGAGAACAAGCAACAGCAAGCGCAGATCGACTCACTCGAGAGCCTGTTCCGCCAGGGTATGACCATCCCACAGTTCTGCAAGATGCTCAACGGCGTCAACTCTCAGCAGGTGTGCGCCTATTTTGAAGATCGCGGCTGGTTGTACAACGAAAGCCGTTCCGGCAAGCGCTGGCGCGCCGCATCTTACGCCCGTGACACCTACCTCACCGAGGAGCAGCATGAGCAGAAGCGGCATGGTTTCGACCCCTTCATCTATTTCACGCCTGTGTTGTTGCAGAAGGGGGCGGTACGGATCTATCAGATCTACCTGAAAGGTGAGCTCCCCATGAAGAAGGATTGGGACGGTCTGTTCACCCAGGACAAAGTGATCAAGGGGGCCGCATGAGCAGCCAGCCTATTTACCCAGTTTTTAGATTCAGAGATAGCGTCAGTGACGGTGAGAAGGAAAGACGCCTGTCGGGGTTTCGTGATGCCATGCAATCTGTGTCACTGGCTCTCAGCATGAGTGAAAGCCCCCCAATTGTTTTGAGTGCGGCAAGAACAACGCTGGCTGCTGCGTACCTGTTATTCAACGGTAGGGCATTCAACAATGGCACTGTCAGTAAGCTGCTCACACTGGAGGATATTGAGTGGACAATGAGCTGCACGCTCGAAGCTGAGTTTTATGGCGAGGGCGGAAGTAAAATCACTGCGTCTAAACTGACAGAGCTGTACATGTGCCTGACTGTAATTGATGACCACACATGCTGGCTTTCAGAGGCCGGGATTGGGGTGATGGATGGCCTGATGATGAGTACCCTTGGCGTGACATTTGTGATGCCAGACTTCGTCACCGAGTTCATGGGAGGTCTGCAATGAGCGCCGCCCAACTGCAGGTTGAGTTGAATGCCCTGCTGGGGGAATTGGAGGTTATCGACCTCTGTCCTCAGGAGCGCAGGGCACTGGTTGACAGGATCCAGCGCATGATGCCAGACAAGACTGACTGATACTGATGGGGCTGCGGCCCCATTTTTAATACCCAAATCAGTCCGAAAATGATAAATTCAAGAAGTGTACTGTATGGGTATACAGTGTTTCACAGTCGAGAGACTGGGAGAGCAAGGGGGAAATCGGATGGAATCACTACTAAGCGAACTGGAAGAGTTTGTTGAGACGCTGGACCTGGCGCCTGAGGAGGAGAGCAAGATCGCGCGCATTCTGGAAAAACTACGCGATGAAGCCACCGCGTCAGCGTGACGCGGAAGGATTCGGATTGGCCCGCCACTGTGCGGGCTTTTCTATGCCTGGATGGCAGAAAAGAAAAAAGCCTGCATTTCTGCAGGCTTTCTTGCTCTTGGATCACCAGTGGATCATTTCGATTCCAGTTTTGGTCCAGTCACTGTCGCTATGTTTTTGCTAAGTGGCTGTTTTTTCTGGGTTTGTCCTGTCGGTGTCCTAGTTAAATTGGTGGAGCTGGGGGGATTTGAACCCCCGTCCAAAATTACTACATCCTCGGCACTACATGCTTAGTCACTCTTTACATTCGCCAACCCGCTGCGGAGAGACACGCCACGAATTGACTAGCTCGATTGGTTTTAATGCTTCCGCCCCGAGCAGGACTTCCACACGATCCTGTGAAGGATGACCTTCCGATTCCCTAGGACACAGGCAAGCTAGGGTAGAAGGGCTCTGCGCAGGTTATTAAGCTGCCAGTGCGTAGTTTTCGTCGTTTGCGACTATTTTTTTGCGGTTTATTAACGAGGCCTACCGCACCTCGGCATGCACCTTGGGTTTCGTGAATCTTGTCGAATCCAGAATCAGCCCCAAGTTGTTAAGAGGGATTGTACGCAAAAATCCTGCCATGGCAAGGCGTTGATGGTCATTCCCGCAGGGAGCCGCTCCGTTTGCCGATTTATTGTGCGCACGTCTGGTGGGTGCGAGTAAGCGGCGGGCCGGAAAAGAAAAAGTCCGGGCAGGAGCCCGGACCTTGCGGCATCAAGCGGATTAGCCGCGGTTCTTGTTCTTCATGATGCGGGCTTTTTCCCGATCCCATTCGCGGGCCTTGGTATCTTCGCGCTTGTCGTGCTCTTTCTTGCCCTTCACCAGGCCTATTTCGACCTTGACCCAGCACTGTTTCCAGTAGAGGGCGAGCGGCACGATTGTATAGCCCTGACGGGCGATCAGACTTTCGAGCTTGTCGAGTTCACGACGGCTCAGCAGCAGTTTGCGGGTCCGGGTCGGGTCGCACACCACATGGCTGGAGGCAGCCTGCAGTGGCAGGAAGCTGGAGCCGAACAGGTAGGCCTCGCCATCGCGGAAGATGACATAGGCTTCGCTGATGTTGGCCTTGCCCGCCCGCAGGGATTTGACTTCCCACCCTTGCAGGGACAGACCGGCCTCGATCTTCTCTTCGATGAAGTATTCGTGGCGCGCGGTTCTGTTGAGTGCAATGGTGTTGGACCCGGCTTTGTTTTTACTGTTTTTTTTGCTCATGACGGGCGATTTCCGGCAATGACTGGGAGGAGGGCATTATACGTGGGCAAGGGCGGCTGTAAAACGCGCAGCGGGTCAACTGATGGCTTTATGAGCAGTTTGACCGAGGTTTTACCTCCAAAAGCGCAAACATGGTGATAAAATCGCGGCGATTGGATGAGGAAAAGCCATGCCCCGTATTACTCGCAGTGCCCTGGTGATGTTCAGCGCAGAACAGATGTTCAGGCTGGTCAATGATGTTCACGCCTATCCGGAGTTTCTGCCCGGTTGTGTCGGCAGCCGTGTCCACGAGACCGGCGATGACTATATGACGGCATCGGTCGATGTGGCCAAGGCCGGGATTGCCAAGACCTTTACCACCCGCAACCTGCTCGAGGCCAACCGGCAGATCAAGATGGAGCTGGTGGAGGGGCCCTTCAGCAAGCTGGCGGGCTGGTGGACCTTCACCCCGCTGGACGTGGATGCCTGCAAGGTGGAGTTCGACCTCGATTTCGAATTTACCTCCAAACTCATCGAGCTGGCGTTTGGCCAGATCTTCCGCGACCTGGTGAGCTCCATGGTGCTGGCCTTCTCCAACCGCGCCAAGGTGGTGTACGGTGCCTGATCAACTCAATATCGAAGTGGTCTATGCCCTGCCGCAGCAGCAGACAGTGCTGCGGCTGCGTGTGGCGCCAACCACGACGGTGCAGGCTGCCATCGAGCAGTCCGGCATCATGAGCAAGCACCCCGAGATCGATCTGGCGGTCAACAAGTTCGGCATCTACAGCCGGCCGGTCAAGGGCGCCGAGCTGCTGCAAGATGGTGATCGCATCGAGATCTACCGTCCGCTCATCGCCGACCCCAAGGAGATGCGCAAGAAGCGCGCCGAGAAGGCCAAGGAGGAGGGGCGTGCCGACGTGGTGACCGGCGGCCGGCCCAATGCCAACCGCAAACAGTCCGATTGAGTGCCTCTGGCTCGACACCGCATCTAAAAAAGGCGCCTTGGCGCCTTTTTTGATCCGTCATCCCGCCAAGCGGGGCGCTTCGTTACAGCTGGAGCAGCCGTTCGTTCTCGACCACTTCGCAGCCGGCGGGCTGGCAGGAGAGGGCTATCATGGCGCGGGCCACCTGGTTGGCTTCAATGGCGCGCCAGCGGCGCAACCTGCCTACCAACAGTGGCTTCAGCAAGGGGTAGATGGCCTGGAAAAACTGCTCCGAGCGGCGCGGTGGCTGGCGATCCCCCAGCAACATGGCGGGGCGCACGATGGCGAGCCGCTGCCAGGATTGGGCCAGCAGAGCCTGCTCCATCTCCCCTTTGGTTCGGGGATAGAGGGCGGGGGAGTGCGGGTTGGCCCCCAGGCTCGAGACCACTACCAGCCGCTGGCAGCCGTGGCGGCGGGCCAGCTCGGCAAAGGCCAGCACACAGTCAAGGTCGACCCGGCGAAAGGCCTCGGCGGAGCCCGCCTCCTTGCGGGTGGTGCCAAGGCAGCAGAAGGCGAGATCCACCGGCTCGGGCAGATTCACCTCGGCCAGTTCATCGAAATTGACCGGCAGCCAGTGATGGGTGGGCTGCGGCTCTCCGGGCTTGCGGCAGAGCAGGGTCAGTTCATGCTCCGCGGGCAGTTGCCGCACCAGCTCGCGGCCGATGAGGCCAGTGGCTCCGGCGATCAGGATCCGGCTCATGCTGCTCTCCCTGTGTGATTGAATCGAGGCCAGTATTGGACGAGGGGCTGCCCTCTGCAAGGGGGTTATGGGTGGCCGGCGGTGTTAAAACAAAACCGGCGCGAGGCCGGTTTTGTGGATGGGATCAGAGCGGGGTATGGAAGGCCGCTGGCAGCGGGAAGTCGCCGGTGACCGTGGCCAATCTGTCGTTGACGAAGGTCAGGGTGAGCTCCTTGCGCTCTTTTTCGCCGCGCCCCGGCTGGAATTCATAGAGGTAGTACCAGGTGTTCGGGTCAAAGCCATCGCGCAGCATGGCGGAGCCCAGCACGAACTCGACCTGCTCGCGGGTCATGCCCTGGCGCAGTTTGTCGACCTGTTTTTGTTCCACATAGTTGCCCTGGGGAATATCGATGCGATAGACCAGGCTGCAACCGGACAGGGTGAGGGCGGTCAGGGCCGCGGCAATCAGGTGTTTCATCCGCATATCGAGTTCAGATCATCCATTCAAGTCTTTTTAAGCTCGGCAAATCATACCGGCTCCCTCTACGGAAGTAAAAAGCCATTGATCCATCAGCCAATAAAAAGGGCCGCCATGCGACCCTTTCTGCCCATTGCGCCCCCTTACATGGCGGCGCGGAAGATGGCGACGATCTCGTCGTGGCTCGCCTGTTTCGGGTTGGTGAAGCCGCAGGCGTCTTTCAGGGCGTTCTCGGCCAGCAGGTTGAAGTCGTCAGCCTTGACGCCGAGCTGCTCCAGTCCGGCCGGGATCTTGACGTCGCGGGCCAGCTGCTGGATGGCGGCAATGGCGGCGGCGGCCCCTTGCTCATCGGTCATGGCGCTCACGTCCACCCCCATGTGGCGGGCCACGTCCTTCAGGCGGCCGGCGCACACCTGGGCGTTGTAGGCCTGCACGTGGGGCAGCAGCACGGCATTGCACACCCCGTGCGGCAGGTCGTAGAAACCGCCCAGCTGGTGGGCCATGGCGTGCACATAACCCAGGCTTGCGTTGTTGAAGGCCATGCCGGCCAGGAACTGGGCGTAGGCCATCTGCTCGCGGGCGTGCAGATCGTCGCCGTGGTTGACCGCGGTGCGCAGGTGTTTGGCGATGAGCTGGATGGCCATGATGGCGCTGGCATCGGTCACCGGAGTGGCGATGGTGGAGACATAAGCCTCGATGGCGTGGGTCAGCGCATCCATGCCGGTGGCGGCGGTGAGGCCGGCCGGCTTGGCCAGCATCAGCTCGGGGTCGTTGACCGACATCAGCGGGGTGACGTGCTTGTCGACGATGGCCATCTTCACGTGGCGGGCCTCGTCGGTGATGATGCAGAAGCGAGTCATCTCGGAGGCGGTGCCGGCGGTGGTGTTGATGGCGATGAGCGGCAGTTGCGGTTTGGCGGAGCGATCCACCCCTTCGTAATCCTTGATGCTGCCACCGTTGGCGGCCACCAGGGCGATCCCCTTGGCGCAGTCGTGGGGCGAGCCGCCCCCCAGCGAGATGACGCAGTCGCAGCCATTGGCCTTGAGCATGGCCAGGCCCGCTTCCACGTTGGTCATGGTGGGGTTGGGTTTGGTCTCGTCGAAAACTGCGCTTTCAATGCCATGTTCTGCCAGCAGGCCGGCCACCTTGGCCACCACGCCAATCTGGTTGAGGATCTTGTCGGTGACGATCAGCGCCTTGCGATGGCCATAACCCTTGATATCGGCTGCCGCCTCTTGCAGGCAGCCTGCTCCCATCAGGTTGATTGCGGGAATGTAGAACTTGAATGTCGCCATGATGGACTCCGTATGATTAGCCATTAAGTGGTATACGGGCGCCAACATAGCACCGTCAGGGGGGATGAAAAGGGGTCAATAGTATCTGCTTTGCAACTTTATGGACTCGATCACGTACCGGAAACATGGGCCGCGACAGGGATTGACAAGCGCGCTAGCCTGTTCGCGAACAGAAAAACGTTTTTCAATTAATTCATCAAGTTAGCAAACGTTTTGCGCCGAATTTGTGGCTGTCAATGCAAGGAAGTGTGAGATGCTTCAAGGAATTGGAAAGCGCTTTCGACCATAGTTGGCGCCTCCCCGACGAGGGGAGTGAAGGCTTGAAAGTACCATAAAGAATCACCTTAACTTGCCCCTGACCATGCTGGTGGGGAGCAACCAGGAGTCCACTATGTCTGATGTATTTCACTTGGGTTTGAAAAAAGCGGATCTGCAAGGCGCCACCTTGGCGATCGTTCCCGGTGACCCCGAGCGCGTGAAGCGCATCGCAGAGCTGTTGGATAACCCGGTGCACCTGGCCAGCCATCGTGAGTTCACTACCTGGCGCGGCGAGATGGACGGCAAGGCCGTGATCATCTGCTCCACCGGTATCGGCGGCCCGTCCACCTCCATCGCGGTGGAAGAGCTGGCTCAGCTGGGCATCCGTACCTTCCTGCGCATCGGCACCACCGGCGCCATCCAGCCGCACCTGAACGTGGGCGACGTGATCGTCACCACCGGCTCCGTGCGCCTCGATGGTGCCAGCCTGCACTTCGCGCCGATGGAGTTCCCGGCCGTGGCTGACTTCGACTGCACCACTGCGCTGGTCAACACCGCCAAGGAGCTGGGCTCCAAGCTGCACGTGGGCGTTACCGCCTCTTCTGACACCTTCTACCCGGGTCAGGAGCGCTACGACACCTTCTCCGGCCGCGTGGTACAACGCTTCCAGGGTTCCATGAAAGAGTGGCAATCCATGGGCGTGCTGAACTTCGAAATGGAGTCCGCAACACTGCTGACCATGTGCTCCAGCCAGGGCCTGCGCGCCGGCATGGTGGCCGGTGTCATCGTGAACCGTACCCAGCAAGAGATCCCGAACGCCGAGACCATGGCGAAGACCGAATCTGATGCCATCAAGATCGTGCTGGGCGCCGCCCGCAAACTGATCTGATAGCCCTCTTTGTAACAAAGAGTACCGAGTGGGGGGTGGGGGCCGTTGCGAAAGCGCGGCCCCTATCTTTATCCGCCGTTGACCGCTTTTCCCCTTCTCCTTGTCCCCTCTTTCCCGCGTTACCCCTGTTGCCCCGTCATGGCCGCCAGCGCCTGCTCAAAGGGTGCCTCACAGCGGATCTGCATCGGCTCGCCACTGATCGGGTGAACAAAATCGAGCTCACTGGCGTGCAGCATCAGCCGCGGTGCCTGGGCGCAGCCGGGCGGCAGCAGGCCGCCATAAAGATCGCAGCCAAGAATGGGATGACCCAGCTGTTGGCTGTGGATGCGCAGCTGATGGGTGCGACCGGTTTCCGGTACCAGCCGCACCGAGGTCAGCGGTACGGCGTCGCCCTGTACCTGGCAGATCAGGCGCGTCATCACCTGATAGCGGGAGCGGGCGGGCTTGCCGCTGACGGCGCAGATGCTCATCAGCGGAAACAGCGCCGGATCCTTGGCGATGGGGGCGTCGATCACCCCCTCGTCTTCGGCCAGATGGCCGCACAGCAGGGCGCTGTAGGCCTTGCTCACCGAGCGCTGGCTGAACTGGCGGCAGAGCAGGGCGTTGATGGCCTTGTTCCTGGCCACCAGCATGATCCCCGAGGTGCCAAAATCGAGGCGATGGACCAGGGCGCAACCGGGATAATCTTGCACCAGCCGGTGATGCACCGAGTCGAGGTTCTGCGGGTTCTTGCCCGACAGGCTCAGCAGGCCGCTCGGCTTGTTGATGAGCAACAAGTGTTCATCCTCAAACAGGATCTCGATGGCGGCCGCACAGGGCGGGGCGATGAAGGTGTCGATGATGACGGACATGGGGCGCACGGTCTGAAAAGGGAGGGGGATCATACCCGAACCGGCGGGGCACGGCGAATAACTGCAGAAGCGGCCCTCGTCTTGTGACTAACTGCTTGATAACGCAGGGAAGGGGCCGTTTTGTGACCCCTTCCAGAGTTAATGCAGTCGCGGCTTGCTAAGGTATGGCTCCCTGTCATGTTGTAAGGAGCCTGTCCATGGCGTTGCCCGTTATTCTCGATTGCGATCCCGGCCACGATGATGCCATCGCCCTCATCCTGGCGCTGGCCAGCCCCGAGCTCAAGGTGCTGGCGGTCACCACCAGTGCGGGTAACCAGACGCCGGACAAGACCCTCAACAATGCCCTGCGCATCCTGACCCTGCTGGGGCGTGACGACATTCCGGTGGCGGCGGGGGCTCCCAAGCCGCTGGCCCGCGAGCTTATCATCGCCGACAACGTCCATGGCGAGTCGGGGCTCGATGGCCCCAAATTGCCGGATCCCGCCTTTGCCCCCGTGGCCATGACCGCCCTTGAGCTGATGGCCAGCTGCCTGCGCGAGAGCCCTGAGCCCGTGACCCTGGTGCCAACCGGCCCGCTCACCAACATCGCCCTGCTGCTGGCGGCCCACCCCGAGCTCAAATCCAAGATCGCCCGCATCGTGCTGATGGGCGGCGCGGCGGGAGCTGGCAACTGGACCCCGGCGGCGGAATTCAATATTTATGTGGACCCGGAAGCGGCCGATATGGTGTTCAAGTCGGGGCTCCCCATCACCATGTGCGGGCTGGACGTGACCCACCAGGCGCAGGTGATGGACGAGGACATCGAACGGGTACGCGCCATCAACAATCCGGTGGCCCAGTGCGTGGCCGGTCTGCTCGACTTTTTCATGATCTACCACCGGGATCCCAAGTGGGGATTTGCTGGCGCGCCGCTGCACGACCCCTGTACCATTGCCTGGTTGCTGGCTCCCGCGCTGTTCCACGGGGTCGAGTGCCGGGTCGATATCGAGACAGGCGGCACCCATACTAGCGGCATGACGGTGGTGGATCGTTACGGTCTGACCGGCAAGTCGGCCAATGCGCTGGTGCTGCTGGGGCTGGATCGGGCCGGTTTTATCGATCTGCTGGTCACGCGGCTGCGGGCCTTTGACTGAACGCAGTTCCACTCTTGCAAGAAGGGGCGAAGCGATGTGGAAGACAGGGCTGGCACTGTTGGCCGGGTTGCAACTGACGGGGTGTGCCACGCCGTTCGAGTCGATGTGGCAGGGGCTGGCGACCTGCGAGCTGGATGATCTCTATCTCGACAGCGAGACCGGCAAGCCGGCGCACCCGCAGCTCAACCACTACACCCCCTACAAGGTGGCGGACGGCTTCGCCTGGTACAAGACCCGCCAGGAGTTGCACGGCCTGCCCATCAGCGGTTTTCTCATTCCGGCCTCCACCTTCGAGGTGCACGCCCTGTTCGTGGATACCCCCATCGCCAACGCGCGCCGGCTGACCCACAACGCCTACGGCAGCGAGTTTTCCGACGAGCAGAAGCACGATGAAGGGCTGGCTCCTTTGCTGCTGCGCGATCCCAACAACCCCAAGCGCTCCATCATCGACTGCACCCGGGGCGAGAGCCAGGAGTCGCTGCCGGAGGAGCCTTTCCCCGAGTAGAAACAAGGCCGACGCCTTGGCAGAGATAAAAAGAGGGCCAGCCTTGTCGGCTGGCCCTCTTTCTATCTGGCGGATTGGTCCCAGTCACAGACGATCAAGTCTGTGGTTTCAGGGGTAACCCAGCGTCTCTTTGATGACCGGCAACTGGGCTTTTATCCAGGCCGGGTTGATGGGTCCCCAGTCACTGATACGATAGTGCCCCTGCAGATGGCGAGCCCCCTCGGTCTGCTCGAAGCCGCAGCTGATGTCCAGCTCGGCCAGGGCGCTGAGCGTATCCTGCGCGGTGCGGCGCGGCATGCCGGTCGCCTCCATGATGGCCGGCACCGTATCCGTGCCCTGGCTGATGAGCCAGGCCACGTAGAGCCGGCGATAGAAGCTGGTGCGCGTCTTGCTCGGCTCACTCATATCTCGTCCTCGAGACGATCGAAGTAGCGCCAGGTAGCGATGGCAGCCTTGCCCATCACCAGGGCCCAGATGCCGAACCAGAACCAGCGGAAGAAGCTCCAGGTGGAGGCGTCGGGCTCGGTGCTTTCAATCTTGGTGACGTTGGGGAACATGGAGAACATGTTGATGCGCCAGCCGTAGGAGGTGATGATGGCCAGCCGTTTTTCGAACTCCATGGACTTGGCCTTGGCCTGCACGTCGGCGGCGTTGAACTTGAAGTAGAAGGGCCAGCCCCACTCGGTGTCTTCGTTGCGGAACACGCGGATCTTCTCGCCGGGACGCTCGGTATAGATGTAGTAAACGTCGGTGGTGGGGCCGTCGGCCGGGTTCTTCTGGCTGATGGGGCCATCCTTGTCGGTGCGTTTCACCTCCACCCCTGTGATGGTGGCGATGGTGTGTTCCGGCAGGTAGTAGTCGAGCCAGATGGCGGTGACGAGGGCGATGAGCCCGAGGCCGATGAAGGCCGGTTTCTTGAAGGACAGCTTCATGATGATCTCGCATGAGGGGGAGTGACGTGCCTCTACCATACCCATATTTGGTGAGGTAGCCCAGCCCCCAATGAAGCCTGATCATAAAAAATAGCGTTTAAAAGAATAACAAGTCGTCAGCGTCATTAACAGAGAGGCCCCGCGTGCGGGGCCTCTCTGTCTGGTCAGCGGGTCGGCGTCACAGCTGGAACTGGGACAGCTGCTTGCGCTGCTGCTCGGCGAGCTGTGACAGTTCGTGACTGGCGGCGGTACTCTGGCTGATGCCGGCCGCGTTCTGGTTCACGATCTCGTGGATGTTGGTGATGTTGCGGTTGATGTCGGCGGTGACGCAGGACTGCTCCTCGGCGGCGGTAGCCACCTGGGCGTTGGCGCCGTTGATCTGGTTGACCGCCTCCGTGATGCCGCCCAGCAGATCCTGCACCTGGCCGGAGAGCTGCTGGTTGTGGGCCAGGATGGCCAGGGTATCCTGCACGCCGCTGTTGGCGGAGAGAGACTGGCTCTGCAGCTGCTCGATGATGGCCTGGATCTCCTTGGTGGAGTCCTGGGTGCGGGCCGCCAGCATGCGCACCTCGTCGGCCACCACCGCAAAGCCGCGACCGGTTTCACCGGCGCGGGCGGCCTCGATGGCGGCGTTGAGGGCCAGCAGGTTGGTCTGCTCGGAAATCCCCTGGATGACCTCGATTACCTTGCCGATCTGCTCGGACTGGGACTTAAGGCTGGCCACCACGGAGGCGGCGCTCTCCAGACTGTTGGCCATGCGGCTGTTGGCCTGGATGCTCTCGGCAAACAGCGCCAGCCCCTCTTCGACCCGCTGGTTGGCATCGCGCGCCAGCTCGTCGGCCAGGGCTGCGTTGTGGTTGACGTTGTCGGCGGTGCTGGCCAGCTCGGTGACGGCGGAGGCCACCTGTTCGGTCTCACCGCGCTGCTGCTGGGCATTGACCTCTGCCTGGGTCATCACGGCGGCGAGTTCGGTGGCGGCGGAGGCCACGTTGCCACTGATGCCGGTCAGGGTGTTGATGGTGCTGCCAAGCTGGGTCAGGGTCTGGTTGATGTCGGCGGCCAGCTGGCTCAGCTCGTTGTTGCCATCGCTGACGGCACGCACGTTGAAGCGGCCCTGGGCCACCGCGCGCATCACCTGCTGCAGCTGACCGATGGGACGCACGATGCGGCCGGAGAGCCACCAGCCACCAAACAGGGCAGCGGCCAGACTGGCTGCCATCAGCAGCAGGGTACGCAGCAGGGTGGCGTGGTAGTGAGCCTGCTCCTCGGCAATTTCAGCCAGGATCAGCTGGTTGACGTGGGCGGACATGGCATCGATCTGCTTGATGAGATCCTCCCCCAGATCGCGAAAGCGCAGGCGGGCCTGCTCATAGGCGGCAGGATCGCCGCCACCCTGGTGCTTGGCGGCCAGCAGCGGCAGCATGTTGCTGCGGGTGTGGCCGAGGTAGGCCTGCAGGGCGGCCGCGACCCGGCTGTTGTCCTGCTCGGCGCCGGCGATGGCCAGTCTGGCCAGGATGGCACCTATCTCCTGCTCCGCGGCGGAGAGCTCGCTGGGCAGCTGGGCAAAGCGGGCGGGATCGTAGAGGCCGTAGATGGCGTTGGTGCGCAGCCGGTAGGTGGCGTGGATCAGGGTGGCGATGTCGTCCTTGTGACGGGTCACGCTGGCGGTGGTCTCGTTCATGTCGTCGATGGCGCGGTCGATGTCCTGTTTGCTGATCCCGATCATCAGGATCATCAACAGGCTGGCGAGCAGGAGAGGGATGAGTACTTGCAGACGGATAGAGAGATTATTCAATGACATGAAAGATCCTGACCCAAAAGAGAAACAAGGCGGCATCTTACACAGGCGCGACAAAGCTTGTCACAGGTTTTTAAGGTGCAAAACCGGCTATTTGAAAAGGTTTTTTCTTGTGTTAAATGAGTGTGATAGGCAAGATCGTCGGTCTGTTACCATGGAGGTGTTGTGTGTCCGACTGGATCGATCCTGCCATTTTGGCGCTGTTTATTCCCACGTTCTTTTTTGTCTCTGTGACCCCCGGCATGTGCATGACCCTGGCGATGACCCTCGGCATGAGTCTGGGGGTGCGCCGCACCCTGCACATGATGTGGGGCGAGCTCATCGGGGTTGGCCTGGTCTCTGTGCTGTCGGTGATCGGGGTGGCGGCCGTCATGCTCAACTACCCGGCGCTGTTTGCCGCCTTCAAGTACGTGGGCGGCGCCTATCTCATCTGGCTAGGCATCCAGATGTGGCAGGCCAAGGGCAAGCTGGCGATCCCGGCGGATCTGTCGGCCGCCCAGGAGACCCGGCCGCTGGCGCTGGCCATGCAGGGCTTCGTTACCGCCATCGCCAACCCCAAGGGGTGGGCCTTCATGGTCTCCCTGTTGCCCCCCTTCATCAACGCGGCCAAGCCGATGCCCCCCCAGATCAGCGCCCTGGTGGCCCTGATCCTGCTCATCGAGTTCTCCTGTCTGCTGCTCTACGCCAGTGGCGGTCGCACCCTGCGCCACTTCCTCGCCAAGAGCGGCAACGTCACCCTGATGAACCGGATTGCCGGCTCCCTGATGTTCGGCGTCGGGGTCTGGCTGGCGCTGGGTTGATACCGCGCTTGCCAGCTGGTCTGTTACTGCCGAAAAGCCCCGCCATGCGGGGCTTTTTCGTGATGCCTGCGGATACAAGGACCGACCATGAATGCGGTGATTGGGGCGGGATGGGGGAGGCTGGCCACATTTGCTTACATTTATCCGGTTTGCAAACGGCCAGGATGCCGTCAGTCTCGAATGGCATTCTCTTGCCCCTGCGAGAGAGTGCACAGGGTCCGTTCATTAACATTTCGAGCAAGGAGATTTAAGGATGATGAGGCTGACCAGTATTGCATTGCTCCTGTTTGCCGGCGCAGCGGCTGCCGGCAAAGAGAGGAACCTCGATTTTTACAACATCGAGGAGCCGCAACTTATCGAGCTGTTTGCCCGCCAGCAGGGGGGGCCGGGTCAGACGATCAAGACCTTCTCCAGCCTGTTTCTGGGCAACCCCTATGTGGCCAACCGGCTGGTGGGGTCGAACGAGGTGCAGGAGAAGCTGGTGGTGGATTTTGGCGGGCTCGATTGCTTCACCTATCTGGATTATGTCGAGTCGCTGCGTCGCGCAACGAGTGTGCATCACTTCATCGAGAACCTGATGCACACTCGTTACGTGAACGGTGAGGTCAACTATCTGACCAGAAAGCACTTCTTCTCCGACTGGGTGCATGGCGACAATAAGGTGAGCGATAAGGTGAGCGATGTGACCCATCTGGTGGGCGGCGCCGCGGTGACCACGGCCAAGCTGCTCAACCAGAAGGCCGACGGCGGCCACTACATTCCGGGGCTGGGGGTGACGGCGCGGGACATCACCTACATTCCGTCCGCCAGCATCGACGAGAACACCCTGAGTCTGCTGGAAGAGGGGGACTATATCGGCATCTACACCGATCTGGCCGGGCTCGACGTCACTCACACCGGCATCTTTATCCGCGGCGAGAACGGCCCCGTGCTGCGCAATGCCTCCTCCCTCTCGAGCAAGATGCAGGTGGTAGACTCCCCCTTCCTGGAGTATGTGCAGAACAAGCCGGGGATCCTGGTCTATCGGCCGCAGGCCGAGGACTCGAGCTCCTAGGGAGGGCCCTGGCCGAGATGGACGCCTTGCGTCCGATAAAAGAAAGCCCCGGGCAGTGTCCGGGGCTTTTTGTTGGCGGCGCTCCCTCAACGGGGTTTGAAGCGGGCGACCCAGGGGTTGGCGCTAAGACCGTGCAGGATGACGCTCAGGATGATGGTGCAGAGCACGGTGGCGATGATGGGGCGCTGGCCGAGGAGGGCCGGCTCATTTTGCAGCACCATCACCGCAAAGACGATGCTGGCCAGCCCCCGCGGCCCGAACCAGCCGATGAAGAGCTTGAGTTCGAGCCTGAGGCCGGTACCGAGCAGGCTCAGCCAGACTGGCAGCATGCGCAGCAGGGTGAGGCTGGCGGCGGCATAGAGCCAGTATTGCCAGTGCAGCAGCTCTGCCAGCATGGGCATCAGGGTGGCGCCGAACACCATCCAGATCACCACCGAGAGCAGATCCCCGTATCCCTCGCAGCTGTCCAGGTAGGCGTGCTTGTGCTCCCCCAGTTTGCGGCCCATCAGCAGGCCGCCGACGAAGGCGGCGATGAAGCCGCTGCCGCCCAGGGTCTGGGCCAGCGCGAAGCAGAGCAGGGCCAGCCCCGGCATGGTGAGCTGGCGCCAGAGCGGCAGCTGCCAGCCGTTGAGGTAGGAGGTCTTGAGCAGGCGCAGGGTGAAGGTGGTGAGCCCCCAGGCCACCAGCAGGCCGATGCCGATCTCCTCCAGCAGCAGGGTGATGGCCAGCAGGCCGGTGCCGCTGTGCTGCTCGGTGGGGGCGATGAGGGCGAGCAGCAGAAGCAGCACGGGTACGCAGATGCCGTCATTGAGGCCGCTCTCCTGGTTGAGCCCCTCGCGGATGGGGGCGGGCACCGCCGGGTTGCTCACCACCGCCTTGCCGAGCGCCGCATCGGTGGGGGCGAGTATGGTGGAGAGGATCGCCAGCTCCAGCAGCGGCAGGTCCGGGTAGACCCAGCGACCGAACAGGGCGCCGGCCGCCAGGGTGAGCGGCAGGCCGATCAGCAGCAGCCGGATGGGCAGGCTGCGGTTGGCCAGCAGCACCTGCCAGTTGGTGTTGGCCGCATCGCTGAACAGCACTATGACCAGGGTCAGCTCCGCCAACAGCTTGATGCCATCGCTGTCGATGGAGAGAGAGAGCAGCTCGATGCCGCCCGGCCCCAGCAGCCAGCCCATCAGCAAGAACAGCAGGGGGCCGTTGATGAGGCGGGATTCAAAGCGCCCGGCGATCAGGCTGTAGATGAGCAGGAAGGCGGCGATCACCGCCAGGTTCTGGTAAATCAGGGACGCGTCCATGCTGCCTCCTGTGGCTGTGGGATCAGTCGGTGAGACAGTCCGGGTCGAACACATACTCGCCATCGAGCCAGCGCAGGATCTCGTCGACGCAGGATTGGTCGCGAAACGGCAGGTAGCGGGCCTTGAGGTGAGTCACCTGCTCAGGGGTCAGCTGGGCCAGCCCTATGTCCTGAAACAGCGGCAGGTCAGCCTGGATCATGGCGGAGATCTGCGGGCCGCAAGTGGCGTTGAGGGAGGCGTGCAGTGCCTTGTCCGGATCGTACTGCTTGCCGAGCTTGTAGCTCATGGGCAGGGTGGCCAGCGGCAGCACCGACAGCGCCGCCTGCTTCATGGGATTGACCGCGTGGCCGCTCACGAGATCCGCCAACTCCGCCGGGCGGTTTTCGAAGGCGCGTAGGTGCAGGAAGCTGCTGGCCTTGCTGCCGTCGTTGACCGGGTAGTTGTCCCACAGGAACGGCTTGCGGTGCAGCCACTCGGCCGTCTGGCGCAGGTGGGCCACCGGGTACTCGCTGGAGCAGACCTTGGGGCCGGTCCAGAAGATGTCTATGCGCCGATCCAGCCCCTGCCCCAGATCCTGCAGATAGTGGGGGGGCATGGCGCCGAACACCTTCTCCAGTACAGGATCCGTGCTGTAGTAGCTGGGGCAGAACAGCAGCCGGCCGGCACTGGTATGGGCCGCGATGTCGTGAGTGATGGTGAGCTGCCAGTGGGCGAGATCCGGGGTATCCCCCTTCATGTCGTCAAACAGGATCGCCAGGATGTCGGGCTTGAGCTCATCCTCGATGAGCCGCACCTTCTCCAGCAGGGCCGGCCGCTGGCGGGCATAGTCGTGATGGGCGCCCATGGGGCTCAGCCCCACCCCGAAGGCGAGGCCGTTGTCGCGGCACTGGCGGGCGAGCTGGCGCAGCGCCTCGAGCTGGGCGGCAGGCCAGGGCTTGGCCCAGTGCTTGCGCAGATAGCCATCCTCTTTCGGGGCATAGAGATAGAAGCCGTAACCGTGGCGGGGCAGCCACTGGGCGTAGCGGGCGCGGGCTTCCCAGCTCCAGCCCTTGCCAAAGAAGCCCTCGATCACCCCCAGGTTGGGCGAAGGGGGTTGCAGGCCGGACAACAGGGTTTGGTAAGGCATAGATAACTCCCTTCTCGCAGAGGACGAGGCAGACGGCGATCAGACCGGATCTTCTTCCAGAAAACGCACCCCTATTTTGCGGGGTTCACCCTCTTCCATTTCAGCTACGGTCCAGATCAGCCCCTGCCATTCGACGTGGTCGCCGACCACCAGATTATCGCCCAACTGCTGTGCAATAAAATGGCCAAGGGTCTGATCCGCCACCTCGCTCACATCCAGCCCGTACAGCGGTGCCAGATCCACCAGCTTGGCGGCCGCCTCCAGCAGGAAGTCGCCGAAGAAGCGCGGGCCCAGATCCTGCTCCGGCGCCTGGCTGAACAGCTGGCCGAGGGCCGGCAGGTCGCGCTCGTGACCGATGACGCAGAGGATGTCGTCCGATTGCAGACAGGTACTGCCCGAGGGGTGCAGCAGCTCCTGCTCGCGGAACAGGGCGCAGATGCGGGTGCCCTTGGGCATGCGCAGATCCCGCAGCGGCGAGCCGATGCACCACTTCTCGTCGCTCAGGCGATAGACGAAGGTCTCCCACTGGCTGTCGAGATCGATCTCGAGCCCGGAGCGGTTGATGGGCGAGGGGGGCGCCGGCACTTCGACCCGGGCGAGGCGGGAGGCCAGCGGCAGCGAGCTGCCCTGCAGGATCAGCGAAACCAGCACCACGAAGAAGGCGACATTGAAGTAGAGCTGGGCATTGGGCAGCCCCGCCATCATGGGGAACACCGCCAGAATGATCGGCACGGCGCCGCGCAGGCCGACCCAGGAGATGAACCAGCGCTCGCGGGGGGCGAAGTTCTTGAATGGCAGCAGGCCTATCCAGACCGAGATGGGGCGGGCGAACAGGATCATCCACATGGCCAGCGCCAGCGCCGGCAGGGCGATGGGCAGCAACTTGTGGGGGGAGGCGAGCAGCCCCAGCACCAGGAACATGCCGATCTGGCTGAGCCAGGTGAGGCCGTCCAGCACCGACAGGGTGGTGCTGCGACTGCGCAGGGAGAGGTTGCCGAGCAACAGGCCGGTGAGGTAGATGGCCAGGATGCCGCTGCCGCCTACCGCCGTGGTGAGGGCGAAGATGAGCAGGCCGCCGCTGACGGTGAGCAGCGGGTAGAGGCCGGGGGCCAGCCGGGCGCTGTTGATGAGCTTCCACAGCAGCCAGCCGGCGCCAAGACCGATGCCGGCTCCCAGTCCGAACTGCTTGAGCAGTTGCAGCAGCAGAAAGCCGCCATCCAGCCCCTGCTGGGCGGTGGCCAGCACCTCGATCAGGGTGACGGTAAGAAACACCGCCATGGGATCGTTGCTGCCTGACTCTATCTCCAGGGTGGCGCTGACCCGCTCGTTGAGGCTGCGCCCGCCGAGCAGGGAGAAGACCGCAGCCGCATCCGTGGAGCCGACGATGGCGCCGATCAGCATCCCCTGCAGCAGGTTGAGATCAAACAGCCAGGCGGCGGCGAGGCCCGTCAGGCCGGTGGTGATGGCCACCCCGACCGTGGCGAGCGACAGGGCGGGCCAGAGCGCGACTCGAAACGAGGAGACCCGGGTGCGCATGCCGCCGTCCAGCAAGATGATGGCGAGCGCCAGGTTGCCCACCAGGTAGGCGATGGAGTAGTCGGCGAAGTGGATGCCACCGGGGCCGTCCTCACCGGCCAGCATGCCGACGGCGAGGAAGATCACCAGGATGGGGATACCGAGACGGGAGGAGAGCGCGCTCAACAGGACACTGGCACCCACCAACAAGGCCGCGACGAGGAAGAAACTGTTGATGGTGACGGCATCCAATGGCGAACTCCTTCTGTCAAAATGCAAATCAGGCACATTATATGCAGTTTGACCGGCTCCGTGTGGCTTAATTGTGCATTTATTTGCAGTTTTTTACATTTTCAGTGCGATTGCTGCGAAGGGTTCTGGCCATCAAAAGGGGGCCAGCGGAGTGATCAGAGAGGTCGACAACGTGATGATGTTCACAAAATGGACACTTGAGGGAGAGGCGGGCGCCGCAGCGGGCAGCAAACGGCAGGGGCCCACGCCGGGCCCCTGCTGACCGAGGTCGTCAGTCGTCCTCGTCGTCCTTCACTTCCCGGATCTTGTCCTTGTAGCGGGGCAGCTCTTTCTCCAGTCGCTTCATGTCCTTGATGGCGTTGAGAAACAGGCCGAGCAGGAAGAGCAGGGGCAAGCCTATCCAGAGCCAGAGGTTCATGTGCTACTCCTTTCGTCGGTGGCCAGGGTGACATAGCGGGCCAGGATCTCGTCGAGGTTGGCCAGTATGGTCGCCTTGCCTTCAATATCCGCCTGTTGCAGGCAAAGTGCCAGCGCGGCCAGGTCGAGCCGCTGCTCGCGGGACTCAGGCGCAAAGCTGATGTGCCAGGGCTCGTAGGCGACGCCGCTGCCGGCACCGGCCGGCTTGGCATAGGGCAGGAAGAAGCCGAAGTCGTTCATGCGATCCTCCAGCCACTCGCTCAAGTCGGCAAACCAGCCTCCCTCTTCATACTCCCAGGGCTCCAGCGCCAGCCTGGTGCCGGCGGGCAGGCAGTCCGGGTCGTAGATGTCGAGATCGGTGCCCCAGTGGTGGCGGCTGGTGCCGGGCAGGGCGCTCCAGTGCAAGATGGCGTGCAGCCGCTCCTCGTCGCTCAGTTGCAGGGCGTCGATGGGCTGGCTGTGGGCATCGAGCAGGGGGCGCTCGCCGCGCCACTTGCCGTTCCAGATGGCGAGCTGGCGCTCGAAGCCCCGCCAGCTGGAGGCAGGCTGCAGGTTGAAGCCGGCGTGGGCGGCGGCCACCTGCATGTCGTTGAAGGCCGCCGCGGTGGCGGCCGTCAGCCGGTGCGGGCCTTGCCCCACCAGGATGAGGTGACCCTCATCCTGGCCCAGCAGTTGATCCTGGGTCATGCCAGCAACCTCGCGAGCACCCCTTGGTACATGTCTGCCAAGAGATCCAGATCGTCCGCCTTCACGCACTCGTTCACCTTGTGAATGGTGGCGTTGACCGGGCCCAGCTCAATGACTTCCGCCCCGGTGGGGGCGATAAAGCGTCCATCGGACGTTCCCCCCGTGGTGAGCAGGGCCGGCTGCTGGCCGTTGACCGCCTCGATGGCAGAAACCGCCGCCGCCAGCAGCTTGCCGGTGTCGGTGAGGAAGGGCTGGCCGGAGAGGGTCCACTTGATCTGGTAATCCAGACCGTGCCGCTCGAGCAGGGCTTCGACCCGCTCGCGGATCGCGGCATCGGTGAGCTCGGTGCTGAAGCGGAAGTTGAACTGGACGTGCAGTTCGCCGGGAATGACGTTGGAGGCACCGGTGCCGGCCTGGATGTTGGCGATCTGGAAGCTGGTGGGGGGGAAGTAGGCGTTGCCCTGATCCCATTCGATGGCGGCGAGTTCGGCCAGCGCCGGGGCCGCCTTGTGGATCGGGTTGTCCGCCAGATGGGGATAGGCGACGTGGCCCTGCACCCCACGCACCAGCAGATCGCCGGTGATAGAGCCGCGCCGGCCGTTCTTCACCACGTCCCCCACCACGGCGGTAGAGGAGGGCTCGCCGACGATGCACCAGCGGATCTTCTCGTTACGGGCCTCCAGGGTGTCGATCACCCGGGTGGTACCGTTGATGAAGGGCCCCTCCTCGTCGGAGGTGATGAGGAAGGCAATCGACCCAGTGTGATCCGGATGCTCGGCCACGAAGCGCTCGACCGCCACCACCATGGCGGCCAGCGAGCCCTTCATGTCGGCGGCGCCGCGCCCGTACAGCACGCCATCCTGGATGGTCGGCTCGAACGGCGGGGTGTGCCATTTGTCCAGCGGGCCGGCGGGCACCACGTCGGTGTGGCCGGCGAAGCAGAACAGCGGCCCCTCGCTGCCGCGGCGGGCCCAGAGGTTGGTGGTGTCTTCGAACACCATGGGCTCGATGACGAAGCCGAGCTTGGCGAGGCGCTCCGCCATCAGGGTCTGGCACCCTTCATCCAGCGGGGTAACGGAGGGGCGGCGGATCAGATCCTTGGCCAGTGCGATGACATCCGACATCGTTTTTCCTTAACGAGAGAAGAGGGATTGGTAGTGATCGGCCTTGAAGCCCAGGGTCAGCTCGCCGTCTTGGTCCAGCAGCGGGCGCTTGATCATGGCCGGGTGCTCCAGCAAGAGGGCGCGTGCCTTGGCGGTGTCGAGCCCCTGCTTGGCCTCGTCCGGCAGGGCGCGAAAAGTGGTGCCGCGGCTGTTGAGCAGCGCCTCCCAGCCGAGCTGGTCCAGCCAGCGGTCGAGGTCGGCCGGGTTCAGACCGTCGGCCCTGTGGTCGTGAAAGCGGTAGTCGATGCCGGCCTGCTCCAGCCACTTGCGGGCTTTCTTGATGGTGTCGCAGTTCTTGATGCCATAGAGGGTGGTGGCCATGGGGAGTCCTTTGTCTGCGGGCATGGGCCCGGAAAGCCGAAACTTGAGTCCTGAAACGGGAAATCAAGAGGAGGCCCGATTCTGGCATTGTGGCGATCCCAAGGCAACGCCGATGCGCATGGGGGAGGTGAGGCGAGGCGCTGGTCGGGCCTGGAAGGAGGGGAAAAGTACCCGGCGCAGGACGCGCCGGCGGGTATCAGAGTTCGCTCTGGGTGCGACACCAGAGGTGCAGTTCGGATTCGAACCAGTTGAGCATGGCGTTGTTGTCGTCGCGACGATGGCGAATGAGGCTCACCTCGAAGGTGGGCAGGGCGAAGCGGGTCTCGTACTCCACCAGATCCAGCAGCGGCATCAGCGGACGCAGCACCCGGGCAGGGGAGGTGAGCAGCAGAGGCGCGCAGGGCAGGATGAAGGGGGCCGCCAGAAAACTTTGTACTATCAAGGGGGTGTGTCGGGTCATGCCGTGGGCGGCCAGCAGATCATCGACGATGCCCCCTTCGCTGCCGCGTGGGGCGACCAGCAGGTGCTGGGCCTTGGCGAAGGATTCGATGCACAGCACCTGGCCCTGCAGCGGATGGCTGCGATGGGCGGCGCAGATCAGCTTGTCTTCGAACAGCGGGATGCGACGAAAACGGCCGGGCACCTCGTCCTGTTTGCTGATCACCATGCTGATGACCCCTTCGTCGAGCTGGCTCTCGTAGTCCGCATTGAGCGGCACCATGTGGATGCGCAGGTTGGGCGCCTGCTGCTGCAGCCGGGCCAGCAGGCTCGGCATCATCACGTACTCCACATAGGTGTGGGCCCCGATGCGCAGCACCCCCTCGAACTGGGCGGGGTCGAGCTGCTCGGGGGGGCTGAAGGTCTGCTCGATGTCGTGCAGGATCTCCCGCAGCGGCAGCAGCAAGGCCTCCGCCCGGGCGGTGGGTTCCATGCCCTGGGGGGTGCGGATCAGCAGGGGATCGTCATAGAGCAGACGCAAGCGGGCCAGTGCCCGGCTGACGGCCGGTTGGCTCATGGCGAGCCGTTCGGCGGCTTTGGTGGTGTTGCGCTCCTCCAGCAGTGCCTTGAGCACCACCAGCAGGTTGAGGTCGACGCCTCGTAAATTCATTCTGTGCATAATGGAATACTAATAAATCATTTCCTTAAGCAGGGCCTTCACTTTAGTCTCATTTCCCGTCGATGGTCAGCATGAAGCTTGGGTAAATCAGCGATTTATGCAAACCCATGTTGTCCTGTTACCTCTTTCGCGTGGTGCCGGAGGTGGCAAGATTCGACAGCCTGAACTCTTTACTCTGGTCATCCAGAGCGTTGCTTGCTTAGTACCCGCCGTCTCGGCGGGTTTTTTTTGCCTGCGGTTCAGGAAAAAGGGAGCCCGAAGAAGTACAAAACGCGCCGGTGGGCGCGTTATGGTGAGGGACTGAGCACTCAGGGCGCAACCGGCCACTGGTAGTCAAACACCTTGGCCCGCTCCCAGGGGGCGTCCGGCAGACTGGAGGAGAGGCCGGTATATTTGCCCACATCGTCCACCACGATGGCGGAGAGGATCGGCAACTGGTGCTCGGTGCAGTACATGCGGATGCGTTGCAGCAGGGTGCGCAGCTCATCCTGGCAATTCTCCAGCCCGGCCTGCCTGGCCAGCTTGGAGTAACGAATGGTGGTGCGTTCCTTTGCAGACTCGACGAGGATGTCCCATAGCTTGTAGTCGCAGGTCGTCATGCCTGCGGTGGCTCGGTCTGTCATAACTCTCTCCGGCGCGAAACGGTCTCTGTGTGTCGTTGCGCATCTTGGCCAGTTCACTGGCCCCTGACGTTGATCCAAAGCAAAAAAGCCTGAGGTTATTCGCCAGAACGCGTGGCAAAGGGATTCTAAAGGTTTGCCTTTAGTTTAAAAGACCGTTTTTTGTTAAGTGTGTAGCATTTTATTTTATCGAAGTGCGGTCAAGCCATCTTTCTTGACAGGGATCAATGGGAAAGCGCGGTCAGGCCACTAGATTCCGCTCCTCGATAACTTTATCAGGAGTGAATATTTGGAACTCGTCTTCGTCTTGCTCGTCCTGCTGGCCGTGGTCTACGGCATCGTCAAGGATTACAACCCGCAGGCGGTGCTGGCACTGGCCGGCATGGCCATCTTCACCGTCGCCTACTGGCTGGGATTGCACCCCATTCTGTCCGCCGACAAGAGCACCGGCTTCGCCCTGTTCGACCTGTTCGAGGTGTTCAAGGGGATCTTCTCCTACCGGGCGGCGGGGCTCGGCCTCACCATCATGGCGGTGGCCGGCTTTGCCACCTACATGTCCCATATCGGCGCCTCCCAGGCGCTGGTGCGGGTGGCGGTCAAGCCGGTGGCGGGCATCCAGTCCAGCTACCTGATGCTGGCCATCTGCTACCTGGTGGCGGTCTTCGTCTCCCTGTTCGTCACCTCCGCCACCGGCCTTGGCCTGCTGCTCATGGTCACCATGTACCCCGTGATGCGCAACCTCGGCATCAGCCCGGCCTCCGCCTGCGGCGTCATCGCCACCTCCCAGGCGTTCGAAATCGGCCCGACCCAGACCAACGCCATCTTCTCCGCCGGCCAGTCCGGCATGGATCCCACCAGCTATTTCGTCGACTACCAGATCTGGCTGGTGGCCCCCATGCTGCTGGTGACCATGGTGCTGCACTTCTTCTGGCAGCGGCACTGTGACCGCCAGGATGGCTGGGATCCGGCCCAGCATCGCGGCGAGCACGCCGAGCTGGACGAGAAAGGCACCGAGGCGGTAGCGGCGCCCACTTGGTATGCCCTGCTGCCCATCATCCCCTTCGTGCTGATGATGACCTTCTCCAAGCTGCTGGTGAGCGACATCAAGATGAGCGTGGAGGTGGCCATGCTGCTGTCGGTCTTTATCGGCATGCTGTGCGAGCTGCTGCGTACTCGCTCGGTGCGCAGCGCCTTTGCCGGGCTCTCCAGCTTCCTCGACGGCATGGGCAAGGTGTTCGGCCCCGTGGTGGCGCTCATCGTCTGTGCCGAGCTGTTTGCCGAATCCCTCAAGGCCATCGGCGCCATCGATACCCTGCTGCACTCGGCCAGCAATGCCGGCATCGGCAGTGGCCTGATGACCCTGGTGATGGTGGGACTCATCATGGTGGCGGCGGTCATCATGGGCTCGGGCAACGCGGCTTTCCTGAGCTTCTCGACCCTGGCCCCCGCGGTGGCGGCCAAGTTCGGGGTGCCGGCGGTGACCATGCTGCTGCCGATGCAGCTTGCCTCCAGCATCGGCCGCACCGTCTCCCCCATCGCGGCTGTGCTGATCGCCTGTGCGGGCATCGCCAATGTCTCCCCCTTCGTGGTGGTCAAGCGCACCTGCGTGCCCATGGCCGGCGCCCTGGTGACGGCGCTGACCCTCAACTATCTGCTGTTTATGTAAGCGGGTGGCGGACGGCACGGGTCGTTCGCCCCTTTCACTCGGCTGTCGGACGGGAGGCATACCCTCCCGTCCCAGGAGATGACAATGACAGACTCTCGCAACGCTTTTTCTCTGGACGCCTACCTGGCGGATCTGGCCCCCCTCATCAACCTCGATTGCGGTACCCGCACCCCGGCCGGGGTGGCGACGGTGGCCGACATCATGACCGAGAAATATGAGGCCATCGGCTGGCAGGTGACTCGCCACCAGTTTGCCGCCGAGTGCGGCCCCTGCCTCGAGGCAACCAATGCCCCCGGCGCCAGCCATTACGACGTGATGCTGGTGGGCCACATGGACACCGTCTTCCCGGTGGGGACGGCGGCCAAGCGACCGCTGAAAGTGGAAGGCAATCAGGCCTTTGGCCCTGGCGTGTCGGACATGAAGAGCGGCCTGCTTTCCACCTGGTATGCCCTCAAAGGGATGGACCCGGCCGTGCTGGCCAGGCTCAAGGTGCTGGTCTGCTGCAACTGTGATGAGGAGATAGGCTCCCCCTGGTCCAAGGAGTGGCTGGTGGAGAAGGCCAGACAGAGCGGCTGCGTGCTGGTGGCCGAGGCGGCCCGCCCCAATGGGGATCTCATCAGCGCCCGCAAGGGCAATGCCAAGTACCGCATTGCCTTCCACGGCAAGGCCTCCCACGCTGGCTCGGCGCTGAGTGAGGGGATCTCCGCCATCACGGAGCTGGCCCACTGGGTGCTCGCCATCAACCAGCAGGTCAACCTCGACACCGGCACCACCATGAACGTGGGGGTGGTGCAGGGAGGGACCGGCGTCAACGTGGTGCCGGACTTTGCCGAGGCGATCGTGGATCTGCGCTTCTGGAGCAATGACGAAGCGGCCGCCGTGCACGAGCGGCTCACCTTCATGGCCAACAACCCCTTCCTCGCCGGTTGCCGGGTCGAGGTGGATCGTCAGAGCTTCAAGCCGGCGATGCGCCCGAGCGACGACACAGAGGCCGTGATGGCGCTGGTGGAGGTGGCGGCGAAAGAGGAGGGGATCTCCTTCAACTGGCTGGAGGCCGGCGGCGGCTCCGATGCCAACTTTACCGCTGCGGCCGGGGTACCGTCGCTCGATGGCTTCGGCCCTATGGGGGGCGGCTTCCACTCGGAGGCGGAGTTCCTGCTGCTGGAGAGCATCGAGCCGCGCATTCGCCTGTTGCAGCGGGTGCTGGGCAAGCTGGCCGGATAGGCTGCATGACAAGCAAAACGGGAGGCCATCGCCTCCCGTTTTTTATCTGTTGTGCCGGTGCAGACCGGTCGAACGGAACTGCACTCTATCCCTCACTCTCCAGCAGATAGGCAAGCCGTTCCTGATGGGCAACCTGCCAGCGGCCGAGCACCAGCGGCGCCGCAAAGCCCGGGCCGTCGGTCACCATGGTGTGGTACTCCCCCTGCTCGCCGCAGGCATCAAAGCCTTGGGTGGCCGCCAGCTGCTGCAGCTCGGCGAGGGCTCCCTTGTCCAGCACCCGCCCCACCCACTCGGGGGTCAGCACATCGGTATCGACGCAGGAGAGGTGGGCGACGATGCCGCGAGCCAGCAGATCCGCCAGCAGCGCCTCGCGGGGTTGCTGCCAGAGAGGCGTGTGGACGGTGAGGCCAAGCGGGCGGCAACGCTCGCGGATCCAGTTCGGCGCGCCGCCCACGCTGTCGATATCGCCGGTGACCACCCCATCCAGTTGCCACTCATCCTTGAGCTTGGTCAGCGCCCGCTCATAACCGAGATCGAACGGCGCCTCTATGGTGACCAGCCGATGGGGCAGCCCGAGGGCCGCCGCCTGTTGACGCACTTGCGACAGGGGATGGGCCAGAAAGCGGGGCGAGGGAGGTGCAAAGGTCGCCAGTGCCACCACCTGATGACCCGCTTCACGAGCATGGCAGAGGGCCTGCATGGCATCCTTGCCGCCGCTCCAGAGCACGATGACGCGAGACATGGGGGAGATTCCGCAAAGAACAAAGAGGGGTCATGCTACCCAGAGTGCGGGCGGTTGGCAAAGCGGGAAGGTGAGTGAAAAGCACAGGCCCCCGAGCGGGGGCCTGTGGAACGGATTGCGCGGTGCGACTCCGTCAGAGCAGGATGCTGGTCAGGATGAAGCCCAGCGAGCAGGAGGTCACCACCCCGATCAGCCCCGGAATGATGAAGCTGTGGTTGATGATGAACTTGCCGATGCGGGTGGTGCCGGAGCGGTCGAAACCGATACAGGCCAGATCGCTCGGGTAGGTCGGCAGCACGAAGTAGCCGTAGCTGGCCGGCAGGAAGGCGATCAGCAGCTTGGGTTCGACCCCCAGCGCCAGCCCCATGGGGGCGATGGCGGTCAGCGCCGCGGCCTGGCTGTTTACCAGCTTGGAGATGAGGAACAGCACCAGGGCGTAGGTCCAGGGCTGGGCCTGTACCACGTGGGCCAGGGTCTCTTTGAGCAGCGGCATGTGGGCCTGGAAGAAGGTTTCGCTCATCCAGGCGACCCCGAACACGGAGAAGATGGCGACCATGCCCGCCTTGAAGACGGCGCCGTTGGCGATCTCGCCCGGCTTGACCTTGCAGCGCATCAGTATGATGGCGCCGGCGATCAGCATCATCATCTGGATCACCAGGTTCATGGAGAGCGGGCCGGTTTTGTCCTTGATGGTGAAGACCGGACGCAGACCTTCGTTGGCACCCAGCAGCACCACGGCAGCGATGGCGGCGAAGAAGATCCAGGTAGACCAGTAGGCCTCTTTCGGGAACTTGGTGTTGAGCAGGGTTTCACCGCCGCCATAGATGAAGGCGCGCTGCTCCGGATCCTGGATCTTGGCCTGGAACTCCTCGTCCTTGTCCAGGTCCTTGCCGCGGCGCAGGCTCCAGAGGGCCGCCACGATGACGCCGGTCAGGGAGGAGGGGATGGCGATCATCAGGATGTCGAGCAGACCGTAGGCCTGACCGATGCCGTGACCGGCCGCCAGGATGGAGACCATGGAGACCACGGCCACCGAGACCGGCGAGGCGCAGATGGCCATCTGGGAGGCGACGGAGGCCACCGCCATCGGGCGCTCGGGACGGATGTTCTTCTGCAGCGCGATGTCGGCGATGATGGGGAACATGGTGTAGACCACGTGGCCGGTACCGCACAGGAAAGTGAGGGTCCAGGTGGTGAGCGGCGCCAGTATGGTGATGTATTGGGGGTGACGGCGCAGCAGACGCTCGGCCACCTGCATCATCAGGTTGAGACCGCCAGCGGTCTGCAGGGTGGCGGCACAGCCGATCACCGCCAGAATGGTCAGCATTACCTGAACAGGCGGTTCGCCCGGCACCAGACCGAACACGAAGGTCAGCAGGAACAGACCGATGCCGCTGATGAGACCCAGCCCCATGCCGCCAAACCGGGTACCCAGCAGCAAGCAGCCGAGTACCACCAAAAATTCCATCAAGATCATTCCATTACCTCGCGTTATTTAATCCATGTAAGTGCTGTGTTGGGCGCATGGACCGGGATTGTCTGTTTTTTATTTAGCCCTAAAGGGTTAGTGGTTATTCTGCCTGCCACAAGGGGGCAAAAATTTGAGGTACTTCAATAACTCATCGCTTTTTGATTTAACGCCATAAAAACCACGTATTAACCCTTTTGTTATTTTAGGGATAGCAGGCGGCATCGTATGGAGCTTAAAGGCGGGCAGGGTAGCAGGATAAAAAGGCGAGGGGAGCGGTTTGTTGCAAAAAAAGTGATTAATTGTGGCCAAGGCAAGCCGGTGGCAGGGGGCGGGCAACAAAAAGCCGACCCTGAGGTCGGCTTTGTCGGCAAAGTCCCGTAATCAGAACTCGGCGGTGCGTGGGGTACGCGGGAAGGGGATCACGTCGCGCACGTTGCCCATGCCGGTCACGTAGACCACCAGACGCTCGAAGCCCAGACCAAAGCCGGAGTGCGGCACAGTGCCGTAGCGGCGCAGGTCGCGGTACCACCAGTAGTCTTCCTTGTTCAGGCCCATCTCGGCCAGACGGGCATCCAGCACCTCGAGACGCTCTTCACGCTGGGAGCCGCCGATGATCTCGCCGATACCCGGGGCCAGTACGTCCATGGCGGCAACTGTCTTGCCGTCGTCGTTGAGGCGCATGTAGAAGGCCTTGATGTCTTTCGGGTAGTTCTTCACTACTACCGGTGACTTGAAGTGTTCTTCGGCCAGGTAGCGCTCGTGCTCGGAAGAGAGATCGATACCCCAGGAGACCGGGAACTCGAAGCTCTTGCCACAGTTCTTCAGCACTTCGATGGCGTCTGTGTAGTCAATCTGGGCGAAGTCGGAGGCGACGAAACGCTCCAGACGGCCGATGGCGTCCTTGTCCACGTGCTGGGCGAAGAACTCCAGATCGTCGCGGCGCTCGCTCAGCACGGCGTTGAAGACGTACTTCAGCATGGCTTCGGCCAGCGCGGCGTTGTCTTCCAGATCGGCGAAGGCCACTTCCGGCTCCACCATCCAGAACTCGGCCAGGTGGCGGCTGGTGTTGGAGTTTTCGGCGCGGAAGGTCGGCCCGAAGGTGTAGACCTTGGACAGGGCGCAGGCATAGGTCTCGACGTTCAGCTGGCCGGATACGGTCAGGAAGGTCTCCTTGCCGAAGAAGTCCTTGTCATAGTCCACTTTGCCTTGCGGGGTGCGCGGCAGGTTTTCCAGATCCAGGGTGGAGACGCGGAACATCTCGCCGGCGCCTTCGGTGTCGGAGGCGGTGATGAGCGGGGCCGCGATCCAGAGGTAGCCCTGTTCGTGGAAGAAGCGATGAATGGCCTGGGAGAGGCAGTTGCGCACCCGGGTCACGGCGCCGACGATGTTGGTGCGGGCACGCAGGTGGCCCTGCTCGCGCAGATACTCGATGCTGTGGCGCTTGGCGGACATGGGGTAGGTGTCCGGATCTTCGACCCAGCCTACCACCTTGACCTCGGTGGCCTGCAGTTCGAACGCCTGGCCGCTGCCCTGGGACTCGACCACGGTGCCGGTCACTTCGACGGAGCAAGCTGTGGTCAGACGCTGCACTTCATTCTCGTAATTGGCCAGGGTATTGGGGACGACGGCCTGTACCGGATGGAAACAGGAGCCATCGGAAACGGCCAAAAATGAGATCCCCGCCTTGGAATCACGGCGGGTCCGGATCCACCCTTTCACTGTCAGGGTGGTGCCGACCGAATACTTACCGGCCAGCACATCTACTACGGATGCGTGCGTCATCGAAATATTGTCTCCAGCTTGTTCTTGCAGCGCTATTTGCAACACTAGGGGTCTGGCCCGGGCACAGATGGCCCACCATGGCAGACTAAGCCGTTCATCTTACCCGCGCAGGTTTGATAAACAAGCAAAAATGTCGGACTCTGGGGGGGATTTCGGCGCCAATCACTTCATTGGCGGGCCTGCGGAACGGGGGATGGACGTGAAAGAGCGGCGACGGGGGCCGGACGGGCTGACACGGGTGTTGCGGGGGCTGGTGATCCTCTGCTGGGGCGGCTTTATCGTGCTGCTCTCCCTCTACCACTTCGCCCGGCCAGAGGTGGCCTACGGTTTTCTGGTCTATGGCGGGATCAATGTGCGCCAGAGCTGGGATCCCCAGCTCACCCCCTGGCTGCTGCACGGGCTCTGGGGATGCTGCCTGCTGACCCTGGCGGTGCTGCTGGCAGAGCGTTGGCGCTGCCGGCGGCGGGAGGACACGGGGCGGGTGCACCTGGCTATCTTGCTGCTGATCCTCGTCGCCAGCCTGCTGTTCTACTACCTGGGCTAGTCTGCCATCCCGGAGCGGTCGCGGCTGGAAGGCGCTTGCCCCGCCCGCGGCTGCTCGCCAGCGGAGCGCTTGCCGAGCTGGCGCTCCACGCTGTCGAGCATCTGGTTGTAGGCCAGCGCCACCCGGCCAATCTCGTCCCCCTCATCCCCTTCCAGCCGGTGGCCGAAGTCGTGCAGGTCGGTGGCCTCCTCCATGGAGCGGGTCAGCTGGTTGAGAGGGCGGACGATCCAGGTACGGATGACCCAGAGGGTGAGCAGCAGCCCCAGCCCGAAGATGACGGTGAGGCTCAGGGCCGAGGTGAGAATGTTCTGCTCGACCCGGGTAAACAGGGTGTCGAGGGAGTAATCAAAGCGCACCGCTCCCAGCACGGTATTCTCCGGCACCTGGTGGCAGCTGGTGCAATCGGTGCCGCGAAAATCCTTCTTGGCCAGCAGTGGGCGGGTCACCACCAGCTTGCTGTGCATGCCGTCGTGTACCACCTCCAGGCTCCCTTTACCCGCCAGTGCCAGCTCGTCGAACCTGTCTTTGGACTGCTCGTGCTCGCGGCCGGCCCCGTACTGCTTGCTCACCGCCTCGCTGCGCACGATGCGGGCATCCTCCACGTGAGCGTGCTCGAGGAACTTGTCGCGCAGGGTATCGCGGGCTTCCATCTTGCCGGTCAGCATCAGCATGTTGAGGCCATCGAAATAGGCTTCGGTCTGCTCGCGGCTCTGCTCCTTGATGAGGGTCAGGATGAGATCGCGCTCGCGCACCGCCTGATAGGCCGCGGAAAACACCAGCACCATGGAGAAGATGAACAGCAGGAAGAAGTTGATTTTGGCAGCAATGGAGAGGCGCATGGGAACGGTACATCTGTTGGGTAAAACCCGCGCAGTCTACGCGTCTTGGCGGCCCGGGTCTGGTGTCTTGCTCACATTCTGATGAAAAAGATTCAAAAGACCCTGCCTGAGCGGCAGGGTCTGCGCTGTTGGCTCAGAACTCGCCGCTGTGGATGGCGGCGGCGATGGCGCCGGTCAGCACGGTCAACTGTGCCGGGCTGATGACGAAGGGCGGCATCAGGTAGATGAGCTTGCCAAAGGGGCGGATCCAGGCGCCCAGCTCCACGAACTTGCGCTGGATGCGCGCCACGTCCACCCGCTCCTTCATCTCCACCACGCCGATGGCGCCGAGCACCCGCACGTCGGCCACCGCCGGATGCAGGGTCAGTTCCACCAGTTCGGTTTTGAGTTGGTGTTCGATGGCGCGCACCCGCTCCTGCCACGGCGAGGCCAGCAGCAGATCGATGGAGGCGTTGGCCACCGCACACGCTAATGGATTGCCCATAAAGGTCGGCCCATGCATGAAGACGCCAGCCTTCCCATCACACACGGTGCGAGCCACATGCTCGGTAGTGAGCGTGGCCGACAGGGTGAGGTAGCCGCCGGTAAGCGCCTTGCCCAGACACATGATGTCGGGGCTGATGCCGGCCCAGTCGCAGGCAAACAGCTGGCCGGTGCGGCCAAAGCCGGTGGCTATCTCGTCGGCAATCAAGAGCACGCCGAACTCGTCGCAAAGGGCGCGCACCCACTGCAGGTAGCGGGGGTGATAGAAGCGCATGCCACCGGCGCCCTGGACTATGGGTTCGAGCACGATGGCGGCGATCTCCTCGTGATGGTCCGCCATCAGGGTGGCCAGCTCCACCACGCAACGCTCGTCCCACTCGGCGTGGAAACGGCAGCTGGGGGCTTCCACGAAATGGTGCTCGGGCAGGAACCCTTGGTAGAGCTCGTGCATGCCGCCATCCGGGTCGCACACGCTCATGGCGCCGAAGGTGTCGCCGTGATAGCCACCGCGCAGGGCAACGAACTTGGCGCGAGGCGTCCCTTTGGCGTGCCAGTACTGCTGGGCCATCTTGAGCGCCACCTCCACCGCCACCGAGCCGGAATCCGCCAGAAACACCCGATCCAGCCCCTTTGGAGTGATCTCCACCAGCTTGCGGCAGAGCTCCACCGCCGGGGCATGGGTCAGGCCGCCAAACATCACGTGGGACATCTTGCCAAGCTGGGCGGTGGCGGCTGCATCGAGCTCGGGCACCTGATAGCCGTGCACGCAGGCCCACCAGGAGCTCATGCCATCCACCAGTTCGCGGCCGTCGCTGAGGGTGAGGGTCACCCCCTTGGCGCTGGCCACTTCATAGCAGGGCAGGGGGTGGGTGAGAGAGGTATAGGGGTGCCACACATGGTGCAAATCGAATTCTTGATTGGTCATTTGTTGTTCTGTTGTCAATTTGTTTGATCTGGTCGGTGTTGACAGTCTACGCCCGCTCTCTACACTAGCCAACAATTTCAGCCACTTGGCCCTGCGCGCATCCCTGTTCGCCCGGGCCAGGTGGCGGGTTTTGCGCTTCTCTCTTGCAAGGACCTTTTGCAAAGAGGTCTTGCAAGCAAGGCGGCGCAGGATCCCACTTATAACAATTGGAAGCCATGTATGAATGCTGTCACCGCGGGCGCTCACGCCCTTCGTCACGACTGGACCCTCGCCGAGGTTCAGGCCCTGTTTGCCCTGCCGTTCAACGACCTGCTGTTCCGGGCCCAGAGTGTCCACCGCGCTCATTTCGATCCGAACGAAGTACAGGTGAGCACCTTGCTCTCCATCAAGACCGGTGCCTGCCCGGAGGATTGCAAGTACTGCCCCCAGAGCGCCCGTTATCACACCGGCCTTGAGGCCGAGCGGCTGATGGAGGTGGAGAAAGTGCTGGAGCGGGCCCGCGAAGCCAAGGCCAACGGCTCGTCTCGCTTCTGCATGGGGGCCGCCTGGCGCAACCCCAAAGAGAAGGACATGCCCTATATCCTGCGGATGATCGAGGAGGTGCGCGGACTCGGCATGGAGACCTGCATGACGCTGGGTATGCTCACCGCCGATCAGGCGGCGCGCCTCGGCGCCGCCGGCCTTGACTACTACAACCACAACCTCGACACCTCGCCGGAGTTCTACGGCGACATCATCACCACCCGCACCTATCAGGACCGGCTCGATACCCTGGAGCACGTGCGCGGCGCCGGCATGAAGGTCTGCTCCGGCGGCATCGTCGGCATGGGCGAGCAGGCAAAAGATCGGGCGGGCCTCTTGATGGCGCTGGCCAACCTGCCGCGCCACCCGGAGAGCGTCCCCATCAACATGCTGGTCAAGGTGAAGGGAACGCCGCTGGAGAACCAGGAGAATCTGGATCCGTTCGAATTTATCCGCACCATCGCCGTGGCACGCATCATGATGCCGGCCTCCCACGTGCGCCTCTCCGCCGGGCGGGAGAAGATGAACGAGCAGATGCAGGCCATGTGCTTTATGGCGGGGGCCAACTCCATCTTCTACGGCTGCAAGCTGCTGACCACCCCCAATCCGGACGAAAACAGCGACATGCAGCTGTTCAAGCGGCTCGGCATTCGCCCCGCCCAGCGGGCCCAGAAGCCGGATCAGGTTCAAGAAGAGGAGCTGCTGGCGGAGGTGAGCCGCCAGAGCGAGCCCGCCGAGATGTTTTATGACGCCACCCGCCCCCGTGCCGGGGCCGCGCGGTCATGACGGGCCCCGCAGTCACGGGCCCCTTCGGGTTGAGCGCAGCGCTGGCCGAACGCGAACAGGCCGGCCTGCTGCGCAGTCGCGTTGCCACCGACGGCGCGAGTGGCGGGCGCCTCAAGGTTGGGGGGGGCGATTACCTCAACTTTTCCGCCAACGACTATCTGGGGCTGGCCGATCACCCCGCCATCAAGGTCGCCTTCCAGGAGGGGATTGACCGCTATGGCGCGGGTGCCGGCGCCTCGCCGCTGGTGACCGGCTACAGCCGGGCCCACCAGCAGTTGGAAGAGACGCTGGCCGAGTGGCTCGGGCTGGAGGCGGTGCTGCTGTTCAACTGCGGCTTTTCCGCCAATCAGGCGGTGCTGAAAGCCCTGCTCGGCAAGGAACATCTGCTGTGGCAGGACAAACTCAACCACGCCTCCCTGCAGGAGATGGGCAGCCAGCTGCCCTGCAAGATGAAGCGCTTCGGCCACAACGACATGGCGGCCCTTGAGCGGCAGCTTGAGCCAAACCGGGGGCTTATCGTCTCGGAGGGGGTGTTCAGCATGGACGGGGATCAGGGCCCCTGGCGCGAGCTTAGCCAACTGGCCGCCAAAAGCGGCAACTGGCTGATGATCGACGATGCCCACGGCCTCGGCGTGCTGGGGCCACAAGGGCGCGGCACCCTGGCGGCGCAGGGGGTGAACCCGGCCGGCGTGCACATCCAGATGGGCACCTTTGGCAAGGCGCTCGGGGTGGCTGGCGCCTTTGTGGGCGGCAGTCGCGAGCTGGTGGCGTATCTGGTCAACTTCGCCCGCCACTACGTCTACAGCACCCATATGCCGGCGGCCCAGGCCTGCGCCGTACGCCAGAGTATCGAACTGGTGCGCGCCGCCGACGAGGCCCGCGCCCATCTTGGTGAACTCATCACCCGTTTCCGACAAGGGGCACAGGCGCTGGGCTGGCAACTGGGTGACAGCAATACCCCCATCCAGCCGCTGCTGGTGGGGGAGAGCAGTGCTGCCCTGCAACTGGCCGAGCGGCTGCGCGAATGCGGCGTCTGGGTGAGTGCCATCCGCCCGCCCACGGTACCTGTTGGCACGGCGCGCCTTCGCATCACCTTGAGCGCGGCTCACCGCGTTGAGGATGTGGATCGGCTGCTCGATGCCCTCGGTCCCTGCCAGGCCACCGACGAGAGAGGAGGAGCCCATGCTCCATGAGCGTTTTCAGGCGGTGGACAAGGCCCAGCTTGCCCGCCGTTTTGGCGCCGCCGCCCGCCACTACGACGCCCACGCCCGCTTCCAGCAGGAGGTGGGGCAGGCGCTGCTGGTGCGGATGAGCGCGGCGGGTATGCATGAGGGGCTGGAAGGTCGCGGTCTCGATCTGGGCTGTGGTACCGGTTTCTTTCTGCCGGCTCTGGCCGGGCGTTGCAGCGAGCTGACCGGGCTGGATCTCGCCCCCGGCATGCTGGCCCAGGCGGCCCTGCGTGGCAGCGGCGCCCGCCTGCTGTGCGGCGATGCCGAGCAATTGCCCTTTGCCGACGAGACGTTTGACTGGGTCTTCTCCAGCCTGGCCTTGCAGTGGTGCGAACGGCCGGCCCAGGCCTTCGCCGAGCTGCACCGGGTGCTCAAGCCCGGTGGTCGGCTGCTGTTCTCGACTCTCTTGGCCGAGTCGCTCTGGCAACTGCGTGAGGCCTGGCGCACGGTTGACGAGTGTGATCATGTCAATCGCTTCCTCAGCCTGCCACAATTGCAGCATGCCATCGCCGCCGGCGGGTTTGTCGCCCCGGCGCTGGAGAGCCTGACCTGGTCGCTCGGCTACCCCGAGCTCAACGGCTTGCTGCGCGATCTCAAGGGGATCGGCGCCAGCCAGGTCAATGACGAGCGTCATACCGGCCTTGGCAGCCGTCAGCGCTTGTTGCGTCTGAGCCAGGCCTATGAGGCCCATCGTCAGCCGGACGGCCTGCTGGCCGCCAGCTATCAGGTGTGCCTCGGCCAGCTGATCCGCCGCTAACCGGTCTCATGGGCCGAGAGAATTGAGCTGCGGGTGCCCCGCCATATCGAGCCTGGGCACCTGCGCCCTATTGAGGAGTCATCATGGTTAAATCCTTCTTCGTCACCGGCACCGACACCGATGTGGGCAAGACGCTGGTCGCCCGCACCCTGCTGCTGGAGTTCGCCGCGCACGGCATCCGCTGCGCCGGTTACAAGCCTGTCTCCGCCGGCTGTGCCCGCACCCCGGACGGGCTGCGCAATCTGGACGCGGTGCTGCTGCAGGAGGCGGCGAGCCTGCCGCTGCCCTACGATCTGGTCAATCCCTACGCCTACGAGCCGCCCATCGCGCCCCATATCGCCGCCAGCGAAGCGCGCGATGCCATTACCCTGAAGGGGTTGTCGGACGGGCTGCGCCAGATTGAACAGGCGGGGGCCGAGCTGGTGGTGGTGGAGGGGGCGGGGGGCTGGTTCCTGCCACTCGATCGCAAGCACCTGCTGTCGGACTGGGTCAAGCAGGAGAACATGCCGGTCATCATGGTGGTGGGGGCCAAACTGGGCTGTCTCAACCATGCCCTGCTCACCTTCGCCGCCATTCGCAACAACAACCTGCCGGTGGCGGGCTGGGTCATCAACCGGCTGCACGGCTCCATGAGCCACTATCAGGAAAATCTGGACACCCTGCGGGGCTTGCTGCCGGCCCCGTTTTTGGGTGAAATACCCTTTGTAAACAATCCGCTCGAGGCTGATCTGCGCGGGCGACTCGACATTTCGCCCCTGCTCTGAATCCGACATTCAGCGAACATTCATAGAAACTGTCTATTATGCGTGACAGGTGTGGCCCGGCCGGCAGCGAACTGGTGACGGGCCACGCATCCATATCTCACAAGGAGTCAATATGAAGCGAATTATGCTATTCCTGGTGACCAACCTGGCCGTCATGCTGGTGCTGGGGGTGGTACTCAATATCCTGTTCTCGGTTCTGGGGATCAACAAGTCCAGCATTTCCGGTCTGTTGGTGTTCTGCGCCGTGTTCGGTTTTGGGGGTTCCTTTATCTCCTTGCTGATGTCCAAGTGGATGGCCAAGCGCAGCTATGGCGTCCAGGTCATCGAGCAACCCCGCAACGAGACCGAGCACTGGCTGGTCAGTACCGTGGCCCGTCAGGCCCGTGAAGCGGGCATCAAGATGCCGGAAGTGGGGATCTACGACTCTCCCGAGATGAACGCCTTCGCCACCGGCGCCCGCCGTGACGACTCGCTGGTCGCCGTCTCCTCCGGTCTGCTCTACAGCATGAGCCGTGACGAGGCGGAAGCCGTGCTGGCCCACGAGGTGAGCCACGTGGCCAATGGCGACATGGTGACCCTGACCCTGATCCAGGGGGTGGTGAACACCTTCGTGATGTTCTTCGCCCGCATCGTGGCCGGCGTCATCAGCAACTTCTTCAGCTCCAACAACGAGGAAGAGAGCAGCAGCACCGGCGGTTTTGCCTACATGATCACCGTGTTCGTGCTGGAGATGGTGTTCGGCGTGCTGGCCTCCATCATCGTCATGTGGTTCAGCCGTCAGCGTGAATTCCGCGCCGACGCCGGCGCCGCCAAGCTGGCCGGTCGCGATAAGATGATCGCCGCCCTCGAGCGCCTCTCCCGCGGTGCCGAGCCGCAGCTGGAAGGCTCCATGATGGCGTTCGGCATCAACGGCAAGCGCTCCATGAGCGAGCTGTTCATGAGCCACCCGCCCATCGAGCAGCGCATCGCCGCCCTGCGCGGTTAAGCGAAAGTGCCAATGAAAACGGCTGCCCTCGGGCAGCCGTTTTGCTTTGTGCGCTTTGCGCTACAGCTTGAAGTGGGCCATCTCCTGGCGCAGCAGCCGTGACAGCTGCTTGAGCTTGGCCGCCTCCTGCGAGACGTGGCGGGCGGCATCCCCCGACTGCTCGGAGAGGGAGGTGATGTTGCCGACGGTGGAGACCACCTCGTTGGCGGCGGTGGACTGCTCGCGCAGGGTGTGGCTGATCTCCCCCATCAGGCCGGTCAGGTTGGAGGCGTGATCCTGGATGCTGGCGATGGCCGCGCCGGTCTGGCTGGCCAGGCTCACCCCACGGGAGACGTTGTTGACCGTGTTCTCCATGCTGCGGATGGAGGCGTCCGCCCCGCTCTGAATTTTGCCGATCATGCCGGTGATCTGCTGGGTGGAGGCGGCCGAGCGGCTGGCGAGGTTGCGTACCTCGTCGGCCACCACCGCAAAGCCGCGTCCCTGCTCGCCGGCCCTGGCCGCCTCGATGGCGGCGTTGAGGGCCAGCAGGTTGGTCTGATCGGCGATGCCGCGGATCACCTCGATGATCTCCGAGATCTGCTGGGTGTGGCTGTTGAGATCCGCGATGCTGCTGGCGGCGTTGGAGACGGTATCCGAGATGCTCTGGATGCTGTCGAGGGTCTGCTTGATGACCCCGGAGCCCTCTTCCAGGGTGTTGGCGGAGATCTTGCTCAGCTCGTCGGCGTGGGTGGCGTTGTCCGAGAGGTGGCTGATGCTCACCACCAGCTCCTCGATTGCGGCCGCCATGGTCTGGGTACTGGTCTGCTGGGAGGTGGCGAACTGGGCGGTCTGCTCCGCTATCTGGGCGATGCTGTCGGCCGAGCCTGAGAGCTCTTCGCTGGAGTGGGAGACCTGGGCGATGATCCCCTTGAGGGTGCTCTGCATGGTGGCGAGCAGGCCGATCAGGCTCTCCTTGGCACCGGCCGGCACCTTGATGGGCTGGGAGAAGTCCCCCTCGGCCAGGTGGTTGAGATCGCTTCTGAGCTGGCTGACCGAGGTGCCGACCAGATCAATCAGCGCCTTGTAGGTGCGCCAGAGGAAGAACATCAACACCAGGCCGAGCGCGATGAACAGGTAGCGCAGCATGGCGGACTGGCTGGTGGCGTCATCCACCGCCTGCTGGGTACGGGTCTCCATCATGACGTAGAAGTCGTCGATGGGGGACATGATGCGCCCCTTGTTCTGGTGATAGGCCTTGTCATGCATCATGGCGATGGCCTTCTGCTGGTTGGCGGCCAGATCGCCATCGGTCTGCTGCACCAGCTTGAAGGCGGCCACCTCGGTGTTGACCAGGGCATCCGAGTTGTTCTTGGCCTCGTTGAGCTTGGCCAGCTCGCCCTCGGTAAAGCCGGCATCCTTCATCAGATCGATGAGGCCGCGGCGCACCTGGCTGTCGGGCCGCGGGTTCTGGCCGTTGGCGGCGACGAAGTCCCAATAGATGCGGTTGTAGCCCTGCGGCCGGTTCTGCTCCCCGTTGCGAATGGCCAGGATCCGCATGTACTGCTGTTCGTAGGCGGGATCCTTGGTGATCACATAGGTGCGGCCGAGGCGGGTCAGATCGTCGGAGGATTGCCGCAGTTCATCGGCCAGCAGATAGGATTGGTAACGTTGCTGATAGCTCTGTTCCATCTGTTTTCCCGACCAGCTGTAGGCGAAAAACACCAGCGACAGCAGGATCAGGGTGATGACGGAGAGCAGCAGATTGAGCTGAAAGGCGGGTCTGTTCTGTTCCATGGTTTGAGCGTCCTTATTCTCACCGATAACCCCCTTTGTCACGCGGCGAAGGCCGGTACTTCTGTGGGGTTTTATTGTTGTTGCAGTGAGTATAGGAGCGCTCTTCGCCAAGGCTGCGGCGGGTCGGCGAAAAGGTGCGAGAAAGGAGGCGCGAAGGCAAAGGAGGGGAAAAGCGCGGTCGGGAGCATGCTCCCGGCCGGCGGTATTATTGTGCCTCGATCACCTTATTTGATGACGATGTCGGTGAGGGGGACGGCGCAGCAGGTAAGGATCTTGCCAGCGGCTCGCTCGGCGGCGGTGATGGCCGGGGCATCGGGGTGATCCACTTCACCCGAGACCAGGGTCTGCTTGCAACTGCCGCAGATGCCGGCGCGGCAGCTCCAGGGCAGCTCCACCCCCTGCTTGTGGGCCTGATCCAGCACTGTGCCCTGATTGTTGCCGACGAATGCCTGCTCGCCGATGCGCAACTGCACCGCCTGATGGGGGCGGGAGAGGGAGAGGATGGTGCCGCCAAAGCTCTCCTGGCGGATCCGCCCGGCCGGCACGCCAAGGGCGGCCAGTCTGGTGGCCGCATCGGCCATAAAGCCGTGGGGGCCGCAGATAAACACTTCCCGCTGTTGCAACCCTTTGATCTGTTTGAGGTGAACCTCGTCCAGCCGCCCCTTGAGCCCCTGCCAGTGCGTATCGGGCTGGCTCAGGATCAGGGTGAGAGTCATCCCCTGCTGCGCCAGGGCGTGCAGCTCGCCGGCGGCGGGAATGTCCGCCTCGCTGCGGCACAGGTGCATGAAGTGCACGTCGCCGAGCTCACCGCGCAAGCCTAAGGTGCGGGCAATTGAGAGCATGGGAGTGACCCCCGAGCCGGCCGAAAGCAGCAAGAGATTGCGATCCCGGCCCAGATGAAATTCGCCGGCGGGGTTGGCGGCCAGCAGACGGTCACCCGGTTGCAACTGCTGGTGCAGCCAGTGGGAGATGCGACCGCCCCCCACCTTCTTGACGCTGATGCTGTAACGCTCCGGCTGCTCCGGGGTGGAGCTCAGGGTATAGCGGCGCTGCAGGCGCTCGCGCCGCAGACCCAGGCCAATATCCAGGCTGATGGGCAGGTGCTGGCCCGGCAGATAGTCGGGCAGTGGCTCGCCATCGGCCGCCTCGAACCAGAAGGTCTCCAGATCCCGCGCCAGCGGCTCGCGGGCCACGCACACCAGCTCCCGTTTTTTGGGGGCCGCGTTGGGGTAGACAGGGGCGCGGGCGCGCTCCAGCACCTCGATCTCGCTGCCCGCCTCAATCCACCCCTCGTTGAGGGCCACCAGGTTCTGACCGAAGTAGACCTCGCCATCCTCGCCGCGTCGGTAACGGGTGAGGGTGGCCAGCGGCTCTTTCAGGGCATTGAAGCGATCCGTGCCCGGCTCCACCGTGGTCATGATGCAGCGGCTGCAGGGCTTGGCGACCAAGAACTCCACCTCGCCGATGCGGATCCGCTTCCAGCCGTCCTCTTCGAAGGGGAGGGTGCCGCTCGCCACCAGGTTGGTGCGAAACTGGCTCATCTGGTGCAGCGCGTCGGATCTGAGGTTGAGATCTTCCAAAGAAGCCTGGCTTATCAATAGCAGGGGGTAACCATCGGCAAAGCTGACCCGGGTGCCAGTCTTCTCCCGAAAGCGGGCGGACTCTTCGCCAAGCCAGAGCAGTTGCACCGGCTCCCCCGCCACCTTGCTCAGCCACGCATCGGCCTGGGCGTGGGTGTGCAGGGCGTTGAAGCTGTCTTTCCAGACGCCGGTGGCGCGGGACGCGCGGCTGAACTCGGTCTCTTGCAGGGTGAGCGGCTCGAAGCCCGGATAGCGCAGCTGCAGGCCGCCCTCGATGGGGGTGGCCACCACCTGCTGCAGCTGGGGATGGGTGCGGGCGGTGATGAAGCTGCCGTCCGGTTTGACCACCATGTAGCGGCGATCCCCCTGCAGCCCCTCTTCGGTGACCAGGGCGCGGGTCAGTGGCATGCCTGCCGTCGACTTGATGGGGTAGAGATGAATGCTGGCGAGTGTTGGCATGGCCTGGTCCTTGTGCGGTGGCGGTTCCAGTGCAGGAGAGAAGCGGGCGAGCCCCGTTCCGTGCAGCAATGGTTGCAGGGATGGCGTTCACTCGGGGTCGCCGACGGTGCGGTGTCGCTTGCGAGGCGTGAGCCCGAGCGGAGTTCCTGCAGACGGGCAAGATGTTACACGGGTCACGTTGTGCACTCCATACCTCATAAAGTGCAACATTTTTTGATCCTGATCCGTCATTCAGTACAAAAATCAGTCCATTATCGAGTCAACTTCCAGTTTCTGACGCTTTCGCTTCTTCCCTCTCCGGCCACCGTCCGCTTCGGTTAAACGGTATCAAGTGCATTCGGATGGGGCCTGTCACCCAAAAAGAAGAAAGCAATGTATGAGCAAACAACTGGATATGACCCCACCGCCGGATCTCTCCCAGAAGACGGGAACAGGTCCGGTCCGTACTCGGCTACCCGTTTGGCGGCCGGCCCTGCCACCCTGCAATCATGCCTGCCCGGCTGGCGAGAACATCCAGGCCTGGCTTGCCCTGGCTGAAGCGGGCCGCTTCGAGGCGGCCTGGCAGACTCTCATCGAAGAGAATCCCCTGCCTGCGGTCCACGGGCGGGTCTGTTATCACCCCTGCGAAAGCGCCTGCAACCGGGCCCAGGTGGATGATGCCGTCTCCATTCATGCCATCGAACGCTTTCTCGGCGACGAGGCGCTGGCCCGGGGCTGGCAGCCTGCAACCCCTGCGCCCGCCAGCGGCAAGAAGGTGCTGATCATAGGTGCCGGCCCCTCCGGCCTCTCCTGCGCCTGGCACCTCAACCGGCTCGGCCATCAGGTGGAGATCCGCGAGGCGGGGCCGCTCGCCGGCGGCATGCTGCGCTTCGGCATTCCCGCTTACCGCCTGCCCCGCGAGGTGCTGGATCGGGAGGTGGCCCGCATCGTCGCTGCTGGCGTCACCCTTACCCTCAACCACAAGGTGGAGGATGTGCTCAAGGAGCGCGACCAGGGGGGCTTTGACGCCGTCTTCATGGCCATCGGTGCCCATCTGGCCAAGCGGGTCGACATTCCGGCCCGAGAGGCGGGCAAGATCCTCGATGCGGTGAGCTTCCTCGAACAGGCCAGCCTGGCCGAGGAAAAAGGCTTGCCACCCCCCAAACTGGGACGGCGGGTGGCCATCTACGGCGGCGGCAACACCGCCATGGACGCGGCCCGCACCGCCCGTCGTCTCGGGGTGGAGGAGGCGATGATCATCTACCGCCGCGACCGGGATCATATGCCGGCCCACGCCTTCGAAGCCGATGAGGCCGAGGAGGAGGGGATCAAGATCAACTGGTTGCGCACCATCCGCCAGCTCGACAATACCAATATCGAGGTGGAGGTGATGACCCTCGACGAGCATGGCAAGCCGGTGCCCACCGGCCAGTTTGAAACCCTCGAAGCGGACTCCCTCATTCTGGCGCTGGGTCAGGAGGTGGACCTGAGCGTGCTGGAGAGCATCCCCGGCGTGCGGGTCAACCAGGAGGGGGTGGTGCAGGTTGGCGAAAACCTGATGACGGATGTGCCGGGCCTCTTTGCCGGCGGTGACATGGTGCCTTCCGAGCGCACCGTCACCATCGCCACCGGCCACGGCAAGAAGGCGGCGCGCCACATGGATGCCTGGCTGCGCGGTCGCCTCTATCACAAGCCGCTCTCCTATTTGCAGGCAGGGAAGCCGCTGGTTGGGCCCGAGCAGTTGCAGCTCTGGTTCCAGACCCATGCTCCCGCCAGCAGCCAGCCGGTCAAACCGCCCTCGGCGCGGGACGACTTTGGCGAGATCATCGGCGGACTGGACGAGACGGCGGCCCGCTACGAGGCGGCGCGCTGCTACTCCTGCGGCAACTGCTTCGAGTGCGACGGCTGTTATGGCAGCTGCCCCGAGCAGGCCATCGCCAAGCTGGGGCCGGGTCTGGGGTATCAGGTGGATGCCGAACTCTGCACCGGTTGCGGTGCCTGCCATGACCAGTGTCCCTGCCATGCCATCGAGTTGCGCCAACCGGAGGAGTCCCAATGAAACATGAATTGATCATGGTCGACGGCAACGAAGCCGCGGCCCGGGTGGCGTATCAGCTGAGCGAAGTGTGTGCCATCTACCCCATCACCCCGAGCTCGACCATGGCCGAACTGGCCGACGCCTGGGCCGCGGAGGGGCAGACCAACCTGTGGGGCAACATCCCCACAGTCGTGGAGATGCAGAGCGAAGGGGGGGCGGCCGGCACGGTGCACGGCGCCCTGCAGGCGGGGGCACTGGCCACCACTTTCACCGCCAGCCAGGGGCTGATGCTGATGCTGCCCAACATGTACAAGATCGCAGGCGAATTGACCTCGGCGGTGTTCCATGTGGCGGCCCGATCCTTGGCGGCGCAGGGGCTGTCGATTTTTGGCGACCATCAGGACGTGATGGCGGCGCGCAGCACCGGTTTTGCCATGCTCGCCTCCGGCTCGGTGCAGGAGGCGCAGGACCTGGCCTTGGTCGCCCACAGCGTCACCCTGCAGTGCCGGGTGCCCTTTATCCACTTCTTTGACGGCTTTCGCACCTCCCACGAGGTGAACAAGATCACTGCGCTGCACAAAGATGAAATTCGGGCCCTTATCGACAACGACTGGGTGCGCGCCCACCGCGCGCGGGCCCTCAACCCGGATCATCCGGTGATGCGCGGCACCGCCCAGAACCCGGATACCTATTTCCAGTCCCGCGAGAGCGTCAACCCCTTCTACGAGGCGGTGCCGGCGCGGGTGCAGCAGTGCATGGATAGCCTCGGCGAGCTGACCGGCCGCCACTACCGGCTGGTGGAGTATCACGGCGCCCCGGATGCCACCGAGGTCATCGTGTTGATGGGCTCGGGGGCTGCCACCGCCCGCACTACCGTGGACTGGCTCAACCGGCAGGATCGCAAGACCGGGGTGCTGGTGGTGCGCCTCTATCGCCCCTTCCCGGTGCAGGCGCTGCTCGATGCGCTGCCGCAGAGCGTGCGGCGCATGGCGGTGCTGGATCGCACCAAGGAACCGGGGGCGGGTGGTGAGCCGTTGCTGCTGGATGTGCAGAGCGCCCTGATTGACGGCTTGCAGCGCGGCCTTATCAAGCGGTTGCCCTGGCTCAGTGGCGGCCGTTACGGCCTCTCCTCCAAGGAGTTCACCCCCGCCATGTGCGCGGCTGTGTTCGAGGAGCTGGCCTCCGAGGCGCCGCGCCCGCGCTTTACCGTGGGGATAGTGGATGACGTGTCGGGCCTTAGTCTGGCCTGGCACCCCATCGGCGATCTGGAGCCCGCGAGCCGGGTGCGAGCGCTCTTCTTCGGCCTCGGCGCCGACGGTACCGTGGGTGCCAACAAGAACAGCATCAAGATCATCGGCGAGCTGGAGGGCTTCCACGCCCAGGGCTACTTCGTCTACGACTCCAAGAAGTCGGGCTCGCGCACCGTCTCCCACCTGCGCTTTGGCCCCGAGCCCATCGACGCCCCCTGGCTTATCGAGCAGGCGAGCTTTATCGGTTGCCATCAGTGGGGCTTTGTCGAATCTGTGGATCTGCTGGAGTTCGCCGCCGAAGGGGCGACCCTGCTGATCAACGCCCCCTATGAGCCCGACCGGGTCTGGGCCGAGCTGCCCGAGCGGCTGCGCGCCCGCATCCGGGCCCTCAATATCCGGCTCTATTGCATCGACGGCGATCGGGTGGCCGAGCAAAACGGCATGGGCAATCGCATCAACACCATCATGCAGACCTGCTTCTTCGCCCTGGCCGGCATCTTGTCGCGGGACGAGGCGATTGCGCTTATCAAGAAGAGCATCGAGAAGAGCTATGCCCGCAAGGGGCCCGAGGTAGTCGAGCGCAACTTCGCGGCGGTGGATGACACCCTGGCCCACCTCCATCAGGTGGTCATCCCGGCTGGTGAGGAGCAGATCAGCGACTATCCGCTGCCACTGGCTCCCGGCGGCAGCGAGTTTGTCCAGCGGGTCACAGGTGAGATGCTGGCAGGGCGCGGCGATTTGATCCCCGTCTCCATGCTGCCGGTGGATGGCACTTACCCCACCGCCACCAGCCGCTTCGAGAAGCGGGATATCGCCCGCGAGATCCCCATCTGGCACTCCGATATCTGCATCCAGTGCGGCAACTGCGTCTTCGTCTGCCCCCACGCGGCGCTGCGGGCCAAGTTCTACCATCAGGACTGGCTGGCAACCGCCCCCGAGGCCGCCCAGTCGGTGCCCGTCACCGCCAGGGGCTTCCCCGACAGCCGCTACACCCTGCAGCTCTATCCGGAGGATTGCACCGGCTGCGGCCAGTGCGTGCAGGCCTGTCCGGTGCGGGCTGGAGAAGATGAGAGCCATGAGGGCGAGCGTGCCATCGCCATGATGGACAAGGCGCCCCATCTGGCTGGCCAGAAACAGGCGCTGCGCTGGTTCGAGAGCCTGCCGTGGCCTGCTCGCGAGCGGGTGGATTTCTCCACGGTGCGCGGTGCCCAGTTCCTCGAACCCCTGTTCGAGTTCTCCGGCGCCTGCGCCGGCTGTGGCGAGACCCCTTACCTCAAACTGCTGACCCAGCTGTTTGGTGACCGCATGCTGGTGGCCAACGCCACCGGTTGCTCCTCCATCTACGGCGGCAACCTGCCGACCACGCCGTGGGCCAAGAACGGTGAAGGGAAGGGGCCGGCCTGGTCCAACTCATTGTTCGAGGACAATGCCGAGTTCGGCTTTGGTTTTCGCCTCACTGCCGATCAGCATCACGGTCAGGCGGTGGCGGCCCTCAAAGCGATGAAAGGGGAGCTGGGCGCAGAGCTGGTCGATACCCTGATTAGCGCACCGCAGCGGCTGGAGTCGGAGATCCGCGCCCAGCGCACCCGGGTGGCGCAAGTGCGGGAACGGCTGGAAGAGGTGAAATCCGGCAAGGCTCGCGAGCTGCTCTCGCTTATCGATCAGCTGGTGCGCCGCTCGGTCTGGATCATCGGCGGCGATGGCTGGGCCTATGACATCGGCTCGGCGGGGCTCGATCACGTGCTCGCCTCCGGGCGCGATGTGAACGTGCTGGTGATGGATACCGAGGTCTACTCCAACACCGGCGGCCAGATGTCGAAATCGACTCCGCTCGGTGCCGTCGCCAAGTTCGCGGCGGGGGGCAAGACGCTGGCCAAGAAGGACGTGGCGTTGCAGGCCATCGCCTACGGTAACGTCTATGTTGCTCGCATCGCCTTCGGGGCCAATCCGCAGCAGGCGCTGCAGGCCTTGCGTGAAGCGGAGGCCTACCCGGGCCCGTCGCTCATCATCGCCTACAGCCACTGCATTGCCCACGGCATCGACATGGAGTTTGGCCTGACCCAGCAAAAACGCGCCGTGGCTTCCGGCCACTGGCCGCTGATGCGCTACAACCCGGTATTGCGCAGTGCGGGGCAGAATCCATTCAGCCTCGACAGCCTGCGCCCCTCCATTCCGCTCGCCGAATACCGCCAGGAGGAGACCCGTTATCGGGTGCTGGCCCAGAGCCATCCGGAAGAGGCGCAGCGGCTGATGCAGGTGGCGCAGCAAGTGGCGTGGCAGAAGTGGGCCACCTACGAGGAGATGGCCACCCGCGAGGCCAGCCAGTTCCATCCGCCGGTGTGATGATGGGGCGAAACAGGTATGACGAAGCGGGCCATTGGCCCGCTTTTTTATGGCTGGATAGAGAGGGTTGACTCAGGGGCTGGTGGTACGCAGCACCTTGAGGTGCAGGGTGCGCTCCTGGTGGGCCGCTATCTCCTGCTCGGTGAAGCGCATGGGCTGCCACTGCTGACGGGCGAACTGCTCGGTCTGATCGGTGAAGTGCGGGCTCTCGGGGTCATGGGACTGGCCGTAGCTCAGAAAGCGCTCCGCCTTGGGGCCGGCGTCATCGAACTGCAGGGCCAGCACGAAGCTGGAGCCGTAGTTGGCGCGATAACGCAGCTCGGGCTGGCCGTCACCGTCGTCATCCAGGCTGCGCAGCGTGGTGCCTGCCACGGCCTTGCCGGTCACTATGTTGGCGAGATCCGAGCTGCTGCGCGAAGGCAGGTTGGTCTGCACCATGTTGAACATGCCCTCGAACGAGTTGCCTCCCGGCAGCGCGATGGGGGTCAGCCCGGCCGCTTTTTGCACGAATTGCAGTGCGCCGAGTTCGGCATCCGGTGCGATACCGGCCGCCTGCAACCGTTGCTGGGCCTGGGCCAGCGCCAGCAGGGCCGGGTCTTCATCCGGCGCGCCGCTCCAGGGCGCCAGCCCGCGCGGCGTGGTGGCGCCATGGGCCGGATCGAAGGGGATGGCAAACAGGGCATCCTTGATGTCTCTGTGGCCGCTGGTGCGAAACGCCGTCAACCATTCGCGCATCAGGTGAGCCCCCCGGCTTTCAAGCTGATATTCGCCATCCCAGTTGGCGAGCGCGTTGCAGCTCGGCGTCAAGTCCAGCGGGCCGCTGGTCAGCAGGATCTGCGGATGGGCCTGACAGCGTGCCACCAACGGGTCTCTGAGCTCACGGGCAAACAGGGAGCCGTTGTGGGTCAGTACCCGTTGCAGCGACTGCAGGGTGAAACGCCGATCGCTCCCGGTCAGTCCCATGGTATCGGGGGTGCTGATGAGCTGGGCGTTGTAGCGGGTACGCGGGCTGCGCACCGTCTGCTCCGGCCCGTAGAGAATGGAGTAACCCTCCAGCGGGGCCGCCAGGTTGGTCAGCCAGTGGCTGCTGTTGGCGTTGTAGACGTAGTCGCTGCGAGTCTGGCGGGGGGCCTGGCTGAGGGGGACAAGGCCGGGAGCCCGGGTCTGGCCGCTGTCGACCCACTCGAAATCGGGGTCGTTGCCCGGCAACAGCACGCTGCCCTCGCCATCCAGCCAGATGGGGGCCAGTTGCGGCGTCTGGGAGGCGGCTCGCCACCAGGCCTCTGCCTTGGCGCCGAGGCGGGGTACCTGGGTGGCATCCACATAGCTGGCCTGGCCACGCTTGTCGATCAGCAGGGTATTGACCCAGGGCACCCCCTGATGTTCGGCCAGCGCCTCGAAGAAAGCCGGGGTGCTCTGGGCCCTGGCCATGGCCAGCCACTGTTCCAGCATCTTGTAGTTGCCGGCGTTGGCATCGCGGAAGCTGACGGCGCTGCTGCTGGTCCAGCCCAGGGTGGGCGAGAGGGAGGCGAGGTTGACCATGGGGCCGAAGTGGCTGGCATAGAGGGTCTGGACATGGGGCTGCAGGCTGCCATCGGCCTGGCGGACCTGCACGGTGATCTCTTTCTGGCTCATCTCCCGCCACTGGTCGCCGTAGCGATAACGCAGCGGATTGGCGGGATCCAGGGTGAGCTGATAGAGGGTGAAGCGCTTGGACTGGGAGACGGTGTGGGTCCAACCCAGTTGCTCGTTGAAGCCAATCAGGATGGCGGGAAAGCCCATCATGGTGGCACCGGTCACGTTGAGCTCCCCCGGGATCTGCAGGTGCTGTTCATAGAACCTGAGTTCGCCATCCCAGGGGAAGTGGGGGTTGCCGAGCAGCAGACTGTTGGCGTTGCTGCTGCGATCCGCCCCCAGCGCCCAGCCGTTGCTGCCGATCCCCTCCGAGGTGAGCAGCGAGACGGGATCCAGCGCCGGGGCGGGCAGGGCGGCACGTCCCTGTGCACCGGCAGTGGCGGGGGGCTGGGCGCTGGCCATGGCGCTGATAAAGCTGCGGCCGCTGGCCAGCTGGGCAAGATCCAGGTGATAGGCCAGCAACTGGACCGGGGTGATGGGTTCGACCCACTCGGCCCCGCGGCAGGGAGAGGGGTAGTCCGCCGGACTGGTTCGCCCGGCAAGGGAGTGGTTGAACCCCGCCACATAGCCTTCGACAAGGTCACGGGCATCCGGCGCCAGCTTGCCATACAGAGCCGCGGCCTGGGCTGGCAGGTCGAGCGAGCGATAACCCACGTCGGAGAGCAGGTTGCGCTGCTGCTCCCCCGCGCCCAGCCAGCGGGATTTCTCTCCCCGCAGCTTCATGATCTGCTCGCTCAGGGTGCAGAGGTTCTCTTCGGCATGGGCATAGCCGGCCCCGAAGCCCAGGCTGGCGTAGTCGTTCGCCTTGATGTGGGGAACCCCTTGCTCCGTGTAGGTAAGGGTGACGTCGTAGTGGCGAGCGGGATCCGGCTCGCTGCTGTTCTCCTGACAGCCGGCCAGTACGAGGCAGCCGAGCAGGGGGAGGGGAAAATGGGTTTTCATCCTGGTTCCTTCTGTGGTCCTGACTTGTTATTGTTCTGTTGCTTTTCAGCCGCAGGCGAAGGTATTTAAGCGCAGCCCTTCCGCCCCTGTCGCCTCGCTGGATGGAACCGGTCAATGGTTGGAAAACATAATAAAAACAAGGGTAAACAGGTACGTCTCGATGGAGGCGTACCTGCAGGAGGACGCATATGCAGTGGGAAGAAGTGGCCGCCGTGCTCAGTCTGAGCCTGACCGGCATGTTGCTGCTGGCCACGCTCGGCTGGCTGCGGCGCATGCGGTGGGATGCCGCCGCCGGTTATCTGCTGGCCCTGCTCAGCCTGAGCGGCTTGCAGGCGCTGGAGTATCTCTACCACCAGCAGCAGTGGTTTCACCATTGGCCCCATCTGCTCAAGCTGGCTGACCCCTTGGTGGTGATGTTGCCGTTCTGCCTCTATGGCTACATCAGGGCTCTGCAGGGGGAGTCGGTGCTCGGTGGCTGGCGTGAGCGGCTGGTGCACGGCTTGCCCCTGCTGCTGGTTGCCGCTCTGGCGTTGCCCTACTGGTTGTTGCCGGGGGCCGACAAGGTGAGCTGGATCCTGCTTGGCAAGCAGGGGGATTCGCTGTGGCCCGGTGTGACCCTCTATGGTAACCGCTATCTGGCCTGCATCGCCCTGCTGGGGCTGGCCTACTGGTGGCAACAGCGGCGCCTGGGAGTGGCCAGCCGCAAGCCGGCGCTGCGGGCCTGGATCGCTCAGTTGCAGGGGCTGCAACTGCTGGTGGCCTTGCTGTTGTTGGTGCGCATCGCCTTGAGCTGGCTCGGCTGGCCGCTCTCTACCGTCTATCTGCAGGCTCCGGTCACCGCCTATCTGCTGCTGCAAGTGCTGGCCCATGCCAGGCTGCCCCAACAGGGAGGGGTGCCGGAGGGGGGCGTGCGCGAGCGCACCAATGATGCCGCATCGGAACCGGTTCGGCATGAGGGCCTGCGCCCCCTGTTCGAGGCGCTGGAGCGCCAGCTCGGGCGCGGTGCCTATCGGGATCCCGCCCTCTCCCTTGGCAAGCTGGCCGAGGAGTGCGGTCTGAGCCTTCATCAGGCATCCAGCGCCATCAACGCCTGCTCGGGGGGCAACTTCTACGACTGGCTGAACCGATATCGGGTGGCGGAGGCCAAGCGACTGTTGCAGGAGAGCGACGAGACGGTGGCCTCTGTCTGTTACCGGGCCGGGTTCAACAGCAAGTCCACCTTCAACAGTGCTTTTCGCCGCCACACCGGCCAGACGCCGAGCGAGTTTCGACGTCAGGGGGGGCAAGCGGCCGTCGCCTCCTGATGAGCGGCCAACAAAAAGCCCGGCGTCGGGCCGGGCTGGCAGGATAAGTTGCTTATCCAGGTATTCGTCGAGGCGTCTATTGTGGATGTTGTTTGAGGATGTCGTAGATCTCCTCTTTCAGTTTGAGTTTCTGTTTTTTCAGATCCTTCACCTCGGCGCTGTAGTCGCTGGCGTGATGTTTCTCCAACTTTCTAATCTCCACATCCAGGTCGTTATGCAAGTCAAACTTCTTTTGGAAATGGACATCACTGCTCTTCAGTTTCGAGATGAGCTCTCTGTACTCTGGGAACATGTAATGCGGCCTCCTTGGTTTCGTTTGATTGTGCCTGCAAGACCAAACTACCGCGTCCCCTGCGAGATAAATGTGATCCGGCTCCAATTCGGGACCAATGATTTGCTGCATGCGACGGGCGATTTTTAACTGTTTGAATCACAAGCTGATAAGGCTTTTATCGGTAAGCGGAGAGTCTGAAAAGTGCCGGATGGATCACAATTGTGACTGCCGGATGACAGCCTGGGGCCGCCGGGCGGGCAGCAAAAAGGGGCACAGGGCCCCTTCTTGGTAACAGGTGTCGCGTTTACTCTTTTTTCTTTTTCTTCTCGGGCAGCGGCTTGCCATCGCGGGCGATCACCTTGCCCACCTCGAAGCCGATCTGCGCCGCCAGCTCTTCCAGATCCGCGGCCTTGGCTTCGTTGCCGATGGCGTACTGATAGTTGGCGATGGTGATCTTCTCGGCCACCGGGGTACCCGGGACGATGGGCTCGCGCCAGCCCTGACCCACATGGGCCACCAGGGTGCCGTTCATGATGAGCTCGCCGACGATCTCCTGGGTGGGGATGCCCTTGCCGTAGGTGAGGCCCTGCGGGTGCTTCTTGCCGACCAGGGGTTCGCTGCTGGCCGGCATCAGCTTGGTGCGGATCAGCCACTTGGGCGACTTGGTCTTGCCCACCGCCTTGCCGGTCTGGTACTCGTTGATCTTGATGGTCTTGATCATCTGGGTCATGAAGTCCTTGGTCAGCGCCTTCTGGGCCTCGCTGGTTTCATCGATGGCGATGGGGGCCACGTACCAGGTCTGGGCCGCCTGCGCCTTGGGGGCGGCGGGGGCGGTTTGTGCCATGGCGAGCGGGCTGAGCAGGATGGCCGCCAACAAGAGTCCTATCTTCTTCATTGTGATTCCGCTTATGTTTCAACAAGAATTTTGTTTTGCCAGCGACGACTGCGCCAGCGCCAGAACATGGCCAGACCGCGCACCCACTCGTCGCAGGCGAGCGCCAACCAGATACCGACCAGTCCATAACCCTGCATGATACCAAGGAAATAGGCCAGTGGAACGGCAATTCCCCACATGGAGAGCAGCGCCATGTAGAGCGGGAAACGGGCGTCACCGGTGGCGCGCAGGGCGTTGATCACCACAAGGTTGAAGGTGCGGCCGGGTTCCAGAATGAGGCTTATCAAGAACAGCTGCGCCACCTGGGTGATGATGTCGGTGTCATCGGTGAACAGGCTGATGATGGTGCGGCCGTTGAGGGCGGCGGCGAGAGCGATGAGCGCGGTGACGACGAGCCCCAGCTTCAGGCTCTTCATCAGCTGGGTGTAGGCCTGCTCAAAGCGGCGGGCCCCCGCCAGATGGCCGATGATGATCTCGTTGCCAAGGCCGATGGAGAGGCCGAACAGCAGGATGAACAGGCAGATCTGGAAGAAGTAGGACTGGGTCGCCAGCGCCTTGTCGCCGAGCAGGCCGACGAAGGCGGTCACCACCATGAACTGCAGCATCCAGGAGAGGTTCTCGCCGGCGGCCGGCAGGCCGATGTGCAGCACTTTGCCCAGCATCAGCCGGCTGGGTTTGACGATCTCCGGCAGTTTCAGGTGGATGCCGGTCTTGCGCGCCACCAGCCACACCAGCAGCACCACCCCGACGATGCGACCCGCCACCGTGCTGATGGCGACCCCGGCCACCCCGAGCTGGGGCAGGCCGAACCAGCCGTAGAGCAGCAGCAGGTTGCCGACGAAGGTGATGAGGTTGACGGTCAGGGTCACGTACATGGCCTGACGGGTGTGGCCGTGGGCACGCAGGGTGGCGGCCAGGCAGAGGGCCGCCGCTTCCGGCAGCAGGCACAGGCCGATGATCTGCAGGTAGAGGGTGGCATCGCTCATCAGGTTGGCGGGCAGGTTCATCAGCGCCAGCATGGTACTGGCGCCGGCGATGACGCCGACGGCGGCCACCAGCCCCACCAGCAGGTTGAAACCGATGGCGGTGTGGATGACGACACGGGCCTTCTCTTTGTCGCCGGCCCCCAGATACTGGGTGATCACCACGCTGGTGCCGATGCTGACAAAGCTGAACAGGGTGATGGCGAGATCGAACACCTGGTTGCCGACCGCGAGCGCCGCCACCCCCTGATAGGAGACGTGACCCACCATGAAGGTGTTGAGGGCCCCGGTCAGAAAGTGCAGGGCGAGATCAATAAACAGGGGCCAGGTCAGGGCGAAGAGGGAGCCCGGACCTGCGTGGGATTGAGTTTGCATGGGGTGTCCAAATACTGGGGATGGCCCTCGTCGGCGCCATCTGGACGGGCATTTAACACCAAGCGGGTGCGAGGCGCAATCGTGGCGGTGGCCAAGCAGGGGAGCAAGAGACGCGGCCCTGCCGCAGGGGCTGGGCCGAGCTTGGTCAAGCAGGGGTGGCGCCCGCCTCCTGTTCGCTTGGCAGGGTGAGGCGCGCCGAGTCGGGCAGGGCCTCATCCTGGGGCCAGCGCGACAGGATGGCCTCGGTGGTGCTCTCCACCACCTCGTCATCCTTGAACACCGGCTCGCGGTAGCAGCGGGTCATGCGCAGCGCCTGATACATGTCGGGGCAGAGGATGATCCCCTCGTCGCCGACCCGGATCCCGGCCTGCTTGAGCCACAGGCTCATCTGGCCGTGGCGGCCGGCCATCACCATGTGGATGCCGCGCCGTTTCAAGTCGCGGTGCAGTTCACCCAGCATGCTCATCACGCTGATGTCCTGGTGGGTGAAGCAGGCCACCGCGTCCACCACCAGGCATTTGGGGCTGTGGGGATCCTGCACCAGCAGCGCCAGCACCCGCCGCTTGAAGTAGGGGGCGTTGAAGTAGGTGAGCGGCGAGTTGAAGCGATAGACCAGGATGCCGGGAATGGCCTTGGCCTGCTCGTTGTCCCCCAGGGTGCGCACCACCCCTTCGTCGTCCATGCCGAGCAACTGGTCGGTGGGGCGCATCACGTTGCGCAGGAACTGGAACAGCCCCAGCAGCACCGCGAGGGTGATGCCCGGAATGACCCCCATGGCCAGCACGCTGACAAAGGTGATGAGCGCCAGCCAGAAGGCGGAACGATCGGAGTTGCGCAGGGCCCACAGGCCGCGAAAGTCGGTGAGGGACAAGGAGGCCATCACCAGCACCACCCCAAGGGCGGCGGTGGGGATATATTGCAGCGGCGCCGTCAGGTAGAAGGTGACCAGGGCGATGACGGCGGCGGCGATGATGGAGACCAGCTGGCTCTTGCCGCCGTTGGCGTCGTTGACCGCGGTGCGCGAATCGGCCCCGCTGATGGCAAAGCCCTGGGAGGCCGCCGCCGCCAGGTTGGCCATGCCCAGCGCCCGGAACTCCTTGTCCGCATCTATTTCGTAGCCGTTCTTGGCGGCGAAGCTGCGGGCGGTCAGCATCATGGAGACGAAGCTCACCATGGCCAGGTTGAGCGCCGGCAGCACCAGCTCCCGCATCAGGCCGGGGGGAAACTCCGGCATCTGGAAGGCGGGCAGGCCCGAGCCGATGGCGCCCAGGGTGGCGATGCCGAACCGGCCGAGATCGAGCGCCCACACCAGTCCCGCCGTCACCACCATGGCCACCATGGAGGAGGGCCAGGCCGGCTTGAAGCGCTTGGCCAGCAGCAGGGTGAGCAGGGCGGTCAGGCTCATGGCCAGGGTGGGTAGATGGGTCTGGGTGATGTAGCTGGCACCGCCGGCGATCCGCTCGATGAGGTAGCGCTCGCTGAAGGTGAAGCCGAAGATCTTGGAGAGCTGGCCCACCATGATGGTGATGGCCACCCCGTTGAGCAGCCCCATCAGGATCGGGCGGGAGAGAAAGTCAGCCAGCACCCCCAGCTTGAAGCGGCTGGCGATGAGGCACCAGAAGCCAGTCATGGCGGTCATGGTCATCACCAGCTGCCAGTGGCGGGTGGCATCCCCGGCGGCGAGCGGGGTCACCACGGCGGCGATCACCGCGCAGGTGGCGGCGTCCGGGCCGACGATGAGCTGGCGGGAGGTACCGAACAGGGCGTACACCAGCATGGGCAGGATGCAGGAGTAGAGGCCGACCAGCGGCCCCACCCCGGCCAGCTCCGCATAGGCGATGGCCACGGGCAGGGCCACCGCGGCCACCGACAATCCAGCGCGCATATCCGGCATCAGCCAGGCCCGCTGGTATTGCAGCAGGGCGGCGAGGCCCGGTAGCCAGCGTTCGAGTGAGAAGAAGTCGCGCATTATTTAACCCATTGAGTTACAAACAGCTTTTCCTTAGTGTGCCCAAGGTTATCGAAACATTGCAATCAGGTTATGGCCAGTTCACCACCAGGTCAGGCCACAGCCGTTGCCACTTCTTGGCCTTGACCCGCTCGGTAAAGACCCGGCTCTCCTGGCGGCAGCGCGGGTTGGGATCCACCTGCAGGGACCAGTTGGGGGCAAAGCCGTAGGGGGCCAGCCATTCGAATGAGTCGTCTGCCAGCAGCCGGACCCCGATGCAGGTGGGCACCTCCACCCAGTGGCTGAGGGCCGACAGCGAGCTGGTAAACGGAGCCACCCGCTGGCGCAGATGCATGCGGGCTTGGTTGCGCACCTCCCACTGCTGGCCCGGCATCCTGACGGCAAGCCAGGTTTCGTGATCGGTCTCCTTCAATCCAGTCGGATCAGCACTGTCCAGATAGATAAGATCGATGTCGTTGAGGGCGGTCGGCGCCGATTTGTGGTGCAGGTGATCCCAGATGAGGTTGCGGATAAAACCGGCCCCCAGCGCCCAGTCGGGCAGTGCCAGTTCACGGGCTGCCCGCAGGCAATCCATGCGCTGGGCATCGGCCCGCAGCAGGGCTTCGGTTTGTTCCTGCAGGTCGGCTTCCCGGGCGCCCGGGCGAAGGTTGAACGCTTGCGTGTGGTGACGCGTCTGGGGGTCAGCCGGCATTGCGGCGCAACCAGACGTCGATGTAGCTGCAGCTCGGTACTATGGTGAGCCCTTCCGCCTGGGTCCAGTCGTAGAAGGTGCGAGCCAGCTGATCGGCGATCCCCTGTACCCTGAGCTCGGGCGGGACGAAGGTGCTGTAGGCGTCGATGGTCTTGGCATCGAGCCGCCGGTAACGCAGCCTGGACTCCTTGCCATCCACCACACAGATGAATTGCTGCTGGTTGGCCTGATGAATGATCTCGCTCATGCTTGCTCCTCGGTACGGGGGATGGGGTTATCTGACCATGTCGGCGCCCCTTTGCCAACTGTTCGGGGTCGCTTACACTGCGAGCCCGGCCGGGTACATACCCGCTAGCCAAGGTATAGAACAGTTCACGAAGGATGGATCCCATTATGGCTTTTGCCACGCTGGAAGAGTTGATCGGCAATACCCCCCTGCTGGCGCTGCGTCGCATCAATCCCCACCCCGATGTCACCCTGCTGGTCAAGCTGGAGGGCAACAACCCGGCCGGCTCGGTCAAGGACAGGCCGGCGCTGAACCTCATCAAGTGTGCGGAGGCGAGCGGTCACTTAGCGCCTGGGGCCCGACTCATCGAGGCCACCTCCGGCAACACCGGCATCGCGCTGGCCATGGTGGCGGCGGCGCGGGGCTACCAGATGCGACTCATCATGCCAAATATCATGAGCCAGGAGCGGCGCGATGCCATGCAGGCCTACGGCGCCGAGCTGGTACTGGTGGAGGGGGGCATGGAGGCCGCGCGCGACCTCGCTCTGGCGATGCAGGCGCGGGGTGAGGGGCTGGTGCTCGATCAGTTCAACAACCCGGCCAACCCGGATGCCCATTACCTCTCCACCGGCCCCGAGATCTGGCGCCAGAGCGAGGGGGCGGTCACTCACTTCGTCTCGGCCATGGGCACCACGGGCACCATCATGGGGGTCTCCCGCTACCTCAAGGAGCAGAACCCGGCAGTGCAGGTGATCGGCCTGCAACCGGCCGAGGAGAGTCAGATCCCCGGCATCCGGCGCTGGCCGGTGGCCTACCTGCCCGCCATTTTCGAACCCGCCCGGGTCGACCGGGTGCTGGACGTCACGCTCGACGAGTCCCTCGCCATGATGCGCCGGCTGGCGCGGGAGGAGGGGATTTGCTGCGGAGTCAGCTCGGGCGGCGCCGTGGCTGGCGCCCTGCGGGTGGCGGCAGAGATCAGACAGGGGGTGGTGGTGGCCATCATCTGCGATCGGGGGGATCGCTACCTCTCCACCGGGGTGTTCAGCGACGAGCAGGGGTGAGAGCCCAGGTCGGCGTGCTGATTAACATGATATGTATCAATAGCTTGCTGATACATCGCACTGTGTACCGCTTGTAACAATCAAGCCTGCTGGCAGGCTTGATTCCATTTGCCTCCTGTTTGACACTCGGCCTCTTTTGTTGACCGCTGCAAACAGGAGCGTCCCATGATCTTGCCTTCCTCTCTTCGTGTTTCTCTGCTTGGCCTCTGTCTGGCCACGGCAGGCTGCACCGTCGAACCCTATGCCTATCAGTGTGGCGACAAGCAGTGCTCGGTGACCGATCACAAGGGGCAGAAACAGGAGCGGCCGCAGGACGAGGTGAAACCCGTCTGGGAGCGCAAGCAGGAGCGGGAAGAGGCAGTGCGCCGCAACAAGGAGTCCATCTGGCGCGAGAAGACGCCCGAAGATAGCGGCAACTACGGCGCCGGCGCCACCATCCGCTGGTAACAGGTGGCCCCGCGAGGCGGGACCGCCTGCCTGATCACTCCCAGGCCTGCTCCAGCAGGGCCAGCAGCTGGGCCCGGTCGGCATCCTTGCGGTTGTAGAGCAGGGCGCCGTCGTTGATGGCGAGATCGCGGATCTCGGGCAGCAGCGCCTTGTCGGTGAGACCCGCCTCCCGCAGGGTGCGCGGCAGCTTCACCGTCTCCCACAAGGTATTGCGCAGCGCCTGCAGCGCCTCGATGGCGGCCTGGGGCCGCACGGCGGCCGGGGTCGCGGCAAAGCGCTCGGCCCCCACCAGCGGCAGCAGCAGGCGAGCCAGTTCGGGGTCTATGCCCGGCCGGTTGTAGTCGAGCACGGTGGGCAGGAAGAGGTTCATGCACAGGCCGTGGGGCAGGTGGCAGCGGGCCCCCAGGCTGTGACCGAGGGCGTGCACCAGTCCCACCATGGAGTTGGAGAAGGCCATGCCCGCCAGGGTGGAGCCCTCCGCCAGCTGCAGCCGCAGCTGCTTGTCCTGCGGGTTGCTGAGTACCTGGGGCAGGGCGTTGGCGATCTTCTCTACCGCCATCAGGGCCAGGGCGTCGCTGACCGGGTTCTTGGCCGTGCCGATGAAGGCCTCGATGGCGTGGGTCATGGCATCCATGGCGGTGGCGGCGGTGATGTTGAGCGGCAACCCCTGGGTGAGGCGCGGGTCCAGTACCGCCAGCTGGGGCAGCAGGAAGGGGGAGGTAAAGGGCACCTTGCGCCCGCTCGCCTCGTCCTTGATCACCGCCACCAGGGTCACTTCCGAGCCGGTGCCCGCCGTGGTGGGCACCACCGCCAGCGGCTGCAGCGGCCGGGTCAGGCAGCCGGCGCCGGCGTAATCGAGCAGCCGCTCCCCTCCCATGGAAGCGAGGATGTTGACCGCCTTGGCGGTGTCGATGACGGAGCCGCCCCCCAGCGCCACCAGGCTGTCACAGCCAAGCTCCCGGTGACGGGCCGCGATCCGCTCCACCACGGCGGTGGAGGAGTCGGCCGGGATCTCGTCCCAGATGGCGGCTACCGGCAGCTCACCCTCGGCCAGCACCCCGGCCAGCAAGGTAGCCAGCCCGGTGCTGCTGACCCCCTTGTCGGTGAGCAGCAGCGGCCGGCGCGCCCCCAATCCCGCCAGCTCGCCAGCCAGTTGCTCCAGCGCCTGCTCCCCTGCGATCAGTTTGACCGGACAGAAAAAATCGTAATAGCGACTCATAGGCTCATCCTCTCGTTCAGCCGGTCAACAGACCCAGGTAGATATGGCAGGCCCGGCTCAGCTTGTGGCTCGGGTCCGGATAGTGGCGCAGCAAGGGGCGGGCGATGAAGGCCGGCAGGATCAGCGCCTGCAGCTGCTCCAGCGCGCGCACCAGGTGCATGGCGACGGTGAGATCTCCCTCCACCAGCAGGCGGTTCTCGCTGAACGCCTGATTGACCCCGAGCCGAAAGCTGAGGGCGCGAAAGGCGATGGCGGGATGCTTGAAACGGACCCGCAGCGGGTGCAGAGCGCCGGTATCGGGGGCAGGACCGCTCTGCCAGCGGCCGTCAGCCTTGTGAATGGTCAAGCCCTGGGCCATGCCGCCCACCTCTAGCCGGATGGTGAGCCCGTCCGGCAGAGGGGCCAGCTCCCGGCGCACCGCCTCGTCGACCCGGGCGGCGCGGCACAGGGTGCGGCCGATGATCCAGAGCAGGCTGGTTATCCAGAGACGGCGGCCCAGCGCCGCCAGGGTATCAAGGTGTCGGTTGTGCATACGCGTGAGCTCCCGAGATGGCGGACCAGAACAGGGCGAAGGCACTGGCTTGCCAGTGAGCGTCCCGTCCCAGTTCAGGTTGGTCGACAAACAGGGAGGCGCAGGCCAGGAACTGGCCCTGGCACACCTCCAGCATCAGGGCCGGTGGGGCTTGCATCAAGTCGCCGCTGGCCTGGCCCTGGGCCAGCAGGCGGGGTAAAAAGCGCAGGGTGTCGCTCAGGATCTGGCTGCGCAGCGGGCGAGCCAGCAGGGGGGAGTGGAAGAAACCCAGCACGAACTTGAGCTCGTGGGGGTGGGCCTGCATCCAGGCCATCGCCTGGCTCCAGTAGTGATGCGCCTGCTCCTTGAGGGGCAAGGTGGCGTCAGCCTCAGTAATGGCGGCGCCGAGGCGCAGCTTGATGTCCTGATAGAGGCTCTGGATCAGCACCTCCTTGCTGGGAAAGTGGTGAAACAGGGTGCCATTGGCCACCCCCGCCGCCTTGGCGATGCGGGCGGTAGCGGCCCCCTGCAAACCATCTTCGGCGCATAGGGCAAGGGCAGCATCCAGGATCTGGCGACGCTTGTCGGTCACGGGCGTATTCATATTCATCTCGTCAACGTAAGAACAGGGCCATCATCAGCCGCTGGTGCCAGCGCCGATAGGGAGGGTGCACCATGGTGCCGGTGCTGAAGCGCCCCCGGCTCAGCACGGTCTTGGCCTTGGAGAAGGTGAGAAACCCCTCGTGGCCGTGGTAGTGGCCCATGCCGGAGGCACCGATGCCGCCGAAGGGCACGTCGTCGGCCGCCACCTGGAACAGGCTGTCGTTGATGGCCATGCCGCCGGAGTGGGTCTCCCGGATCACCTTTTGCTGCAGGGCGGGATCCAGGCTCATCAGGTAGAAGGCGAGTGGGCGGGGCCGGGCGGCTATGTAGGCGAGCGCCTCGTCCAGCGAGTCATAGGGCACGATCGGCAGCAGCGGGCCGAAGATCTCCTGCTGCATCAGCTGGCAGTGGTTCGGCACCTCGGTCAGCAGATGGGGCAGCAGACGATGGGCGCCATCGTCGCGGGCCGGGCTGCCACAGGGGTGGATCTGGGCGCCAGCCCGCTCCGCCTCGGCCAGCCAGCCGGTGAGCCGCTCGTATTGGCGGCCGTTGATGATGGAGCCGTAATCCGCACTGGCCAGCCCCTGGGGATAGAGATGGGCGAAGTGATCGCGATAGGCTTCGACAAAGGCCTGCTCCTGACCGCGCGGCAGCAGCACATAGTCGGGGGCGACGCAGATCTGGCCGGCGTTGAGGCTCTTGCCGAAGATCATCCGCTCCACCGCCAGTGCCAGCGGCATGTCGGGGGCGATGAGGCAGGGGCTCTTGCCGCCGAGCTCCAGGGTGAGCGGGGTGAGCTGGGGGGCCGCCGCGGCCATCACCAGCCGGCCCACCGCGGTGGAACCGGTAAACAGCAGGTGATCGAAGGGCAGGGCGCTGAAGGCGGCCGCCACCTGGGCGTCGCCTTCTATCACCATTACCTCGCGCTCGTCGAAGACGCCGTCCAGCAGCTCGCGCAGCACCCGGTTGGTGTGGGGGGTGAATTCGGAGAGCTTCAGCATGGCGCGGTTGCCGGCGGCGATGGCGCTGATGAGGGGGCCGAGGCTCAGCATCACCGGGAAGTTCCAGGGCACTATGATGCCGACCACCCCGAGCGGCTGATAGAACACCTCCACCCGGGCCGGCGCCAGCAGCAGGCCGGTGTGGCGGCGGTGCGGGCGCATCCAGCGCTTGATCCGTTTCTGGGTGTAGTTGATCTGCATGACGCAGGGGAGAATGTCGGCAATCATGCTGTCGTAGTCGCTGCGCTGGCCATAGTCTTTGGCCAGGGCGTCGCACAGCGGTTGCTTGTGGGCTATCAGGGCGCGCTTGAGCTGGCTGAGGTGGGCTCTGCGCTCGCTCAGGCTCGGCATGGGATTTTGCTGACAGGCCTCTCTGAGTTTGGTCAGTCTGGCCGGGAGCGACAACTTGTCGGCGGCCTCCTGCAACTGCATCGCTTCCATGGCATACCCCGCTGATAAATAGACCGACTGATTGGTCGGTCTAAATCTAGCTGCGTGTTAATCAAATGTAAAGTTCGGTGCTCTGGTTTGGCATGGTGCGCGGGTGACTCACCCGGCGACTGTGCTGGCTACCACATTTTCGTGGATCCAGGGTTGGTGAATTATCCAATAAGGGGTAGTTTTGGTTATCAATCGACAAGGAGAGAGCACGATGACCAGGGAACTGAACAGCTTGTTGGCCCGCCTCGAGGATGTGGTCGAGCGGATGCCGGATTGCTTCAACACCTATGAGTTTGCCCAGAAGCTGGCGCTGCAGCATCAGCGCGAATTTTTTGCCGCGGGTCACTCCCTGGCCGAACAGGAGGGGCGTCTGCTGCGGGTGCTGCACGAGAAGATTGCCGAGGCCCTGGCCGGCAGCGACAAGGTGATAGAAGGGGCGCTGCTGCCTTGTGTCACCCCCTGGGGGGAGCGGGCCACCTCGCCGCGCTGGCATCGCAAGCACTGAACCATCCGTTGAATCAACAACAGAACAGGGCCCGTCGTGGGCCCTGTTGTTTTATGGCGGTCACTGGGTGAGGCGGCGCGCCTGCCAGTAGCGGCTGTTCCAGTAGACGTTGTCGAGGCGCGAGCGGATCACCCCCTTGCTGGTGGAGGCGTGGATGAACTCCCCGCCGCCGGTGTAGACGCCGACGTGGTATTGCTGCCAGCCGGTCTTGAAGAAGACCAGATCGCCGTGCTGCAGCCGGTAACGATCGACCGGTCGGCCCAGGTTGGCCTGGGATTCGGTGGTCCTCGGCAGATTGAAACCCATCACCTGCTGGTAGGCGAGCTGGGTGAAGGCGGAGCAGTCGAGACCGGCCCGATCCGAGCCGCCCATGCGATAGGGAACGCCGCGCCACTGCTGATAAAAGCCTTCAAAGGCGCTGCTCTGCTGGCGCGGTGGGGCTGGCTCGGGCGTGCTGGAACAGGCGGCCAGCAACAGGGCCAGCAGGGGCAGCAGCAACTTGCAATCCATGGGGGCTCCTTCGAGACGACAACCTCTCCATCATAAACGGGGTTTGGGGCTCGAACATAGCCTTGCCTGCAAGAAACCACCTGTTGCTACCTCAAAAGAGGCGCGAATGGAGAGGGTTATAATATTGTTTGTATTCATTTGAATAATATTGGCTGATTATCTTGAATGAGTATTTCAATATTAAAGTAGTTATTCCAATCAGCCTGACAATGAAATGATAATTAACCTTGTTGACGTCACCCCGTGATCTGTGTCACGTTCTGTCTCAGGGCTAATTCGTTATGATGACCCCATGAAATAAATGGCAAGGGATCCCGCCATTTTCACCGCCAATATGACGGCAAACAACAAGATATCTCTGGGTATATTCCCGCAACTGGTTCACATAATAATATTCAGTCAATGATTGGCGTTGGCTGACAATATCACCAGACAGAGGAGGGCCGCCCCATGATATCCGGTCCATAGCAGTGAGTGTTCCCTCGCACCAGGATGCCTGCGGCATCTGGCTGTTGTGCCATCGTTCAGGCCGATGAGCGCGACGTTAAAGCCAATGGGTACCATGCGAGGTTCAAGGCGCAGTCAGGCGGCCTTGAGGGAAGATCGCCATCAGATCGCGACTCCCGTGTAATAGCATCGGCGCATGCCGAATCGTCCACCTTAGATCGCCTCGCGATCCTTGTTCTGTCAACCATAAATACCTTCGCCAATCAGCTGTTAATTCACGGCGAAAATAATGAATGTCATGACAGACAAGCAGAATAACGCCCCGAAATATAACCGTGAATAATATGGTTATGCCATATTTGTTCGCTGTTTAAATAGCTTGGCGTGATTCGACAAGGAGATAACAATGAAAAACAAAAAACCACGCAAATTCATCACGCAAGCTCCCGCTCTCAGTCTGCTCGCGCTGGCCTTGTTGGCTGGCAGCGTGCAGGCCGAAGATATTGGCGAGCGCACCGACCAGGGCACCGCCATGCTGGCCAGCCTGCAATCCGAACAGGGGCTGATTTACCTCAATGCCGACGTCTGGCTGAAGGGGCAGGGGGCGACGTCGCTGATGACCCGGGATCAGCTGCGCGAGCGGGTGCTGGAACGGGGCGAGCGCCTGTTCATCGATTTTAGCGCCGTCACCGACAAGGCTGAGCGGCAGCAGGCCAGAAAGGCCATGGAGCAGCTGGCCGGTATCTCTTTTGATGCCGACTGGGTACTGGTGTCCGGCTACAAGGGGGAGTTGCTGTTCACCCCGCTGGGGGGCGTCGATGACCCTGCCCTCTATCAGGTGATGGAGCGGGTCGACAGCCTGGAAGGGCAGGGCAAGCGCCACAAGCGCTCGCTGACCCAGCCGCCTGCCGCCGAGGCCGGTCTGCCCCACGTGGCTTTCTACCTCAACGTCAACCGCAAGATCAGCGATGCCGAGTGCACCTTCCCGCGCTCGCGCACCTGGAGCCGGGGTGATCGGCTGTTCTGCGATTCGCCGAACATCTCGCTGGTCTACCGGGTCAACCTGGAGCGCTCCCTGCAATTTGGCAACACCGGCTCCGCCACGCCGGATGCCAAGATAGTGCGGATCTCGCTGGACGAAGAGTCGGCCGGTGCCGGCATCCAGCTCAACGAGGATCTCAGCTGGAGCGAGAATATCGCGGACTACCTGCTGCTGGACGGCTGGGCTCGCGACTATGCCACCGATGCCATCGCTCAGGATTATCGCTTCAGCATAGAGGCGTCCAACACCAAGGCGGCGGTGCTCAAGAGCCTGCCGACCAACCTCAACAGCAAGTACGAGCATCGCGAGATCTCGGGCTTCGAGGTGGGGGTCACCGGCGGGGTCGAGGTGAACAAGGATGGGCCCAAGGCCAAGCTGGAGGCCTCGGCCAAGTTCAGCCAGCAGCGCCAGCTCGCCTACAACACCCAGGATTACCGGGTTGAACGCTCGGCGCCGAACGCCCAGAAGGTGAGTTTCAGCTGGGTGCGCGATCAATACGCGACCGCGGAGTCCCTGCTCTCCTCCAAGACGGCCACCGTCTGGGGCATGGGTTACGACGTGGATCACAACCGCATCCAGCCGCTCAGCTACAAGGGGTTCGTGCCGAATCTGGACGTCATCTACAAGGCGGCGCCGGACGAGACGGGCAGCACCGAGTTCAAGATCGACTCCTCGGTCAACATCCGCCCCATCTACACCGGCATCTACAAGCACTACTACGTGGTGGGGGCCCATGTCTCCTTCCAGGGCTTCGAGGATACCGACAAGCGCAGACGGGTGACGGCCTCCACCAGCTTCAAGGTGGACTGGAACCACCCGGTGTTTACCGGCGGTCGCCCGGTCAACCTGCAGCTGGGGGGCTTTGACAACCGCTGCCTGAGCGCGGATGCCAACCACGGTCTGAGCGCGGTGACCTGTGACGAGACCTCCGCCGCCCAGTCCTTCATCTATGACCAGTACGGCCGTTACGTCAGTGCGCAGGATACCCGCCGCTGCCTGGACGGCAACAACCTCGGCCAGCTGCAGAGCTGCAGCCTGAGCCTGGGCCAGCGCTGGGAGTGGAAAGCGGACAGCGATGCGCTCAGCAACCTGAGTGCCCATCAGCTGCTGGGTCACGACAAGCAGAGCGGAGCGCTGGGGCTCTACGACGAGAACGGCAATCCGCAGAATGTGAGCGTACGGACCCTGACCTCCTACACCCGCATCTTCGGGCCACCGGCCAGCCACTGACAGAGCAGGGCCTTGCGCCCATGACAACAACGCCGGCATGTGCCGGCGTTTTTTATGGGAGTGAGCTTCAACCCTTGTTGTCGATGAGCGGGGTGAGCAGCTCCGCCAGCTTGTAGAAGGTCTGCACCCGGGTGGTGCTGGGGCGCCACACCAGCCCGATCTCGCGGTAGGGGTGCTCCCCCGGCAGCGGAATGGCCACCAGATCCGTGTTGTCGAGGATGCCCGCATCGATGGCCATCTGCGGCAGGAAGGTGGTGCCGAGCCCGGCGCCGACCATCTGCACCAGGGTGTGCAGGCTGGTGGCGGCAAACGGGTTGATCTTGCTCTTGTCCCGCAGCCGGCAGGCGCTCACCGCGTGTTCGGTGAGGCAGTGTTCCCGCTCCAACAGGAAGATGCTCTGGTTGGGCAGCTCCTTGTAGTCGAACGGGGTGTGCAGGCTGGCCGCCATGCTGGCGGGCATCACCATGTGGAAGGGGTCCTGGCCGACCGTCTTGCAGTGAAAACCGCCGATCTCCACCGGCAGCGCCAGGATCAGCAGGTCGAGCTGGCCCTGCTCCAGCTGCTTGAGCAGGTTGGTGGTGGTGTCTTCACGCAGCAACAATTCCAGCTCAGGATAGGTTTTGCCGCACTCTTGCAGCAGCTTGCTGAGCAGGAAGGGGGCTATGGTGGGAATGCAGCCGAGGCGCACGGTGCCGTGCATGACGCCCCCCTGATGCTGGCCGAGTTCCATCAGATCCCGCGCATCGGAGAGCAAATTGCGAGCCCGCTCGACGATTTCCATGCCGACCGGGGTCATAATGAAGCTCTTGTGGTCCCGCTCCACCAGTTGCAGGTTCATCATGTCCTCCAGAGTCTGGATCCCGGTACTCAGGGTCGACTGGCTGACATGACAGGCCTTGGCGGCGCGGTTGAAGTTCTTGTGCTCGTCGAGAGCGACCAGATATTGCAGCTGTTTCAGGCTGGGCCAACGTTGCATAGGAAAACCCGATTAATGCTATCTATTTAATTTGATTTAACTAATCTACCATCGGGGTTATAGTTTGTCGCTTTAATTAGACGGACTTGGCTCTAGGTAGCCCAATCCTGACAGGATTGTTCACTTCACATAAAGAGGAATTGAATATGGTATTGGTAGGCCGTCCCGCACCCGATTTCACCGCTGCTGCCGTTCTGGGCAATGGCCAGATCGTTGACTCCTTCAACCTGGCATCCCACATCAAGGGCAAGGCAGCCGTCCTGTTCTTCTATCCGCTCGATTTCACCTTCGTCTGCCCGTCCGAGCTGATTGCCTTCGATCACCGTCTGGAAGAGTTCAACAAGCGTGGCGTGGAAGTGATCGGTGTTTCCATCGATTCCGAGTTCTCCCACAACGCCTGGCGCAACACCAAGATCGAAGACGGCGGCATCGGCCCGGTCAAGTACCCGCTGGTTGCCGACATCAAGCACGAAATCTGCAAAGCCTATGACGTCGAACACCCGGAAGCCGGCGTGGCATTCCGTGGCTCCTTCCTGATCGACAAGAACGGTGTCGTTCGTCACCAGGTTGTCAACGATCTGCCGCTGGGCCGCAACATCGACGAGATGCTGCGCATGGTCGACGCTCTGCAGTTCCACGAAGAGCACGGCGAAGTGTGCCCGGCTCAGTGGGAGAAAGGCAAAAAGGGCATGACCGCCTCTCCGGACGGCGTTGCCAAGTACCTGTCCGAGAACGCCGCTTCCCTGTAATCGGGTCGGTACACCGGATAGTGAAAAACCGATGCCCTGGCATCGGTTTTTTATGGCCGCTATTTGGCGGTCTGGCTTGGTAACATTATTTAGTAACCACGGCTCAGTAACCATGCATAGCTCAGCAGGATTGTTGTTGCCGGCAGATTGCCGATAAACGGCAGGCATAAAAAAGCGCGCCCTTTGGCGCGCTTTTGTCATCCAGCTCCGGACTACTCGTCAAAGATACCGAAGTGATCCTTGGCGAAGTTGACCCGCTGCTCCACGTTCATCTTCACCTGACCCAGCTTCTCGATGGTCTTGAGGTTGGGCACCAGGCCGCGGCCGTTGGCGATCTGGATGGCGAGGCCCGGACGGGCGTTGAGCTCCAGCAGCATGGGGCCGCGGAACTTGTCCAGCACCATGTCGGTCCCGATGTAGCCGAGGCCCGACATCTCGTAGCAGGAGGCCGCCAGGGTCAGCAGGGTGTCCCAGTGGGGCACCTTGAGATCGTACAGATCGAGGCCGGTATCCGGATGGTGACGCAGCGGATTGCCAAACTGCACTGCCCGCAGCGCGCGGCCGGTGCGCAGGCACAGACCCACCCCCACGGCGCCCTGGTGCAGGTTCGCCTTGCCGTCGGAGGCGGCGGTGGAGAGGCGCATCATGGCCATCACCGGGAAGCCCTTGAAGATGATCACCCGGGCATCGGGGACCCCTTCAAACGAGTAGCCGTCGAACACGTCATCGAAGTTGATGAGCCCTTCCACCAGCGCCACGTCAGGCTTGCCACCCAATGAGTAGAGCCCCGCCAGGATGTTGGAGACATGACGCTCCAGATCCTGGCCGTTGCTGGCGCTGCCGTTCGGCTTGTAGAAGAGGCCGTCCTCCTGGCGCAGGATCACCAGGATCCCCTTGCCGCCGGAGCCGCGCGCCGGCTTGATGCAGAAGCCCGGCCAATCCTTCACCAGCTCGGTGATGCGGCTCACGTCGTGCTGGGCACGGATGGTGCCGATCAGTTCCGGCACCGTCACCCCCGCATCCAGCGCGATGCGCTTGGTCTGCAGCTTGTCATCCACCAGCGGATAGAGGCTGCGCGGATTGTAGCGGCTGATGTAGGAGTGGTTGCGCTTGTTCATGCCGAGGATGCCTGACTGAGACAGGCTCCACGGGGTGGTGTACTTTTCCCAGAACCACATCTGTTACTTGTCCTTACCCGGGGTGGCACCGGAGCGCATCTCGTCCACCAGCGGCTTGAAGCGCTTGAGCTCGCTCAGCTTGTAGCCGGTGTAGTTACCCATCAACAGCACGGTCGCCATCAGCACCAGCTGCAGACCGAGGAAGTTGAAGGTGAGGTGGCGGATCAGTTCGTTGTCCATGGCCAGGTAGGCGATGATGGCCACCAGCAGGGAGCCGCCGCCCTGGCGGAACACCTCTTTCGGGCCCTCTTCTTCCCACAGGATGGACATCCGCTCGATGGTCCAGGAGAGGATGATCATCGGGAAGAAGGTGATCTTCATGCCGTCGGTCAGCCCCAGCTTGAAGGCAAACGCCGAGAAGATGCCGATCATCGAGATCACCATGATGATGATGGCCGATATCCGCGCCACCAGCAGCAGGTTGAGCCGCGACAGGTAGGAACGGATCACCAGACCCGTGCCGACGATGAGCAGGAAGCCCACCAGACCGGTGATCAGCTGGGTCTGGATGAAGGCGACCGCGATCAGCACCGGCATGAAGGTACCCGAGGTCTTGATGCCGACGATGACCCGCAGAAACACCACCATCAGCACGCCGATGGGGATCAGCAGCAGGCCCTTGAACAGGGTCTGCTCTTCCAGCGGCAGGCTGTGGATGGAGAAGTTCATCATCTCCGATTTTTCAAACTTCTGGGCCAGCGCCACGCTCACCGGTTGCTCCTGCGCGATCATCGAGAAGCTCACCTTGGAGTTGTGGCCACCGGTCACGTCCAGCAGGGCACCGGAGTTGTACTCCCACAGCAGCAGGTTGGCCGGGCGACCCTGTTCACCGGTTTGCGGGTTGAACAGCTTGTAGTCGGTCGGGCTGTTGAACACCTGCAGGTAATCCACCAGCTCCTGACGACGGCGACCGTCTTCCAGGCTCAGGGCATGGACGACACGGGCCGGTACGTCGGCGTTGTTGAGCAGCTCGGCGATCAGGTTGGCACGACTCTTGTGCTTTTTCAGCAGCTCGGCGTTCTGCTCCTGCTTCTCGATCTCCTTGATGATCTCGCGAGTCAGGGTGTAGCCGTCGGCGGAACGCTCCTGGGCACGCTCCAGGATCTGCTGCATGGCGGTGGCGTAGGGCTCGCTCTCGATCTGCTTCTCGATGGCCGGCGGCTGCGGGTTGGCAGCCGGCTTGGCGTGGGCATCGGCCATCATGTCGACGCGGTAGTAGAGCTCTTGACGGCCGGAGGCGGTGCGGATCGACCACTCGGCACGGGCATCGCCATCCTTCTCGACGAAGGAGAGGCCGTAACCCGGGCTCGCGGCGTTCTCGTTCATCAGGGTGAAACCGGGCTGGGTGCCCGGAATGGCCAGGGAGGCGATCACCGGCTCGCCGGTGGCCTCGAACTCCAGCTTGGCTTCGATGGACCAGATCTGGCGTTTTTCACCCGGCGTGAGCGGTACGTCCAGCGCGATGTGGTGATAGAACGTCATCCCCAGGCCGACAATGTACAGCAGGGCAACCAGCAAATAGAACGGCTTACGGGAAACCATGGATTATTTCACATCCTTGAGCTTGGGTTTTGGTTGGATATATTCGCGGGCCACATCAACCACGGCGATGTCTTTGAGGAATTCACGACCCAGCAGCACGGGGAAGGCCATGTCGCTGCGATCTTTCAGGGTAAATTCGGCCTTCTCGGTCATGTCGCCGATACGTACGGCGAGGCGTACCACAGGGCGGCGGTCGAGATCGTCGGCGGAGGCCTGACGCACCCGCACGTGGCGCACCAGCGGCGCTTCAATCTGGATCTTGTCGTCCATCTCCTGATGGCTCAGGAAGAAGCGCACCCAGTTCTTGCCGTTGCGCTCGAAGATGGTGATGTCCTGGGCGCTGATGGAGGAGGTGGTGGCACCGGTATCGACCCGCGCCTGGAAGGCGTCGTTGGCCGCGTCAACCCAGATCCACTCCGCCTCGCCGACCAGCAGCTTGCCGTCGACGGTGTGACCCTGGCTCGGGGCCTGGCACTTCTCGGTCGGGATCGCCATGGGTTTGGGCGGCTCGGGCGGCAGGTGTTCCAGCTTGCTGCCGACTTTGTTCACGGACTCTTTCATGTTGTTGACATCAGTGTTGAGCTGAACCAGCAGGTGCTGTTGCTGCACATACTGCTTCTGTTGCTGTTCCATGGATGTTTGCAGGCGCTGCTCGCTCAGATTGATCTCGTTGCGAAGCTCGGCCAGCGTCAGGGTAGGTACCGGGGGCGCTTTTTCCATCGTGACACACCCGCCGAGACTGAGCAGGGAGAGCAGGGTCATTCCTTTTAATTTGCTTTTCATGTCATTCATTTAACTGTGCTTCCTGGAATTGGGTCAGTGTAACTTCCACCGCGGCCATCGGCTAGTCTTTGGCCTTTCTGGCAATCAGTACGGCACGTTTGGGTGCCGGGTGTCCTTCTACCGTGAGTGCTGGATTGGCTGGATCCAGATAATCACTCAGGGATTCATTAATCATCCAGTCGGTACGACGCTGTTCGTCCGTGCTGGTCATATTCTCGTCGACTATCCGCACATCGGTGAACCCGCAGCGCTCGACCCACAGCTTGAGCGCCGCGCTGGAGGGAATGAACCAGACGTTGCGCATCTTGCCGTAGCGATCGGTGGGCATCAGCACGTCGTTGACGCCGCCGTCGATCACCAGGGTCTCCAGCACCAGCTCGCCGTCGTCCTTGAGCTGGTTGCGCAGCTGCTCGATGTGCTCGATGGGGGATTTGCGGTGATAGAGCACCCCCATGGAGAAGACGGTGTCGAACGCCCGCAGCTCCGGCAGCTCCTGAATGCCGAGCGGCAGCAGGTGGGCGCGCTGGTCGTTGCCCGCGAAGTGGCGAATGGCCTCGAACTGGCACAAGAACAGCGGGCTCGGATCGATGCCGACCGCCAGCTTGGCCCCTTCGCCCACCATGCGCCAGAGGTGATAGCCGCTGCCGCAGCCCACGTCCAGCACGTAACGGCCGGCAAGCGGGCTGATGTGGGGCAGCACCCGATCCCACTTCCAGTCGGAGCGCCACTCGGTGTCGATGTGGATGCCGTGCACCGTGAACGGGCCCTTGCGCCAGGGCATGAAGTGGCGCAGCAGGCTCTCCACCTTCTTGCGCTCCCCTTCGCCGAGGCTCTCGGCCGAGCCGATTTCGACCCGGCTGGTCAGCTCGACGTGGCCGGGGGCTACCTGCGGCAGCTTGTTGAGGGCGCGGTTCCAGCGCGGCAGATCGCCGTGCTGGTTGTCGTGTTGCCAGGCGTGCAGCTGGGCGGGCAGGGTGTGCAGCCAGTGGCTCAGCCGGTTCTTGGCGATCAGCTGATAGAAGTTGGCAAAGTCGATCATGGCTGGGCAGGCTCGCTGGATTTGATGGCGATCATGGAGCCGAAGTTGAAGCACTGGAACCAGAGATCCTGATGGGCGAAGCCGGCCTCCCGCAGGCGGGCCTGATGCACCGGCAGGCTGTCGGTGCGCATCACGTTCTCAAGGGCGGTGCGTTTCTGGCTGATCTCCAGCTCGCTGTAACCGTTGGCGCGCTTGAAGTCGAGGTGCAGGTCGATGAGCAGCTCGTTGACCTGCTCGTCCTCGAAGCGAAACTTCTCGCTCAGGATCAGGATCCCGCCCGGGCGCAGGCCGTCAAAGATGCGCTGGATGAGGGAAGTCCGTTTCTCGGGCGCGACGAACTGCAGGGTGAAGTTGAGCACCACCACGGAGGCGTTCTCAATCTCGATGTCGCAGATGTCCGCCTCGATGAGCTCCACCGGCACCTCGGACTTGAAGCCTGAGAGGTGGGCGCGGGCCCGCTCTATCATGGGGTGGGAGAGATCCACTGCCGTGATGCGGCAGCCGGGCTGGGCAACATGGCGACGCATCGCCTGGGTGGCGGCACCCAGGGAGCAGCCGAGATCGTAGAGTCGGCTCTCGGGCTGGGCGTAGCGGGCGGCCATCATGCCGATGGCGGAGATGATGTTGCTGTAACCCGGCACCGAGCGCTGGATCATGTCGGGAAAGACATCGACGACCTGTTCGTCAAAGCAAAAATCCCCCAATCGGGCGATGGGGGCGGCAAAAATCTGATCGTGCATGCTGGCGCAACCTGACAGCCGGTGCGCGAACCGACTGTTTTGTTCAATTGAATCGTTGGGTGACACCCGTCCGGGTCGTGTCGTCACCGGTTCACGAACGGGGTGGCGGGCCTTGAGATCCATCGGGCCGCTTCCGTTCGCAATGGACCATCATCCTGGTCCTTTTGATGGGCTGCGCCCTGGGCGACAAGCGGTTGTCGTCAAGGGGCGTCGGGGCCCTGTTACCGGAGCCGGATGCTCGCCTGCAATCAAGTGCGATGGGCGGGCAGACCGGGTCCTTGCATGGGGCGCTAGTGTAGAGGAAAGGCGGCCGTTTGTCTTGACGCCAAGCCCCGTCAGAACAGAAAAAAACGGCTTTTTTTCGCGCCGAAGCGGGGGCGGCGAAAGCGCCGCTCAAAAGGGCAGCACGCCCTGGCGCGCGCGATCGTTTTCCCCCGGCCAGGGGGCCATCTCCTGCCCCAGCAGGCGGGCCACCTGACGGGCCAGTTCGGGGGCCTGGGCGTTGTCGGCAGTATGTATAAAGAGGTAGAGATCTTTTCCCTCCGCCAACCACTGACGCCAGTGAGGGAGCCAGCCTGGCAGGAAGGGGTGGTTGTCCTCGGGATGTGGCAGGCCGATGAGCCGCACCACGGGGGCATCGGCGGTGGCCAGCAGGTGCACCGGCAGCCTCGGTTTCTTGCCCTGGGCATCGATCATGGCCGCCGAGGTGGCGGGCACCGAGAAGAGCGGCCGGCTGTCGAGCATGATGCGGTTGATACCTCTCTCCATCAGCAGCCGGTTCAACTGCCGCTCCGCCTCGCCCTTGGTGAAGAAATCGGGGTGGCGCACCTCGAGGGCATAGTTAAATTGTGTCGGCAGCCGTTCGAAGAAGGCCGCCAGGCGAGGAAGACCGTCGGGTCCGAAGCGGGCGGGCAGCTGCAGCTTGAGCAGCCCCAGCTTGTCATGCAGAGGGGTCAGCAGGCGGATAAAGTCGCTCACCTGCTTGTCGGCGCTCACCAGATCGCTCTGGTGACTGATGGTTTGCGGAAACTTGAAGCTGAAACGAAAGTCCGATGGCACCGCGTCGGCCCAGCGCCGGACCGTGTCGGGGGTCGGCGAGGCGTAGAAGGTGGTATTGCCTTCCACCGTGTTGAAGACCCGGGCATAGTGGGCGAGGTGCTCGGCGGGCTTGGCGCCCACCCCCAGCAAGTGACCGGGCCAGGCCGGGTGCGACCATTGTGGCAGGCCCAAAAAGAGGCTCATGAGGGATCCTGTCTGCGGGTTTGTCTCGATTTTCCCCTTTTTTTGCCCCGGGATGTAAAAAACAGGGCAAAGGAGGCTGCTGGCCATTTTACCCAAATGGGGGTTTTCCTCTATAATGCCAGCCCTTTTGTTTGCCAATTTGTTGTGACTCACGCCGCTGTACGCATATTGTGACGACGGCAGCGGCCATGATGCGGCCAAACAACAATCGCTTGCCGATGCCCTCCGCCCGACAACCCGGCCGCTTGCCAGCCGCCTCTGGTCGAGCCGATATCGGCGGCAGGTGTCCGATCCCGGCGGTCGGACGGTACGAGACAGATTTCAAACCGGGCAAGAAGCAGGATCTGGCCAGCTGTGAGACAGACGGTGCTTGCCAGTCGTGCCCGGCGACCCAGGTTAACCGTCTCTCTACAATTTCGAAGGAAGAAGTCCATGCGCTCTATCTATTGCGGACAGGTCAATGAGGCCCATGCAGGGCAGACCATTACATTGTGCGGTTGGGTCCATCGTCGTCGCGATCTGGGCGGCCTCATCTTTATCGACATGCGTGACCGCGAGGGCATCGTCCAGGTGTTCTTCGATCCGGACAAACCGGACGCCTTCGCCCTGGCCTCCGAACTGCGCGGCGAGTTCTGCATTCAGGTCTCCGGCGTGGTGCGCACCCGTCCCGACTCCCAGCGCAACAGCGACATGGCCACCGGCGCCATCGAGGTGTTCGCCCACGAGCTCACCATCATCAACCGTGCCGAGCCGCTGCCGCTGGACTTCAACCAGGTCAACAGCGAAGAGGTGAGCCTCAAGTATCGCTACCTGGATCTGCGTCGCCCCGAGATGGCCAAATACCTGAAGACCCGTGCCAAGGCCAGTGCCTTCGTGCGCCGCTTCATGGACGAACACGGCTTCCTCGACATCGAGACCCCGATGTTGACCAAAGCCACCCCGGAAGGGGCCCGTGACTATCTGGTGCCGAGCCGCGTGCACAAGGGCAAGTTCTACGCTCTGCCGCAGTCCCCCCAGCTGTTCAAGCAGCTGCTGATGATGTCCGGCTTCGACCGTTACTACCAGATCGTCAAGTGCTTCCGTGACGAAGACCTGCGTGCCGACCGCCAGCCGGAATTCACCCAGATCGACGTGGAGACCTCCTTCATGACCGCACCGCAAGTGCGTGAAATCATGGAAGAGATGATCCGTAAACTGTGGCTGCACATCCTGAACGTGGATCTGGGCGACTTCCCGATCATGACCTTCGACGAAGCCATGCGTCGCTACGGCTCCGACAAGCCGGACCTGCGTCTGCCGATGGAGCTGGTGGATGTGGCTGATCTGCTGACCGCGGTCGAGTTCGCCGTGTTCGCCGGCCCCGCCAACGATCCGAAAGGCCGCGTGGCAGCCCTGAAAGTACCGGGCGGCGCCGAGCTCTCTCGCAAGCAGATCGACGAGTACACCAAGTTCGTCGGCATCTATGGTGCCAAGGGCCTGGCCTGGATGAAGGTCAACGAAGCGGCCAACGGCATCGAAGGGGTACAGTCCCCGGTGGCCAAGTTCCTCTCCGACGCCATCGTGCGCGAGATCCTGACCCGCACCGGCGCAGCCGACGGTGACATCATCTTCTTCGGCGCCGACTCCAAGAAAGTGGTGTGCGATGCCATGGGCGCCCTGCGTCTGAAAGTGGGCCGCGATCTGGGCCTGCTGGAGAACAGCTGGAAGCCGCTGTGGGTCATCGACTTCCCGATGTTCGAGGAAGATGGCGAAGGCGGTCTGGCCGCCATGCACCACCCCTTCACCGCGCCGAGCGGCCTGAGCCCGGAGCAGCTGAAGGCCAACCCGGTAGGCGCTTACGCCAACGCCTACGACATGGTGATCAACGGTTACGAAGTGGGTGGCGGTTCTGTCCGTATCCACAACAGCGAGATGCAGTCCACCGTGTTCGACATCCTGGGGATCACCCCGGCCGAGCAGCGCCTGAAGTTCGGCTTCCTGCTGGATGCCCTCAAATACGGTACCCCGCCGCACGCCGGCTTGGCGTTCGGTCTGGACCGCCTCAGCATGCTGCTGACCGGTACCGAGAACATTCGGGACGTGATTGCCTTCCCGAAAACCACGGCGGCCGCCTGTCTGATGACCGACGCCCCCAGTTTTGCCAACCCGACCCAGCTGGGCGAGCTGGCGATTGCGACCACCGTCAAGGGTGACGAATAAGCCTTTATCGGCAACCAGGGCCGCAGCAATGCGGCCTTTCCCGTTTCCCCGGGTAGTCGCAACCTGTGTTACTGAAATTTCAAACTATAACGGAGAGTCCCTATGGCAGGTCACAGTAAATGGGCCAACATCAAACACCGCAAGGCGGCGCAAGACGCCAAGCGCGGCAAGATCTTCACCAAGCTGATCCGCGAAATCACCACCTCCGCGCGTCTCGGTGATGCCGACCCGGCCAACAACCCGCGCCTGCGTGCGGCGGTGGCGGCGGCCCTGACCAGCAACATGACCCGTGACACCATCAACCGTGCCATCGCCCGTGGGGCCGGCGGTGGTGACGGCGAGCAGCTCGAAACCATCGTCTACGAAGGTTACGGCCCGGCCGGCTCCGCCGTCATGGTGGAGTGCCTGACCGACAACCGCAACCGCACCGTGGCCGAAGTGCGTCACGCCTTCAGCAAGTGCGGCGGCAACCTGGGTACCGATGGCTCCGTGGCCTACCTGTTCACCAAGAAGGGTGTACTGACCTTCGTGGGCGCCGATGAAGATGCCCTGATGGACGCCGCCCTGGAAGCGGGTGCCGACGACGTGGTGACCGAAGAAGATGGCACCATCGAGGTGTACACCACCCCGAACGACTTCGGCACCGTGCTGGACGGTCTGGAAGCCGCCGGCTTCAAGCCCGAGAGCGCCGAAGTGACCATGATCCCTTCCACCGAAGCGGAGCTGGATGCCGAGACCGCGCCCAAGCTGATGCGCCTCATCGACATGCTGGAAGATCTGGACGACGTGCAGGAGGTGTACCACAACGGTTCCATCTCCGACGAAGTTGCCGCCACCCTGTAATCAGATCGGCAATATTCCTCGAAACGGCAGCCTCGGCTGCCGTTTTTTTTCATCCGTATAACCCGCATCGACCCGCCCTTCGGCCAGAACAGGCCCCGCCTTAATTCTCCCTTAAGTTTGGTTTTCTACCCTGCCTGCGTCCCGGGGCCCTCGCGCCTACGGCCGGTCTGCACCTCGGGAAGAGGGCGCCGGCGCGGAAGATCCAAAGAGGGGCTGTTGCCAAGCCCCCTGTCTTGTCTGGTTTGTCGGAGTATCGTTATGCGTATCACCTTGGGTGTGATGAAGGTGAATCTGTTGTTGGTGCTGCTGTTTGCACTGCTCTTCAACTGGCCCATTTTCCTCCACTTCTACACCATTCTTACCAAGCTGGAACACGTCAAGGCGGGCTTCGTCGTCTCGATCCCCTTCGTGCTGCTGGCCGCGCTCAACGCGGTGTTCCTGCCCTTTACCTTTCGCTATCTGCTCAAGCCCTTCTTTGTGCTGCTGATCCTGATGGGATCCGTGGTCAGCTACGCCATGCTGAAATACGGCGTCATCTTCGACGTGAGCATGGTGCAGAACATCGTCGAGACCAACAGCGGGGAGGCGGCCTCCTACCTCAATGGTTCCGTGTTGCTCTGGTTCGCGCTGACCGGCCTGCTGCCGGCCTTGGCCCTGCTGTGGGTGAAGATTGACTATCCCCGTCCCTGGTACAAGGGGCTGGGCCTGCGGCTCGGCTCCATCGCCCTCTCCTTGCTGTTTCTGGTGGGGGTGGCCTCCCTCTATTACCAGGATTACGCCTCGGTCGGGCGCAACAACAAGTCCCTCGGCAAGGAGATAGTGCCCGCCAACTACGTACACGGCCTCTATCGCTACGCCACCGACATCCTGTTCGCCACCCCGATCCCGTATCAGCAGCTGGGCACGGACGCCAGGGTGGTGGGGCAGGGCAGCAAGCCGACCCTGATGTTCCTGGTGGTGGGGGAGACGGCGCGCAGCCAGAACTACTCCCTCAACGGTTACGGCAAGGCTACCAACAGCTTCACCGCGAGGGAGTCGGGCATGGTCTCGTTTCGCAACGTGCGCTCCTGCGGCACCGCCACCGCGGTCTCGGTGCCCTGCATGTTCTCCAACCTGACGCGACGCGGCTATGACGACACCCTGGCCCAGTCCCGTGACGGCATGCTGGATGTGCTGCAGCACGCCGGCGTCTCCGTGCTGTGGAAGGAGAACGACGGCGGCTGCAAGGGGGTGTGCAAGAACGTGCCCACCATCGAGATCGAGGCCAAGGATTTTCCCCAGTACTGCCAGAAGGGTTCCTGCTACGATGAGGTGATGCTGGAGGGGCTGGATCGGCAGATCGCGCAGATGAAGGGCAACAAGCTGGTGGCCTTCCACCTGATGGGCAGCCACGGCCCGACCTACTATCGCCGCTATCCCGCCAGTGAACGGACCTTCGTGCCAGACTGCCCGCGCAGCGACATCGAAAACTGCACTAATGAAGAGCTGGTCAACACCTACGACAACACCATCCGCTACACCGACAAGGTGGTGGCCCGTCTCATCGACAAGCTCAAGACGCTGGAGAAGGATTACAACGTGGGGCTGGTCTATCTGTCGGATCACGGCGAATCCCTCGGGGCCATGGGGCTCTACCTGCACGGCACCCCCTACAAGTTCGCGCCGGACGATCAGACCCGGGTGCCGCTGATGACCTGGTTCTCCCCCCAGTTGCAGGCGGACCGCAAGCTGGATCTGGATTGTCTGCAGCAGGAGGCGGCCGGCAAGCGCTTCTCCCACGACAACTTGTTCCACTCCATGCTGGGGATCATGGATGTGCAGACCCAGGTCTACAACGGCGCGCTGGATCTGTTCAAGCCGTGCCGGGCTGGGTGAGTCACCGCGTCCGATTACGCCGCTATGCGGCTAATCGAACCTACGCTCGAAGAATCTATCAATAAAAACGGCAGCCACTGGCTGCCGTTGTTGTTTCGCAAGGCCTCGGCCCTACTTCTGCTCCATGATGATCTGCAGCAGGTCTCCCTCCAGCAGGGCCCGCTTCACCAGCGCGAAACCACCGACGGTGGGTTGATTCTGGAAGCGTGCCTTCACGATGGGCAGGCCGCGATGGAAGCTTGGCAGGGACTGGTGCTCCACGCAGCGGCGGATGGCCGGGAACAGGATCTCTTCGGCGGCGGTGATTTCGCCGGCGATCAACACCTTCTGCGGGTTGAACAGGTTGACCGTGATGGCCACCGCCCGCCCCAGATGTTCACCCACGTTCTCGATCACGCTGCGGGCCAGCTCGTCACCGGCCATGGCCGCCTTGCACACCTCCTGGATGGTGATGTGCTTCTCCTGCAGCGAGCTCAGGTGGCCGCGGCTGATAAGCTCCTTCACCTTGTCGACGATGGCCTCGTTGGAGGCGATGGTCTCCAGGCAGCCGAAGTTGCCGCAGTGACAGCGCTTGCCGAGCGGTTCGACCTGGATGTGACCGATCTCGCCGACGTTGCGGTTCTGACCGAGGAACACCTTGCCCTTGGTGATGATGCCCGAGCCTGCCCCCTGGTGGACGCTCACCAGAATGGAGTCCATGCAGTCGCGGGACTCGCCGAAGAAGTGTTCGGCCAGTGCCAGCGAGCGGGTGTCGTTACCCACGTAGCAGGGCAGGTTGAAGTGGTTTTCCAACAGCTTGGCCAGCGCCAGATTGCGGATCTGGTACTTGGGGGTGTAGATGACCATGCCCGATTCCGGATTGACCAGGCCCGGCATGGTCAGCGCTATGCTGATGAGGTTTCGGCTGCGATCCTGCTGGGAGTCGATGAAGGCACCGATCTCCCGCAGCAGCATGTCTACCACCGGTTGTTGCTCGATCTCGGTCACCTGGGTGACATGCTGGTCGAGCTCCTTGCCGTCGAGATCATAGAGACTCAGCTGCAGGTAGCCGCGACCCAGCTTGGCGGACACAAACTGGAAGCGATGCTTGATGGTGGTCAGGGAGATGGCGCGCCGTCCACCGGTGGAGGCTTGCGGCGAGGTCTCCTTGATCAGGCCATGCTCGATCAGTTGCCGGGTGATCTTGGTCACGCTGGCCGGGGCCAGCTGACTCAACTCGGCAATTTTGACCCGCGAGATGGGCCCCTGCAGGTCGATGAGCCGATACACGGCTGCACTGTTGACCTGCTTGATAAGATCTACGTTTGCTATTTGTCCGCCAGTCATAGTGTCACTGTGTTGTGTAGTGTCCGTTAACCACGGTCCCGCAGACCGTGAAGGCCTGATCAAAGACAGTCAGGTTGGCTATTTTTCCGACCTGGATACTACCGAGACGTGAGTCCCATCCAATGGCGCGTGCAGGGTAAAGGGTGGCCATTCTCAGTGCTTCATCGAGCGGTAATCCGACCTGTTTGACCAGATTCTCCACCCCCTCAATCATGGTGAGGGCAGAGCCGCCGAGTGTACCATTCTCGTCGACGCACTGACCATCGCGGAAATAGACGGTTGCGCCACAAAAATCAAACTTCTCAAAGCCTTCCGGTGCCCCTGCCGGCGCGGTCGCGTCGGTGACCAGCACCAGCCGTTCCCCCAGCATCTTGTGCGCGAGACGCACGTTGGCCCAGTGCACGTGATGGCCGTCGACGATGACGCCGGCGTAGACATCCTTGCGATCATAGATGGCACCCACCACGCCCGGCTCGCGGCCGTTCAGGGTCGGGGTCATGGCGTTGTAGAGGTGGGTCGCGAAGCGAATGCCGCTGTCGAACCCGGCCATGGCCTGATCGTAATTGGCGGCGGTGTGGCCGGCGGAGACCAGAATGCCGGCCTCCACCAGACGACGGATGTGCTCCGGCTTGTTGCGCTCCGGCGCCAGAGTGATCTTGGCGATGGCATCCGCGTTGGTGCAGAAGAAGTCGATCATCTCGTCGGCGGGCTGGCGGATCTGCTCGGCCGGGTGGATCCCCTTGCGCTTGAGGTTGGTGTAGGGCCCTTCCAGGTGCACGCCAAGGACTTCGTTGGGGTGCGCCGCCATGTAGTCGCGGGTGACGGCGACGGCCTGCTTCATGTCCGCATCCGGACTGGTGATCAGGGTCGGCAGGAAGCTGGTGGTACCGGATTTCAGATTGGCGGCCTGCATGGTCGCCAGGGTCTGGGTGGTGATGTGGCCGTTGAACATGACGCCGCCGCAGCCGTTGAGCTGCACGTCGATGAAGCCGGGGCTGAGGTTGGCACCCTTGAGGTCAATCTGTTCGATGCCGGCTGGCAGTTCGGCCTGATGGGAGATGGCGACAATCTGGTCGCCCTCGATCACCACCCCGTAACCGGTCAGCACGCAGCTGCCGGTGTAGAGGGTGCAGTTGGTCAATGCGTACATGGTGACTCCTTACAGACGGCCGATGTTGGCGGCTTCGAGCTGCTGGAAGTAGCGTACCGTCTTGACCTTGAGCTCCATGGTGGAGGGCTCGTCACACACCATCATTCCCTTCGGATGCAGTTGCAGGGTGGAGATGGTCCACATGTGGTTGACGCTGCCTTCCACCGCGGCCTGCAGGGCCTGCGCCTTGCCGTGACCGGTCACCAGGATCATGATCTCCTCGGCATCCATCAAGGTGCCGACGCCCACGGTCAGCGCCAGCTTGGGCACCTGCTCCATGTCGCCGCCAAAGAAGCGGGAGTTGGCGATGCGGGTGTCTTCGGTCAGGGTCTTGACCCGGGTGCGGGAGGCCAGGGAAGAGGCCGGCTCGTTGAATGCGATGTGGCCGTCGTTGCCGACGCCACCCATGAACAGGTGGATCTTGCCGTAGGACTTGATTTTCTCTTCGTAACGCTTGCACTCGGCCACCAGATCCGGCGCGTTGCCGTTGAGGATGTTGATGTTCTCGGGGCGAATGTCGATGTGGCTGAAGAAGTTGTTGTGCATGAAGCTGTGGTAGCTCTCGGGGTGGTCTTCCGGCAGGCCGACGTACTCGTCCATGTTGAAGGTGACCACGTTCTGGAAGCTCACCTCACCGGCTTTATGCAGCTCAATCAGGCGCTTGTAGGTGTTGAGCGGAGTGCCGCCAGTGGGCAGGCCCAGTACGAAGGGGCGATCGGCAGTGGGTTTGAACGCATTGATACGGTCAACGATGTAACGGGCGGACCACAGCCCCACTTGGCTGGCAGATTTCAACGGGATCAGGCGCATTGTAGATACCTCTGTACGGGTTGCGGCCGGGATGTCGGCGGCAAGAAGAGCGGGACGGATTTAAGTTGTTTTATAGCGTAAATAAAGATTGCGAACTAAGCCACATCTATCCGCCACCTTTATCTCGTTTGGGTGATAATGATCACGATTACAGGTTTATTAATTTGCGCAGCGAAATAAAAGCCCTAGACTGCCAATCAAGCCTTGATGGCTTATGCGTCAAACGTGATAAGCACTTAATTTCTAGAAAAACATTAACTAAGGAGAGGAACCGTGAACATTCTCGGTTATTTGCAAAAGATCGGCCGGGCCCTGATGGTGCCGGTAGCGGTATTGCCTGCCGCCGCGATCCTGATGGGGGTTGGCTACTGGATTGACCCGAATGGTTGGGGTGGTGACAGCGCGCTGGCCGCCTTCCTGATCAAGGCGGGTGCGGCCATCATCGACAAGATGGCCATCCTGTTTGCCGTGGGTGTTGCCTATGGCATGTCCAAAGACAAAGACGGTTCCGCCGCGCTGGCCGGTCTGGTCGGTTTCCTGGTGGTGACCACCTTGCTGAGCCCGGGCGCGGTATCCCAAATCCAGCAGATCCCGCTGGACCAGGTGCCTGCTGCGTTTGGCAAGATTGAGAACCAGTTCATCGGTATCTTGACCGGTGTGATCGCGGCCGAGCTCTACAACCGCTTCAGTGGTGTGGAACTGCACAAGGCGCTGGCCTTCTTCTCCGGTCGTCGTCTGGTGCCGATCGTGACCTCCGTGGTGATGATCGTGGTCTCCTTCGTCCTGATGGCCGTCTGGCCGGTCATTTACGGTGGTCTGGTGAGCTTTGGTGAATCCATCGTCAACCTGGGCTCCACCGGCGCCGGTATCTACGCCTTCTTCAACCGTCTGCTGATCCCGATTGGTCTGCACCACGCCCTGAACTCCGTGTTCTGGTTCGACGTGGCCGGCATCAACGACATCCCGAACTTCCTGGGCGGTCAATCCTCCATTGACGCCGGCAAGGCGGTCGTGGGTGTGACCGGCATGTATCAGGCCGGCTTCTTCCCCATCATGATGTTCGGTCTGCCGGGCGCCGCACTGGCCATCTACCATTCCGCCAAGAAAGAGAACAAGGACAAGGTTGCGTCCATCATGATCGCCGCCGCCTTTGCCTCCTTCTTCACCGGGGTGACCGAGCCGCTCGAGTTCTCCTTCATGTTCGTGGCGCCGGTACTGTACGTCATCCACGCGTTCCTGACCGGTATCTCCGTGTTCATCGCCGCCTCCATGCACTGGATTTCTGGCTTCGGCTTCAGTGCTGGTTTTGTCGACATGTTTATCCAGTCACGTAACCCGCTGGCGACCCACTGGTACATGCTGATCCAGCAGGGTCTGGTGTTCTTCGGTCTCTACTACGTGGTCTTCCGCGCAGTGATCGCCAAGTTCAACCTGAAAACCCCGGGTCGTGAAGATGACGAAGCGGTACCGGCACAGGCTCAAACCACCGACCGCACCGAGCTGGCCAAGCAATACCTGGAAGTGCTGGGCGGCCAGGAGAACCTGGTGACCATCGATGCCTGCATCACCCGTCTGCGTCTGACCCTGAAAGATCGCAGCATCGTTGACGAGCGCAAGCTCAAAGCCCTGGGCGCGGCCGGTGTGGTCAAGCTCGGTGAGCAGAACCTGCAGGTGATTCTGGGCCCATTGGCCGAAATCATCGCCGGTGAGATGAAGGCCCTGCGTTAATCGGGCGCCAAGCTCGCCTCAAGTCTAAGTCCATTGTTGACATAACTAAGGGCCCCGCCTCGGGGCCCCATATAAAAAAAGCCAAGAAAATCCAACCTTTACTTCAAATGAGAGCAGCAGTTATGAACTTGAAACATTCTCTGTTAGCCATTGCCATGTCTACCGTTTTCGCCGGTCCGGCACTTGCAGCCGATGCCGCCAAGCAAGCCGTGGTCGACGCCCTCGCCAGCAACCTCGTCGTCAAGTACGAAGTCGTCACCAACGACGGTGCCGGCGCCGGCCTCGACTGTCAGGCGCTGGGCTCCGAGTGGGCGAGCTGCGGCGTTGCCAAGCTGCACCTGACCAACACCGGTGCTGACGTCACCTCCAAAGACTGGAACATCTATGTCTCCTCCATCCGTCGCATCCAGCGGGTAGACAACGACCAGTTCACTATCACCCATCTGACCGGCGACCTCTATCGTTTGACGCCGACCGAGAAGTTCCAGGGCTTTGCCAAGGATGCCACGGTCGAAGTGCCGCTGGTGGTGGAGTACTGGGTACTGTTCGAATCTGACATCATGCCGAACTGGTATGTCGCCAGCGAAGGGGCCGAGCCGAAAGTGCTGGCCAGCATGAGCAACATCGACGATGCCACCACCTACGAGAAGCCGATGCCGGCCGATGGCTGGAAGCGGACCAAGGATGACAACAACATCCTGATGAACAGCGAAACCCGTTTCGCCGCCAACCAGACCAGCACCTTGCTGCCGGCTGGCAAGGTCGACAACCAGATCCTGCCGACCCCGATGAAGCAGGTGGTCAAGGCCGGCCCGCAGGTCGACTTCTCCACCATCAAGCTCAATGCCCTCGACCTGCCGAGCGATCGCGCCGAAGCCCTGAAGGCTCAACTGACCAAGCTGGGTGTTACCCTCTCCGACACCGGCTACCCAGTGACCATCAAGCTCGGCAGCAAGCTCAAGCAGGCTGAAGGCTACGACATGACCATCGGCAAGAAGGGTACCGTCATTCAGGGGCACGACATCGAAGGCGCCTTCTGGGGTGCCCAGTCCCTGATCTCCCTCTTGGGAGTCAACGACAAGCTGGTCAGCCAGATGACCGTCGAGGATGCCCCGCGCTTTGAATACCGCGGCATGCAGACCGACGTGGCCCGTCACTTCAGAAGCCCCGAGACCCTGAAGAAGCTGGTGGATCAGATGTCCGCCATGAAGCTCAACGTGCTGCACCTGGGGCTGACCAACGATGAAGGCTGGCGTCTGGAGATCCCGGGCCTGCCGGAGCTGACCGACGTCGGCAGCCAGCGTTGCCATGACGAGTCCGAAACCAAGTGCCTGATGCCGCAGCTGGGCTCCGGCCCGACCAGCGACAACCAGGGTTCCGGTTTCTACAGCAAGGCCGACTACATCGACCTGGTGCGCTATGCCAAGGCCCGCGGCGTGACCGTGATCCCCGAGATCAACATGCCGGCCCACGCCCGTGCCGCCGTGGTCTCCATGGAGGCGCGTTACAAGCGTCTAATGGCTGAAGGTAAAGAGGCCGAGGCCAACCAGTTCCGTCTGACCGACCCGGCCGATACCTCCAACGTCACCTCGGTGCAGTTCTACGATAAGATGTCTTTCATCAACCCCTGCCAGCCGGGCGCCGCCACCTTTGTGGCCAAGGTGATGGACGAAGTGGCCCAGATGCACCAGGCCGCCGGTCAACCGCTGACCGCCTGGCACTACGGTGGTGACGAGGCGAAGAACATCATGCAGGGCGGTGGTTACCAGGACCCGGCCGTCACCAAGAAAGAAGATCTGGTGGCCTGGAAGGGCAACGTCGACTCCAGCAAGCAGGACAAGCCGTTCGGCAAGTCCCCCATGTGCCAGAAGATGGTGGATGAGGGCAAGATCAAGGACGTGGCCGAGCTGCCGGTCTACTTCGCCAAGGAAGTGAGCGAGATGGTCAAGGGCCACGGCTTCTCCACCCTGCAGGCGTGGGAAGATGGTCTCAAGTACGCCACTGACGCCAGCGTGTTCGCCACCGACAAGACCCGGGTCAACTTCTGGGAAACCCTCTACTGGGGTGGCTTCAACGAAGCGATGAAGTGGGCGCACAAGGGCTATGACGTGGTGCTCTCCAACCCGGATTACCTCTACTTCGACTTCCCGAACGAGGTACACCCGGCCGAGCGCGGCTACTACTGGGCCACCCGCTTCAACGACACCCGCAAGGTGTTCGCCTTCGCCCCGGAAAACCTGCCGCAGAACGCCGAGACCTCGGTTGACCGCGACGGCAACGCCTTCGTGGCCAAGGGTGACCAGGATCCGGTCAAGTTCAAGGGGATCTCCGGTCAGCAGTGGAGTGAAACCGTGCGTACCGACGCGCAATACGAGTACATGGTCTACCCGCGCATCTTCTCCATGGCCGAGCGCGCCTGGCACAAGGGTGGCTTCGAGCTGGACTACGTGAAGAACCGCGAGTTCTCCGGCACCACCAAGTTCGTCAACAAGGCCACCCTGAACAAGGAGTGGAACCAGTTTGCCAACGTGCTGGGTCAGCGCGTGCTGCCGAAACTGGATCAGGCCGGGGTGGAATACCGCCTCTCCGTACCGGGCGCCAAGGTGGTGAACGGCGTGCTGGAAGCGAACGTTGATCTGCCGGGTCTGCCCATCCAGTACAGCCTGGATGGCAAGAGCTGGAGCGCCTACGACGCTGCCGCCAAGCCGAGCGTCAACGGCAAGGTCTACCTGCGTACCACCAGCTTCGACGGCAAGCGCACCAGCCGCGTCACCGAGCTGAACTGATAGCCCTCAGTCCATAACGCAAGGTGGGTCGCAAGACCCGCCTTTCCCAAGGGCGATGGCCATCGGGCTTGGGAAAGGTTGACTGTGCGTGTGAGCCTTTGTTGTGTGTGTATTGTCTGTTTTTGTTTTTCATCACCTTGAACCCCGCCTCGTGCGGGGTCTTTTTTTCGCCAGTCAGTCAAACCGGCCACCAGTGCGGGGCGTTTTGCGGCGCCAGTACCCCGAAACGGGCAAATTCAGGTTGAGACAGGGCGCGTAATGAGGGATCATATCCGGCTTGACGGCGGGGGGTTGAGGGTGCCAGCCGGCACAACTTCCGCCAGTGACGCATTTTTGAGGTGAGCCATGAGTCAGGCGAACAGCCCAACTAACTTTATTCGTCAGATCATTGATGAAGATCTGGCCAGCGGTAAGCACTCCAGTGTGCATACCCGTTTTCCGCCCGAGCCGAACGGTTATCTCCATATCGGTCACGCCAAGTCCATCTGCCTGAACTTCGGCATCGCCCGCGACTACCAGGGCCAGTGCAACCTGCGCTTCGACGACACCAACCCGGTGAAGGAAGATATCGAGTACGTTGAGTCCATCAAGCAGGACGTGCAGTGGCTCGGCTTCCAGTGGAACGGCGAGATCTGCTACTCCTCCGACTATTTCGACAAGCTGCACGGCTATGCCATCGAGCTCATCGAGAAGGGGCTGGCCTACGTGGACGAGCTCTCTGCCGAGCAGATGCGTGAATACCGCGGTACTCTGACCGCGCCGGGCAAGAACAGCCCGTTCCGCGATCGCAGCGTGGAAGAAAACCTGGCCCTGTTCGAGAAGATGAAGAACGGCGAGTTTGCCGAAGGCACCGCCTGCCTGCGCGCCAAGATCGACATGGCTTCCCCTTTCATGGTGATGCGTGACCCCGTCATCTATCGCATCAAGTTTGCCCACCACCACCAGACCGGTGACAAGTGGTGCATCTACCCCATGTATGACTTCACTCACTGCATCTCGGACGCCCTGGAAGGGATTACCCACTCCATCTGTACGCTGGAGTTCCAGGACAACCGTCGCCTGTACGACTGGGTGCTGGACAACATCACCATCGATTGCCACCCGCGCCAGTACGAGTTCTCTCGTCTGAACCTCGAGTACACCGTCATGTCCAAGCGCAAGCTGAACCTGCTGGTGACCGAGAAGCACGTGGACGGTTGGGACGATCCGCGTATGCTGACCGTCTCCGGCCTGCGCCGCCGCGGCTACACCCCGGCCTCCATCCGCGAGTTCTGCAAGCGCATCGGCGTCACCAAGCAGGACAACATCGTCGAGATGAGCATGCTGGAAGCCTGCATCCGCGAAGATCTCAACGAGAATGCCCCGCGTGCCATGGCCGTGCTGCATCCGGTGAAGGTGGTCATCGAGAACCTGGCCGCCGATGAGGTGCTGACTGCACCGGCGCACCCGAGCAATGCCGAGATGGGTACCCGCACGCTTCCCTTCACCCGCGAGATCCTCATCGATGAAGCGGACTTCAAAGAAGAAGCCAACAAGCAGTTCAAGCGACTGGTGCTGGGCAAGGAAGTGCGCCTGCGCAATGCCTATGTCATCAAGGCCGAGCGGGTCGAGAAGGATGCGGACGGCAAGGTCACCTGCATCTATTGCTCTTACGATCCCGAGACCCTGGGCAAGGACCCGGCCGATGGCCGCAAGGTGAAAGGGGTGATCCACTGGGTCAGCGCCACTCACTCCCTGCCGGCCGAAGTGCGCCTCTACGACCGCCTGTTCAAGGTGCCGAACCCGGGTGCCGAAGAGGACTTCGAAGCGGCCCTGAACCCGGAATCCCTGGTGATCATCGAGGGTGCCCGCGTGGAAGCTTCCCTCAAGGATGCCAAGCCGGAGCAGGCTTACCAGTTCGAGCGTGAAGGGTATTTCTGCGCCGACAACAAGCTCTCCAGCCCGGAACACCTGGTGTTCAACCGCACCGTGGCCCTGCGCGACGTGTGGGGCAAGGCCGAGGCCTGATGAAGGAGGGCAGGGGAGACCCTGCCCTTTCTTGTCCGGAATATGGGCACAAAAAAGCCAGCATCATGCTGGCTTTTTTATTGCGCGGGTTCTGCCAATCAATCGTCGTGCTTGCAGTCGCCGGCGGCGCAGTGGCCATAGAGATAGAGGCTGTGATTGGTCAGACGGATGTTGTGCTTCTTGGCGATCTCGGTCTGGCGCTGCTCGATCACCTCGTCGGAGAACTCGATCACCTTGCCGCAGTCGAGGCAGACCAGGTGGTCGTGGTGTTCCTGGGTGGCCAGCTCGAACACCGACTTGCCCCCTTCGAAGTGGTGACGGGTGACGATACCGGCATCATCAAACTGGTTGAGAACGCGGTAGACGGTAGCGAGACCAATCTCTTCACCCTGGTCGATCAGTCGTTTGTACAGATCTTCCGCACTGGTGTGCTGGCAGTCCGGCTGTTGCAGGATTTCCAGGATCTTGACGCGGGGCAAGGTGATCTTGAGCCCGGCCTTTTTTAACGCTTGGTTGTTGTCTGCCATTTCTATTTATTCGCATTCTCGAAGGTGTGGTTATTCTGATTGACTGCCGCTGTAATGGCAACCACGAACTCGCTTGGCCTGTCATTATAGGTCGTAGCTCACCTAAAAATAAACCCAGTAATTCAAGGGCTTTAGCGCGATCGACCGCCTATCCACGAATTGTGCGGATTGTGACGGCGGCTTGCTCACCCGCCGAATGTTGATAAAATGTAACCTTCTTCACTCTGGTCGGATGAGATCCATGGATTGGCTTTTTGACAACGCGGCCTGGGTGCGCTGCGCCCTCAACGCCTGGCCCCCCTTCTGGGGCGCGGGCATCAAGATAGAGACATTGAGCGATGATTTTCGCTTCTGCCGGGTCACCCTCAAGTCCCGCTGGTGGAACAAGAACGCCAACCGCACCCAGTTTGGCGGCAGCATGTTTGCGATGACCGATCCCATCTATCCGCTGATGCTGATGGGTTATTTCAAGAACCGCTATTACGTCTGGGACAAGGCGGGCAGCATCAACTACATCAAGCCGGGCAAGGGCAAGCTGGTGGCCGAATTCAACCTGACCGACGGCAAGCTGGCCGCCATAGTCGCGGCGACCGAAGGGGGAGACAAGCACTTTCCCGAGTTCGAGGTGACGGTACAGGATGGCCAGGGCGAGCTGGTGGCCCAGGTCAAGCGCACCCTCTATGTGCGGGCCAAGCCCGAGCACAGGGGCGGCGAGAGCGCATGACCAGAAAACAACAAGGGCCCCGCGGGGCCCTTGTTGTCAGAGGTGCTGGCAAGCGTGGATCACTCCAGCTCGGCCAGGCACATCTCTTCATGCAGCTGTTTGCACCAGCCCTTGACGCGCTCGGCAGTCATCTCGGGTTGGCGATCTTCGTCGATGCCCAGACCCACGAAGTGCTTGTCGTCCACCAGCGCCTTGGAGGCTTCGAACTCGTAACCGGCGGTCGGCCAGTGGCCGATGACGATGGCGCCTTTGGCTTCGACGATGTCACGCAGGGTGCCCATGGCGTCGAGGAAGTACTCGGCATAATCTTCCTGATCGCCGCATCCGAAGATGGCGACCAGCTTGTTGGTGAAGTCGATCTCTTCCAGCTCGGGGAAGAAGTCGTCCCAGTCGGCCTGGGCTTCGCCATAGTACCAAGTCGGGATACCGAACATCAGCAGATCGAAGCTGTCGATGTCGGCCTTGCTGCTCTTGGCAATGTCACGGACTTCAATCAGTTGTTTGCCCAGTTCTTTCTGGATCATCTTGGCGACAGCTTCGGTATTACCGGTATCGCTGCCGAAAAACAGACCTACACTAGCCATAGTGTTTAGTTACCCGTATCTGGTGTTAATGCTTAACGGTCAGATTGCGATGCCTGCTGCATGTGCAGACTCAATCTGTTGCTTCAGGATAGATTGGATCAGCTCGGCTCGGCTGACGTTCTGTTGTAACGCAAGTTGATTCAGGCGCTCCAGCAATTCGGCCTCCACCTTTAACTCTACCCGCTTCAGGCCGTTCTCTCGATCGCGCTTGAGCTGGTTGCGCTTGTTGATCTTGAGCTGGGTCTCGCGGGGGAGTGGGTTGGTCTTTGGCCTGCCGGGGCGCTTCTCGTTTGCGAACAGATCCAGTGTTGTTCGATCAGTTTGCTGTTTGGCCATACATCACAGATGGAAATAAGTTAGCCGATGCCTGAGCCTTCCCAGCCCAGTTCGATCAGCCCCTTGGCGACAAAACCTGCACAACCCAGGAAGAGTACCAACCAGACGATGAATCGGCCGAAACGGGGCACATTGCCGCGTTTGAGCACGTCCTGAATGGCCAGGCCAATCAATACGAAAATGGCCACAAAGAATAACTTCAGGCCCAGACTCTCGATCAGGTCGATATGTTCACTTAGCATGGATTGCGCACACTCCTTATGACGGGCGCACTATATCACAAAGGATTTGAAACTGTTAACCGCCTGTCGACAGGAAATCCACAACCAGTTTGTTGAACAAAACCGGCTTTTCCGCGTGCAGCCAGTGACCGGTGCCGGCGATGACCCGGGCCTTGGCAGCGGGAAATTGGGCCATAACCGTCTCGGTATGCGCGGGCAGCATGTAGTCGGAATCGCCCCCCTTGATGAAGAGCGCAGGCCCCTCGAAACGGCTCTGTGGATCGGGCCAGCCCATGATGTTGGCGTAGTTGCGCTCAAGGGCCGGCACGTTGAAACGCCAGCCCCAACCCGACTCCCCCTTGGCGAAGGACTTGAGCAGGAACTGGCGCACGCCGGCGATCTCGACATGCTCGGCCAGGATGGCTTCCGCCTCGCCGCGGCTTTGCGGAGCCTGTTCGAGCGTGGCATTGAGGCCGGCAAACACGTTCTGGTGGCGGGCGTGAGGGTAGGCGACCGGCGCTATGTCGGCCACTACCAGCCTGGCGACGCGGGTCGGCGCCTGCTTGGCAACCTGCATGGCCACCTTGCCCCCCATGGAGTGGCCCACGAGCGCCACCTGTTCAAGCCCCAGCTGATCGAACAGGGCGAGCAGGTCGGCGGCCTGGGTCGGGTAGCTCATCTCGTCGGAGTGAAAGGAGGCGCCGTGGTTGCGCAGATCGACGCTGATGACCCGGTATTGTTCGCTCAGCGGGCGTGCCAGCAGGCCCAGGTTGTCCAGGCTGCCGAACAGCCCGTGGATCAGCACGACGGGTTGGCCCTGGCCCTGCTCCTTGAAGTTCAATAATGGGTTTTGTTGCAAAATGACACCTTGTCGGTCGTGAGTACGTTGCTCGCCATGATTTAACGCACTGGAAAGAAAAGGATTTCACTCATCACGGAGCAAAAAAATGTGGTTTTTTTCCTAAAAAAAGCCAGCCAGATCGGCTATCAGTGCGACGGATCACACACTTGGGCCGCTATTATGCCGTATTCTCGATGAGATTCATGCACATCTGTCCGCCCCTTGCTTGGGCTGCCGGGTTTGCCTATGTATAATCGCCGCATCCGAATTTCGACGAGTCCAGCGCATCCCTATGAAAACCATCGAGCTTGATGACGATCTCTACTTCTATATCGCCAGCCAGACCCGGCACATCGGTGAGAGTGCCTCCGATATCCTGCGCCGCCTGCTGGAACAGCCCGCCCGCCAGGCCTCGCCGGTCGCAGCAGAGGTGACGGCGGCTCCGTCGCCCACCGTGGCCGACGCCATGGGGCTGGAAACGCTGCTCGATTCCGGCGAGCTGCAAAAAGAAGAGAAGTCCATCAACCGCTTCATGCAGGTGCTCAGTACCCTCTACCGGGATGATCCGGTCGGGTTTACCCAGGCCACCGAAATCAAGGGGCGCAAGCGCGTCTATTTCTCGCGGGATCCCGATGCCCTGCGCGCCAGCGGCAGCACCACCAAGCCCAAGCAGGTGCCACAAACCCCGTTCTGGGTGATCACCAACACCAACACCAGTCGCAAACAGAACATGGTGGCCCAGCTGATGGCCAGCATGGGATATGGCGACGAGGTGATCGCCCGGGTGTGCGGCGCAATCTAACGGTTCATCAGACTCAGGCCTTGCCGGGCAAGGCCGCCATCAAGCAAGGACAACGCCATGGCACAGCATTCCCACGCCGGTCAGCCGGCCCGTTTGAGCGACCTGACCAACATTCCCCGTCTGGTCAGCGCCTACTACCTCAACAAGCCGGACATGAGCCGCCCCGAGCAGCGGGTTGCCTTCGGCACCTCCGGCCACCGCGGCAGCGCTCTGCACAATGCCTTCACCGAATCCCACATCCTGGCGGTGACCCAGGCGCTGGTGGAGTATCGCCAGCAGGCCGGCATCACGGGCCCGCTGTTTGTCGGCATGGATACCCACGCTCTCTCTGAATCTGCCTTTGCCAGCGCAGTCGAAGTGTTGGCCGCCAACGGCGTCGAAACCCGCATTCAGGCCGGCCTCGGCTTTACCCCGACCCCGGTCATCTCTCACGCCATCCTGCGCCACAATGCTGGCAAGCCCGCCGCCCGTGCCGACGGCGTGGTGATCACCCCGTCCCACAACCCGCCGGAAGACGGTGGCTTCAAATACAACCCGCCCCACGGCGGCCCCGCGGAAGGGGAGATCACCAAGTGGGTGGAGGATCGCGCCAACGCCATTCTGGAAGCGGGTCTGGCCGGGGTGAAACGGATGCCGTTCGCCGAGGCCCTCAAGAGCCCGTTCGTGGTGGAGCACGACTATGTCACCCCCTATGTGGATGATCTGAAGAACGTGCTGGACATGGAGGCCATCAAGCAGGCTGGCATCAAGATCGGTGTCGATCCGCTGGGCGGCTCCGGCGTCGCCTACTGGGACGTCATCGCCAAAACCTATGGTCTGAACATTGAGGTGGTGAACTACAAGGTCGACCCGACCTTCTCCTTCATGACCCTGGATAAAGACGGCAAGATCCGGATGGACTGCTCCAGCCCGTTCGCCATGGCCAGCCTGATCGCCCTCAAGGACAAGTTCGACATCGCCCTTGGCAACGACCCCGACTACGACCGCCACGGCATCGTTACCAAGTCCGGCCTGATGAACCCGAACCACTATCTGGCGGTGGCGATCCAGTATCTGTTTACCCATCGCACCGGCTGGTCTGCCGATGCGGCCGTCGGCAAGACGCTGGTCTCCTCGTCCATGATCGACCGGGTGGCCGGCGAGATTGGCCGCACCCTCAAAGAGGTGCCGGTCGGCTTCAAGTGGTTCGTGGATGGCCTCTACAGCGGCGAGTTCGGTTTTGGTGGCGAGGAGAGCGCGGGCGCCTCTTTCCTGCGCAAAGACGGCACCGTCTGGACCACTGACAAGGATGGCTTCATCCTGGCGCTGCTGGCAGCGGAAATTCTGGCGGTGACCGGCAAGGATCCGCAGGCTCACTACGATGCGCTGGAAGCCAAGTTCGGTCGCTCCAGCTATCGCCGTATCGACGCCCCGGCCAACAGCGCCCAGAAGGCGGTGCTCTCCAAGCTGGATCCGGCGTTGGTGGAAGCCTCCACCCTGGCCGGCGAGCCCATCGTCGCCAAGCTGACCAAGGCGCCGGGCAACGATGCCGCCATCGGCGGCCTCAAGGTGGTGACCGAGAACGGCTGGTTCGCGGCGCGCCCCTCCGGTACCGAGTCCATCTACAAGATCTACATGGAGAGCTTCAAGGGCGAGGCGCACCTGGACCTCATCCAGCAGGAAGCCCAGCAGATCGTCTCCGCCGCACTGGCCAAGGCCGGGGTCTGAGTTCGACTCATCCCCCTGCGGAATGTGAAAGAGGAGCCTTGATGGCTCCTCTTTTTTATTGCGCTTGAGCTGGATGGGTCGTGCTCACGGCTTGCCGCACTGGTCGGTGCACGCCCGGCGGGCCTGCCAGCGCTTGAAGAAGGGGCGGGCAGGCAGCTTCATCAGGAACAGGGATAGCAGGATCACCCCGATGCCGAGCCATTGGCGAGCATCCAGCGTCTCGCCCACCATCAGCACGCCGCAGGAGACCGCCACCATGGGGTTGGTGAGGGCCAGCATGCCCATCACCTCCGGGCCGTGGCGCTTGAGCCCCCACAGCCAGGCCCAGTAGGCCAGCGCCGTATTGAGCAGGATCAGCCAGAGCAGACCAGGGGCGCTTGCCGGCTGTGGCAGCGGCATGGGGCCGGCCAGCCACCAGGCGAGCGGGATCAGCATCAGGCCGCCCAGCAGCAGTTGCCAGGCGGTCAGTGCCAGCAGATCGCTGACCGGCCAGTGGCGCATCCAGCGGCTGGACTGGCCGATGAGCAGGGTGGCCAGCAGGGCGCAGGTCACGCCGACAGGATCCAGATTGGCGGAAGGGTTGAGCAGCAGCAAGACCCCGCCCAGTCCCATCAGGCCCAGCAACAGCCATTTCAGGGATGGCCTGACGCCATCCTGCAACCAGGCCAGCAACATCAGGATCAGCGGCAGAGTGGCACCCAAGGTGCCCGCCACGGCCCCGGGCAGTCGGAAGGCGGCCACGAACAGCAGGGCGAAGAAGGCGGCGATGTTGCAAAACGCCAGCAGGCTCTGCTTGCCCCAGGACAGGGGGGGCAGGCGCGGGTGCACCAGCAACAGGAGCAGGCCGGCTGGCAACGCCCGCCATACCGCCACCCAGTAGGGGGAGTAGTCGGTCAGGTAGAGGCTGACGACGGCATAGGTGCTGCCCCAGAGCAGGGGGGCCAGCAGGGCGATCAGCATGGGCATGTATTTGTCTCTTTATGAAGTATCTTTAAGTAAAGATAAATTAGCCTCTAATTGGTTTACCATCAAGTATCTCGATAAAAAGATAAGTGGCCGAAGATGGAATCAGATCATGTAGACCTGCTGCTGGCCCAGTGGGCCCGGCAGCGACCGGATCTCGACTGCTCTCCCATGGGCGTGCTGGGACGGGTGGCGCGAATGGCGGCGATCGCCGGACGGGAAGTGAGCGAGGAGCTCAAGGAGTGCGGCCTGCTCGGCAGCGACTTCGACATTCTGGCGACCTTGCGCCGGGCCGGCGAACCGCTCACCCCGACCGTGCTCTATCAATCCGCCATGTTGAGCTCGGGGGCCATGACCGCCCGCCTCGACAAACTGGCAGAGCGGGGCTTGATCGAACGCCAAGCCGCCCCGAGCGATCGGCGCAGCTTGCTGGTCTGTCTGACCGAGGCGGGTCGAGAATTGGTTGACCGGGCGGTGGAGCGACACGTGGCCAATGAGCGGCGCCTGCTGGCGCCATTGAGCCTGGCCGAGCAGGAGCAGCTGGCCGCCCTGCTCAAGCGCTGGCTGCTGGAAAACGAGTGACCCCCAGAGCCTGGTGAGCGGTCGTCACGCGTCCGCAGACAAGATGGCCTGCATCTGGGCCAGCACGGCGTTCACCTTGGCGGCGGGCGGATGGGTGCGGCCCAGCACGCGCAATCCCCACACCATGGTCATCAGCAAGGCGGCGGTGGCGTCGACGTCGCGCCCGGCGGCCAGCTCCCCTGCCGCCTGCGCCTGGCGCAGGGCTGCACTGACCCGCAGCTCGACCTCGGCGAGGTGGCTGCTGACGGTCTCCTGAATGAGCGGGTGGTGGCGGCCGATCTCCAGCAAGGTGTTGACCAGCAGGCAGCCACGGTGCGCCTCGCTGGCGATGGCATCCCGGGCCACTGCATCGAGCAGGGCCTGCACGCCCGCCAGGGGGGAGGCAGCTGAACCCAGGATCTGCTCGATCTGCGCCAGGCTCTGCGCCGAATAACGCTGCAGCACCTCCATGAACAACCCCTCCTTTGAGCTGAAGGCGCCGTACAGGCTGCTGGGCTTGAGTCCCATCCGTTCGACCAGCGCGGCAATGCCGGTGTTGCTGAAGCCGGTATCCCAGAAGGCGTTGAGGGCGATTTCCAGTACCTGTTCTCTGTCAAATGATGCGGGTCTTGCCATCTCGATTCCTGCCTTGTGAAACGTTATTTTGGAGTGATCGCTAAAAAACAACTTGACCATGGAGCTTGGTCCGCCTGATATTGTAGCGACCACTACAAAAAGGATGGTCATGATGCACACACTCGAGCAAAAAATCAAAGCGTACGATGAGCAGAAGCAGCGCCAGGTACCGGCCCCGGTGCTGGCCCTGATGGAGGAGGCGACCCGCAGCCTGCAGGCAAGCGGGCTGGAGCAGGCTGCGCTGGGACGCGGAGAGCGGATGCCCGACTTCGCCCTGCCGGATCAGCACGGGGTGGTGCGCCCGCTCTCCCACTATCTGGCTGAGGGGCCTGTGCTGCTCAACGTCTATCGCGGTGGCTGGTGTCCCTACTGCAACATGGAGATGCAGGCGCTCAACGCCGTGTTGCCGGCGCTGCGCGAGCGCGGCGTGAACCTCATCGGCATGACGCCGGAAACCCCCAGTTCGGCGCAGGATACCCTCACCGCCAACGGGCTGGCGATCACAGTGCTGAGCGATGAGGGCAACCGGGTCTCGGCAGCGCTGGGACTGGTGTTCGAGCTGCCGGAGGCGCTCAGGCCCATCTATGCCGGCTTTGGCATCGACATCCCGGCGAGCAACGGCGACGAGAGCTTTACTCTGCCGGTGCCGGCCAGCTACATCATCGGCCAGGACCGCACCGTGCTCTACCACTTCATCAACGCCGATTACACCCGTCGGGTGGAGCCGGCCGCCCTGCTTGCCGAGCTGGATCGTCTGGCGAAGGCGGGGGCGCTGTAAACGCACACTGCGCCCGAAGGCGCAGTGTGGATGATTGGCGAGGCGGCCCCGAGGGCCGCCTTTTTTATCCGGCCGGATCAGTAGCCGCCGCGGGCATCCTTGACCGCCAGCCCCAGCTGCCACACCGCCATGGCGTAGTGGGTGCTGTGGTTGTAGCGGGTGATGGTGTAGAAGTTGGGCAAGCCGTACCAGTACTGATAGCCGGTGCCCACGTCCAGGCGCAGCAGGCTCGCCTCGCTGTGGTTGCCAAGGGTGCTGGTGGGAGTCAGCCCGGCGCGGCGCAGGGAGGCGACCGGGTAGCGGGTCTGGAAGCCGTGTTCGTAGCCGGGCAGCTGGCCCTGACCGCGCACCGCCACCGGTTGTCCCTTCTCCCAGCCGTGGGCTTTGAAGTAGTTGGCCACGCTGCCGATGGCATCCACCGGATCCCACAGGTTGGTGTGGCCGTTGCCGTTGAAGTCTACCGCGTAGCGCTGGAAGCTGGAGGGCATGAACTGGCCGTAGCCCATGGCGCCGGCGTAGGAGCCCTTGGGTTCGGTGGGATCCATCCCCTCGTCGCGGGTCATCACCAGGAAGGATTCCAGCTCGCTGGTGAAGAACTCGGCCCGGCGCGGGTAGTCGAACGCCAGGGTCGCCAGCGCATCCAGGATGCGGGTCTTGCCCATCACCCGGCCCCAGCGGGTCTCCACGCCTATGATGCCGACGATGATCTCCGGCGGCACCCCATAGATCTGCTGGGCGCGGTTTAGCTCGTTCTCGTACTCACGCCAGAAGCTGACGCCGTTCTGTACGTTGTCCGGAGTGATGAACTTGGCACGGTAGCGATTCCAGGCGCCGGTCGGGCCGGTGGGCGGCGTGGTGGTGGGGGCCTGGGCATCCATCAGGCGGATGATCCAGTCATAGCGCTCGGCCTGGGCCAGCACCCGGTGCAGCTCGGCGCCGTCGAAGCCGTGCTTTTGCACCATCCGCTGCACGAAGTTGTTCACATTGGCGCGATTGGCGAAGTCCCCTTTGCTGACTCCCGGCTGGCTCACCTGCCCGTAGAAGGGTTTGCTCGGCGGCGTCTGGTTGATGAAGGCGCTGTTGGGCTGGGGCTTGACCACGGGCTTGGCAGCCGGCGTGCTGCTGCAGCCATAGAGCATGGGAAACAGGGAGAGGGTGAGCACGGAGACAAGGCGACGCATAAGGTTCTCATGAGCCTGAAAAAGAGTGTCGCCATGGTAAAACATTGTCGTCCATGCGCAAGTGTTCCGTAGCGGCCCCCTCCCGCCGTCCTGCCTCAACGCAGGGTGTGGTAGCCGCTCCAGAGCCGGGTCAGGGTGGTGATGGCGCAGAGCAGGGCAAAGCCGTAGGCGAGCGGGGCGAAGGCGGCGGGCCACAGGCACATCAGCACGAACAGGGTTATGGTCTCGCTCCCCTCGGTGAGGCCGCCCAGATAGTAGAGGGACTTGTGGTGGTAGACCGGATTGTCGATGCCCCGCTTGCCCGCCATGATGGCAAATGCCAGAAAGCTCGAGCCGGTGCCCATGAAGGCAAACAGCAGGGTGGCGGCGGGCAGCGCATTGGCGGGGACGGCGAGGGCAAAGCCCAGCACCACGGCGGCGTAGAAGATGAAGTCGAGCGTGATGTCGAGAAAACCGCCGCAGTCGGTGATGCCGGTCTCCCGCGCCACGGCGCCGTCGAGCCCGTCCAGCAGCCGGTTGAGCAGGATGGCCGCCAGCGCCCACTGATAGCAGCCAAAGGCCAGCAGCGGCAGCGCCAGCATGCCGATGGCAAAGCCGGTGAGGCTGACCTGGTTGGCGCTGATCCCGGCGCGACAGAGCGGTCTGGCGAGCCGGGTGAGGGGGCTGCGGATAACGGGGATCAGGTGGCGGTCAAACAAGGTGAACTCCTCGGTCAAAAACGGGATTCGGTGAGCTGGATTATGGTGCCCGGCGCGTCATCTTCGTCGTGGGTCACCAGAATGGCGGGGATGGCCAGCGCCTTGATCTGCGTGAACACCAGCGCGCGAAAGGCGGCCCGCAGCGGCTTGTCGAGGCGGGAGAAGGGCTCGTCCAACAACAATGCCTCGGGCTCGGCCAAGAGCGCCCGCAGCAGGCTGACGCGGGCCTTCTGGCCGCCGGAGAGCGCCCCCGGCAGCTTGTCCGCCTGATCTGTGAGATCCACCTGCGCCAGCGCGGCCACCGCCTTTTCCCGCCGCACTCCGTGCCCCTTCACGCTGGCCGGCATGCCGAACATCAGGTTCTCCGCCACCGTCAGATGGTCGAACAGCAGATCATCCTGAAACAGCATGCCGATGCGTCGCGCCTGGGGCGGCAGCTGGGTGAGCCGGCGCGCGCCCAGGGTCACGTCCCCCTCCAACCGGAATGGGCCGCTTACGGGCAATACCCCCGCCAGCGCCGCCAACAGCGAGCTCTTGCCACAGCCGCTGGATCCCATCAGGGTCAACACCTCGCCCGGTGCCACCTGCAGGGCGGGCAGCGAGAGCAGCAGGTTCTCCTCCAGATAGAGGCGAAGAGGCGTGGTGCTCAGCATATGGCTATCTCCATCATGAGAGTTCATTGTTAGCTGCCCCCCTTGAGCGCCGGATTGATCCGGGCCGGCAGCCAGAGCGCCAGCAGATAGATAACGAGCGGCAGCAGCAGTTGCAGCAGGCCGTAGAGGCCCGCCAGCCGCCGGTTGAGGCCGCTGCCGATGGCCACCGCCTCGGTGGTGATGGTGACCACCCGGCCTGCACCAAACAGCAGGGTCGGCAGGTATTGGGCCAGGCTCACCGCTGCTCCGACACCGAAGGCAAACAACAGCGGACGGGCCAGCAGCGGCCCTTTCACCTGCCACCAGGCTCGCCACGGGGTTGCCCCAAGCAGCAGGGCACTCTGGGTGCTCCGTGGGTCGAACTGGCGATAGGGGCCCTGCAGGCACAAGTAAACGTAGGGAAAGACAAACAGCAGCTGGCTCCAGAGCACCCAGCCCCAGCCGATGCCATCACCCCCCCACCCGAGGCTGAACCAGTCCACCCCGAGCCGAATGCCGAACAGCAGGCTGGCCTGCGGCAGCAGCAGCGGCAGGCAGATGAGCCAGAGCGGCCAGGGGCGGCGGCCCGCCTGCGCTTCCAGGCTCAGTACCGCCATCATCAGCGCTATCGCCCCGCTCGCCAATGCTAGCAGCATGCTGGTGGTCAGCAGCGGCGACAGGGTCGGCAGCAGTTCGAGCCAATGGCGGCCGCTCCACTGGCTCGGCCAGAGGGCGGGAAAGGGCCAGCGCCGGGTCAGCGACCAGAGCAGCAGCGCCCCCAGTACCGCCAGATTGAGGACGATCAGCGTCACCACGCTGCCGGTGGCAAGGGTGTGACCAAGAGCGCTTGGGGTTGATCGTCTGCCATCGAGCCAGCCGGGTTTGCCAAGGGTTCGATGGGCCAGTTCCAGCAGCCGCAGCAGGGCCAGCAGCAGCGCCGTGATGGCGAGCAGCAGCAGGGCGCCGCTGGCAGTGGCGCCGCGCCAGGCAAGGTCCGGGTCCTGATACCAGAGCCACAGGCGAACGGCCAGCGGGGCGGGGGCATCGGGCCCGAGCAACTGGGCCAGATCCACTACCGCCACCCCGTAGGCGGCCACCGCATAGAGGGGCAGACGCAAGGCAGGCCAGAGCGCCGGCAGCAGCAGGCGCCACCAGGTCTGGGGGGCGCTGAAGCCAAGGCTGGCCCCCAGCCACTGCTGACGCGCCACCTTGGCGGGGTCTTGTGCACCGAGCGCCATCAGCAGCAGAAAGGGGGTCTCCTTGAGGGTCAGGGCGAGGATGAGCCCGAGCCCGACGGGATCGCGCAGGGTCTGCCAATCGGGAGGCAGCTCGAACCCGGTGAGAGTCGGCGAGAGCAGGCGCAGCAGCCAGCCGGAGGGGGCGAGCAGAAAGGCAAAGCCGATGGCAAAGGCGACGTGGGGCAGCGCCAGCAAGGGCGAGAGCAGCCGGCGCAGCCAGCCGACGGCCCGGCTGTCGCTGTGGGCCAACAGCATTGCGGTCAGCAGCAGGCTGGCCAGGCTCGAGGCGGCGCCAATCCACAGGCTCAGCAGCGCAGAGTGCCAGATGCCCGGCTGGGCCAGCAGCCGCTGCAGGTGGGCCTGACTCAGCCCCTCGGCCAGCAGTTGCCAGCCCCCCGCCAGCAGCGGGAGGCCAAAAACCAGGGCGCACCCCGCCGTAAACAGGGGGCGCCAATCACTCAAAGAGCGGCCAAAGCGGCTCATCAGTGGCCGTAGCGCTCGGCCCAGGCCGCTTCGAGCCTGAGCTGCCAGCTGGGATGGGGCTCTGCCACCGATTTGAAACGCAGTGCCGGTGCCTGCTGCTGGGTGGCTGGCAGGGCATCGGCGCGCAGCACGCTGGGATCGCCCCAGAAGGCGGGCTCGGCCTTGCGCTCCTGGGCGGCGGGGCTCAGCAGGAAGTTGGCCACCACCTTGGCACCGGCACGGGCGTTGGCGTTGAAGGGGATGGCGAGGAAGTGGCTGTTGGTCAGCGCCCCTTTCGCCATGGCCACCGCCACCACGTTGGGGGGCAGGGTACCATTTTGCACCGCGCTCTGCGCCTCCTGCGGGTTGAAGCTGATGGCCATGGCGAGCTCGCCATCATCGAGCAGCTGGCGGGTCTCGGCGGCGCTGGTGGGGAACAGCTTGCCCTTGCGCCAGAGCGTCGGGTGCAGCTCGTCCAGCCAGGCCCAGAGCGGGGCGGTAACTTTGGCAAAATCGCTCTCGGTCGCCTCCCGATAGAGGGGGGCGGGATCCGGGGTCAGCTCCAGCAAGATCTGCTTGAGGAAGCTGGAGCCGTGAAACTGGGGCGGTTTGGGATAGGTGAAGCGGCCGGGGTGGGCCTTGCTCCAGGTGAGCAGGGCCGCCGCCGAGGTGGGCAGCGGGCTGACCTCTTCGCCGTTGACCATCAGGTTGAGCTGGCCTATGCCCCAGGGGGCTTCCAGCCCCTCCACCGGCACGGTGAAGTCCTCGCTCACCGGCAGGGTACCGTCGACCAGCGCCATGTTGGGCAGCTCCCGGGTAAAGGGGGCGCCGAGCAGCCCCTGCTCCTTGAGCGCCTTGAAGTTCTCGCCGTTGACCCAGAGCAGGTCGATGGGGCCGCCACTGCGCTTGCCGGCCTGCTTGCCGGCCTGCTTGTTGGCCAGCAGCTGGCTGACGCTCTGGGCGATGTCATCCACCTTCACCTGCACCAGCTTGACCTGGTATTCGCGCGCCAGCTCCTGGCCGGCCCACACCAGATAGGCGTTGATCTCCGGGCTGCCGCCCCAGGCGTTGAAGTAGACGGTCTGCCCTTTGGCCTCGTCGAGGGTCTGCTGCCACTGCGGGTTGTCACCAGCGTTGGCCTGGGTGAAGAGGAGGCTGCCTGCCAGCAGGGGCAGGGTGCGCAGCAGCTGTTTGAACGAGGGCAATGAGTGTCGCATCTGGGTTACCTGGTTGGTCAGGCGCCGCGGCGCCAGCGGTGATAACGGGTCAGCAGCGCCAGCAGGGTGGCGGGCTGACGGGCCCGGCGCCACTCGCCCGCCAGGTACTTGTTCCCCTCCATCAGGGTGGGGTAGGCGTGGATGGTGGCGAGGATCTTGCCAAGGCCGAGGCGGTGGCGCATGGCGAGCACGAACTCGGCGATCCGCTCGCCGGCGTGAGTGCCCACTATGCTGGCACCCAGGATCTGATCCTTGCCCGGCACGGTGAGCACCTCGATAAAGCCCTGGCGCTCGCCGTCGGCGATGGCCCTGTCCAGCTCGGCCAGCTCGAAGCGGGTCAGCTCGAAGGGGATGCCCTGCGCCCTGGCCTCTTTCTGGTTGAGGCCGACCCGGGCGATTTCGGGGGTGGTGTAGATGGCGGCCGGCATGACCCGATAGTCGGCCCGAAAGCGCTTGAACGGGCTGAACAGGGCATTGATTGCGGCATACCAGCCCTGATGGGCGGCGGCATGGGTGAGCTGGTAAGGACCCGCTACGTCCCCCACCGCCAGAATGCTGGGGTAGTTGGTGGCGAGGAAGCCATCGACCGCCACAGTGCCGCGCGGGGTCAGCGCCACCCCCAGTTCTTCGAGCCCGAAGCCGCTGACGTTGGCCACCCGGCCCAGCGCCAGCAGCAGCTGATCCCCTGCAACGGTTTGCGTCTCGTCGCCCCGCCGCAGTTGCAGCCGGATGGGGAGATCCGCGGCCGCTGGCAGATAGTCGGCTCGCTCGGCGCGCCAGCCGGTGAGTACCCGCACGCCATCGCGGGCCAGCTGCTCCGCCAGCAGTTCGGCCACCTCCCGCTCTTCACGGGGCAGCAGCTGATCCGAGAGTTCTACCAGGGTGACGGGCACCCCAAGCAGGGCGAAGCTCTGGGCCAGCTCGCAGCCGATGGGGCCGCCGCCCAGCACCAGCAGCTGGCGTGGCGCGCTGCGCAGTTGCCAGAGGGTGTCGGAGGTGAGCCAAGGCACCTGATCCAGCCCCGGCAGCTCGGGCACCAGCGGCCGGGCGCCGGTGGCGAGCACGATATGGCGGCTGGCAAGGCGCTGACCGTTCACCTCCACCTCCCAGGGAGAGACCAGCCTTGCCTCCCCCTGGATACACTCCACCCCCAGCCCCTGATAGCGCTCGATGGAGTCGTGGGGTTCAACCTCCGTGATGACGCGGGCGACCCGTTCCATCACGGCGGCGAAATCGGCGCTGGTCTGGCTTGGGCCAAAGCCCAGTTCACTGGCCCGGCGCTGCTCGGCGGCAAAGCGGGCGCTTCGGATCAGCGCCTTGGAGGGGACGCAGCCGCTGTTGAGGCAATCGCCCCCCATCTTGTGCTTCTCGATGAGGGCCACCTTGGCCTTCACCGCCGCGGCGATATAGCTGGTGACCAGACCGCCGGCCCCGGCGCCAATCACCAGCAGGTTGTAGTCATAGTGCGTCGGCTTGCGGTAGGGGGCGTGCAGCCGATGCAGGGCGAGGCGCCGCTGCAGCCCCTTGAGCAGCATCGGCATCAGCCCGAGCAGGGTCAGCGCCACCATCAGGCCGGGGGAGAGGATATTGCCGGTGCTGGTGAGGTTGGCGAGCTCGCTGCCCGCCAGCACGTAGACGAAGGTGCCGGGCAGCATGCCGAGCTGGCTCACCCAGTAGTAGGTGCTGACTCTGATGGGGGTGAGCCCCATCAGCAGGTTGACCAGAAAGAAGGGGAAGATGGGGATGAGGCGCAGGCTCAGCAGATAAAGCGCTCCTTCCTGCTTCATGCCGGCCTGCAAGCTGGCCAGCTTGTCGCCAAAGCGCCGCTCGACCCAGTCGCGCAGCAAAAAGCGGGCGCTGAGAAAGGCCAGGGTCGCGCCAATGCTGCTGGCAAAGGAGACCAGCAAGAGCCCCCAGGCAACGCCGAACACGGCGCTGCCAGCCAAGGTGAGCAGGCTGGCGCCAGGCAGGGAGAGGGCGGTGCTCACCACATAGACGACGACGAACAGCAGGGCGGCGGCGCCAAAATGGCGCTCGACCAGGGCGGCCAGCTCGGCCTGACGGGCCTGCAGCTGGGGCAGGCTCAGGTAGTGGCCCAGGTCGAAGGCGAAGAAGGCGCCGATGAGGCAGCCCATGACCAGCACCAGCAGCAGGCGGGAGCCTCTCATCAGGCGTCCTTGCTGTTCGGCTGGGCCGGGCGCTCGGGTTGCACCGGCAGCTGGCAGAAGCCCTGCGGGGCGATATCGAGGGCGGCGTTGAACTTGGCCGACATGTTCTGGAAGGCGATGAGGCCGGTCAGCTCCACCATGGCGTCGTCATCGAACCAGGGCTTGAGGCGGGCGGCCTGCTCGTCGCTGACCCCATCGAGGCCCGTCATCGCCTCTGTGTAGTCGAGTACGGCTTTTTCTCGCTCATCGAACAGCGGGCTTTCGCGCCAGTTGGCGAGCGCCTCCACCTTCTCGCTGGAGCCGGCTCTTTTTACCAGGGTCATGGCGTTGATGTCGACGCAAAAGCGGCACCAGTTGAGCTGGGAGACCCGCACCGTTACCAGGGAGCGCAGCACGGGGTCGATGGGGGAGCGCTTGCGGTTGATGACGCCATAGAGGGTGGCGACGGCGGCAAACAGGCGCGGCGAGCGGCCCCAGCACTTGCCCGGAATGAGCACCTGGCCGTAGTTGCGTTTTTGCAGCCAGAAAAAGGGGCGGATGAACCAAGCATATTCCCGATCGGGCTTGACCTCGACGCGCATGGATGACCTTCTTATTGCTTCAAATTGGGTTTGTAGGCCTGACCCAGCCGCTCGTTGAGGCGGATCAGAAACTCCTCTATACGGGCCCGGTTGGTGCCCAAGTCGCTGCGTCCCTGGCGGGAGGCGGAGCGCATGTCGATGCGGGTTTCGCTGGGCCCGGCAAAGACCCGCAGCGCCACGTCATCCTGAAAACCGAACCAGCCGGTGGTGACCACCGCCTCGAGCCCTTGTGGGCTTGGTCGCACCCGCCAGCCGAGCTGCTCCATCAGGGCGTGGGCCTCGGTGATCACCTCGGCCGGGGGGGCGCTGGTAAAGAGAGGACCGGGTTTCCCCTCAAATGCTTTCAAAGGAGCCGGATTAATGGGCAGATCCTGCGCCGTTCTGAGTTCGGCTGCCCAGCGCAGCTGGGGCGGGTTGCTGGGATCCGTGCTCACGTCGTTGACCAGCGGCGTGCGCAGCGCCTGCACCACGAAGGCCAGGGGCAACAGCAGGGGGACGGCGCCCCAGCCGTTGGCGCAGCGGCTGCGAGACCAGGGCAGGCGAACCAGCAAGACGAGGGAGACGAGGGTCCCGAGCAGGCAGAGGGCGAATCCCAGCCACCAGGGCCAGAGGTGAACACGGCTGCCGAGGGCGCCGGCGAGCGGCAGCAACCAGGCCAGCAGTGGCCACCACAAATAACTGGGCATAACGGGGATCCCCTGGTTATGATGAACAAGTGCCCAGAAGGATAAACTTAATTGACTGATAACGTTAGTAAATTTATCTCAATCCTGTTGCTTTTCCCAAGCGTTCCGCTGTGGGCGGACAGCGCCGTGCTGGCGGCGGGGGACATGTGGCGCGCCGAGGCCGTCTACGAGACCCTGCCCGGGGTCAGCCGGGTGGAGCCGGGCTATGTGATTCAGCGGGTGACGACGGGGTCGAGCTGGCGGGAAGTGCCACCGCAGCGCCAGGCGGTGCGCATCGACTATGACCCGGTCAAGGTGGGGTATGGGGATCTGCTCAACGTCTTCTGGCAGCTGGTGGATGGGAACGATGGCGACGGCCAGTATTGCAACCGGGGGCTGGCATTTGCGCCGGCCCTGCTGCCGAAGGATGACTATCAGTGGCGCTTGGCCCAGGTGAGCCTGACACGCTGGCAGGCCCTGCACGGGCGGCCGAGCCGGGTTGCGCTCTGGCCGCAGAGCCGGTTCACCCCGGCGCCGGAGATGGAGGACTGGGCGGCGCGCCACCCCTGGCGTTTCGGCTTCTATGCCCGCCGCTGCGGCGGCTGGCCGGTGGAGCTGAACCCAGAACCCTGAACCGGGCCCTGAACTCAGCTGCGGTAGAGCACCTTGATAAGGTGGAAGCCGAACTTGGTGCGCACCGGGCCGAGCACCGTCAGCAGCTCGCCCTTGAACACGGCATCGTCAAACGACTTGACCATGTCCCCTTTCGAAAACTCCCCCAGATCGCCGAAGCGCTTGCTGGAGGCGCAGGTAGAGAAGCGCTTGGCCATCTGGCCGAAGTCGGCTCCCTTGGCAATCTTCTCCTTGATCTCCAGACACTCTTTCTCGGTCTTGACCAGGATGTGCTGGGCACAGGCTTTTTTCATCGGGGTGCTCCTCGGTAGCGGGCAAATCGGGGGCGCAAAGAGTACTCCAATTCCTGCCGCGCGTCAGCCGTCATCGGCATATCAGCTACGGGCGCGGGCCCCGAGCCGGGTTCTGGGGCGCGCCTGCCAGAGGATCTCCAGCCCAAGCAGGGCATGCAGGCTCCAGATGGCCAGCGGATTGAGCCAGTTGCCCCCCAGTTGCAGGGTCGCCAGGGCGCTGCCCGCCAGCAGCAAGGTGATGCCCGGCAGGCGCCAGTGGGTCGGCAGCGGTGCCAGCATGGCCATGCCCAGCAGGATGGCGAGCCCGAACGGCAGGTTCAGCGCGGTGAAGGCCAGCGCCTGCTGGCCGTTCATGCCGGTCAGCAGGGCCAGCAGGGCGCTGCAACAGGCGAGAAAGGTGATGAATTCGAGTCTATCGGCGATGTAGTCCGCCATCTGTTCGCTGCGTGCGTGCATGCTGTGTCTCCTCTGGTGGGGCAGGGGTCTGATCCAATGGCTCCAGTGTGGGCGAGAAGTGAGCAGGGGGGCAGCGGGATAAATCGATTGGGTTGAACGAGGCTTTGATTGTGTGACGGCAACTGTTTGATCCGGCAAGATAAAATCCGCAGTCCCGCGGAGGGGGGAGTGAGATGGCCGAGTACCGGCCCAGTGTCGGCCAGGGGCCTGGCTGTGCCGCTTGGGGAGGGGGCGTCGCTGCTATCTTGACCCGTTGCCGACAGTTGGTGTCGCGCCCATCGGGAAATCGGGGAGATTGCGCCGTCGGGCCGGATTGGCCGGCAGGGGCCATCTGGCCAGGCCCTGAGGGTCATGGATTGCCCTTTTGGGCCCATAGTGGCATAAGTCTGCGGGGGAATGCCTGAAAAATGGGCGGCCCGCGCGGGCAAAGGCTTCAATAATATGGCGAAATTCGCGGTCAACCCGCTCTGATGTCGAGCCGGGGATATGCTAGGATGAGGCGCGCTTGCGATCGAGTGAGCCTCATATTCGTTCTGAATATCGCATTATTTTAATCATGTTCTTCGGGGAAATTGACGTTTGACAGGATGCAATCCGCCCCTGCCTGCAGGGATCTCACCGCCCGCACGGGCTTTTCGTCGTGGGCTTCGCGCGCTGGGACTGAGCCTCTGTCTGCTGCTGTTCGTCACGCCCGCCATGGCGGCCAAACTCACCTATCAGATCAAGGGATTGAAAGGGGAGAACAAGGACAACGTCGAGGCCTACCTCAATGCTCTGCCGGTCTATCAGGAGCGCCAGTACCGTCCGGCCCGCCCCAAGATCACCGAGAGCGTGCAAAAGGCGCTGCAGGTCTATGGCTACTACCAGCCCAAGATCACCCTGAGCCGGGACAAGAAAACCCCCTCTAAAGTGATCATTGAGGTGGATCCCGGCAAGCCGGTCATGATCTCCCGCCTCGACATCCTGCTGGAAGGGGATGCCGGCAGCGACGAGCTCTACAGCGAGCTGTTGGACAAGCTGCCCCTGAAAGAGGGGGATCCCCTCAACCACGGCAAATACGAATCCATCAAGGCGGATCTGGGCAGCCTGGGGCTGGCCCGCGGCTACTTCGACGCCAAGATCAGCAAGAGCCAGGTCAAGGTGTTCCCGGATCAGGGCACCGCCGAGATCTACATCCTGTTTCGCTCCGGCCCGCGTTACCACTTCGGCGAGATCCGCTACGACGCAACGCCGGAGGCGCTGCGCCTCATCCGTCCCCTCATCAACATCAAGAGCGGCGACCCCTATCTGGCGATCCGGCTGGCGGAGATGTCGCAGGATGTCTCCTCCACCAAGCTGTTCAAGCAGGTGGACATCAAGCCCCTCATCAGCCAGGCCGAGCATAACCGGGTGCCGGTGCAGGTGACTCTCTCCAACCGGGTCGATCACGAGATTGAAACGGGTATCGGCTATGCCACCGACGTGGGGCCGCGCATGAGTGCCACCTGGGAGAAGCCCTGGGTCAACCGCTACGGCCACCGGCTCAACGCCACCGCCAAGGTATCCCAGCCCGAGGCGGAGCTCAGCTTCGACTATCAGATCCCGGTGGGCAACCCGCTGCGGGACTACTACTCGCTGCAGGCCGGCTATCAGTACAAGGACAACAACGATACCCGCTCCGATCTGACCACCTTCAGCGTGCACCGCTGGAAGCGGCGGCCGGAGAGCTGGGACCGGGACGTGTTCATCCGGCTGGAAAACGAGGTCTATACCCAGGGTGCTGACGAGGGCAACAGCTTGCTGTTGATCCCCGGCGTCTCCTGGTCGCGGCTGCGGGTGCGCGGCGGTCTGGTGCCCGACTGGGGCGATCGCCAGCAGCTCACCCTGGAGTTCTCCGACCCCTACTGGGGCTCCGACATCAGCTTTGTGCGGGTGTGGGGGCGCAGCAAGTGGCTGCGCACCCTGGGGGAGGATCACCGCTTCCTGCTGCGGGCCGAACAGGGGGCCATCATAGGGGACAGCTTCTCGCTGGTGCCGCCCTCCCTGCGCTTCTTTACCGGTGGTGACCAGACGGTGCGGGGCTACGGCTACGAGACCATCTCGCCGCGGGGCAGCGACGGCAAGCTGCTGGGGGGCCGCTACGTGAGCGTCGCCAGCGCCGAGTACAACTACCGCTTCAGCGACAAGTGGCTGGGAGCCCTGTTCGTCGACAGCGGTACCGCCACGGTCGACTACAGTGAGGCCTGGAAGATAGGCACCGGGGTCGGTGTGCGCTGGGTGACCCCCATCGGCCAGGTCAGGCTCGATCTGGCGGTGGGCATTTCCGAAGATGAGAAGCCGCTGCGGCTCCACTTCGCGCTGGGGCCTGAACTATGATCCGGCCCTGCTCCACCTCTCTTCTCTTATGTTCTTCTGACCGGCCGCTGCGGCTGCATCTTTCGCGGGGGTCTGCATTGTGATCTGGGTAAAACGTATCTTTCTGTGGCTGATGGGGCTCATCTTCCTGCTGCTCATCGGCGTCAGCCTGCTGGGCTTCACCCATCAGGGCAACAAGTGGCTGTGGCAGCAGGCTAGGGCTGCTCTTCCCTCCCTCAAGGGGGAGCTGGTGGCGGGCCAGCTCGGCTACGGCTGGACCCTGGAAGGGGTCGGCTGGCAGGACGAGCTGGTGGACGTCACGGTGGATCGCGCCGTGCTGGACTGGGATCTGGGCAAGCTGCTGCAGGGCAAGCTCTGGATCAAATCCCTTAACGTTACCCACCCGGTGGTCAAGGTGGCCGACTCGGAGCCGGCCCCGGAAGAGCCGTCGGAACCCTTCGTCTGGCACCCGCTGCCGCTGAAAATCCAGGTCGACAGTCTGACGGTGGCGGATCTCGATGTGACAGTGCCTGGGGTGGGAGTGAGCCTCAAGTCCCTCGACATCGGCGCCACCCTCAGCCGCAAGGGGCTGATCGTGCAGGGGCCGGTGCTGGACGGCCTCAAGGTGACCCTGGCCGAGACTGCCAAACCGGCTGGCGTCAAGGCGGCCCCCAACCCGCAAAACGTGGCCAAGGCTGCCGGCAACGGGAACAAAGCGGCAAATGCGGGCAAGGCGCAACCGCCCAAGCCGGCGGAGCCTATCGCGCTGCCCGCCATCCGGCTGCCTTTCCCCATCCAGCTGGAAGGCTTGCAGGTCACGGCGTTTCGCTATCAGCAAGGTGAATTGATTGAAGGGCTCGACAAGCTGCTGCTGTCGGCCAGCGCCGAGGGGAGCGACATCGCGCTGCGCGAGCTCTCCTTGCGCCACGCCATGGCGGATCTGGCGCTCAAGGGCAAGATCCAGCTCAAAGAGGATTACCCGCTCGCCCTGACCCTGGATGCCAAGGCCCGCAAGGGGCTGCTGGATGGCGAACTGCAGGGGCAACAGGCCAGCCTGACCCTCGGCGGTTCGGTGGGCAAGCTAGCACTGGCGCTGCAGGCCAAGGGGCCGGTAGCCGCCAACCTCAAGGGCTCTCTGGCTGCCCTCGACCCCGACTTGCCGTTTGATGCGGGGCTGGAGTGGAAGAGCCTGGGCTGGCCGCTGCACAAGCCTGCCAAAGACGAGCCCAGCTACCGGCTGGAGAAGGGTACGCTGAGCGCCAAGGGCAAGCTCTCCGGCTACCAGTTTGCCTTGAATACCGCCGGCAAGGGCACGGACGTGCCCCCCTTCAAGCTGGCGCTGACCGGCAAGGGGGATCTGACGCAGCTGAACCAGATAAACCTGCTGCTCAACGCCCTCAAGGGGGAGCTCAAGCTGGACGGCAAGCTCGCTTGGGACAAGGGGGTACGCTGGCAGGGCACCACGGAGTTCAAGGGGATCAACCCGGCCGAGCTGGTGCCCGATCTCAAGGGGGCGCTGGCGGGCAAGATTGTCAGCCGCTTCGAGCTCGATGAGGCAGGTCACTGGCAACTGCAACTGCCCGAGCTGAAGGTGGACGGCAAGCTCAACCAGTATCCGCTGGCCATCAAGGGCAGCGCGAGCGGCAACGACAAGATGGAGTGGACCATCCAGGCGCTGGCGCTGCAAAGCGGCCCCAACCAGCTGCAGGCCAAGGGCAGCCTGAGCCAGCAGGCGTGGAAGCTGGATGCGGATCTCGACGCCCCCAACCTGGCCGGGCTCTACCCCGGGCTCAAGGGGGACATCAAGGGGCAGGTGCGGCTGACCGGCAATCAGCAGGCGCCGCGGGTTACCACAGATCTGGCCGCCAGCCGCCTCTATTATGCCGGCACCGATCTGAAGGGGATCGCCATCAAGGGCAATGCCCTGGTCGGCGACAAGCCGGCAGGGGAGGTGGCCCTGACGGTGGCCAGCCTGGTGCAGGGGACGACCAGCCTCAGCCAGCTGGCGCTCAACCTGAGCGGCGATCTCAACCAGCACGCCCTGTCGCTCACCATGAAGGGCGACCCGGTGGCGGCCAACCTCAAGCTGAGCGGCGGCCTGCGCGGGGATCGCTGGCGCGGCGCCCTCGGCGAGCTCAAGTTGAAGACGCCGCTGCGGCGCTGGGAGCTGAGCGCACCCTGGGATCTGGATGTGGATCTGCCGCGGCAGCGGCTGACCATGGGGGATCTCTGCCTCGGCTCCCAAGGGGCCAGCCTCTGCGTCAAGGGCAGTCAGGTATCGGCCCAGCAGGGCAGCCTGGAGTTTGCCCTCAACCAGTTCGACCTCAAGCGCCTGCGGCCCTGGCTGCCGGACAACTTCCGCTGGCAGGCGGTGCTCTCCGCCGACGGGCGGGCCAGCTGGCGCGGCAATCAGCCGACCCTGCACGCCACCGTGCGCACCACGCCGGGCACCTTCGTGGCCGACGAACTCAAGACCGACTATCAGCGCCTCGAGCTCGGGGTGGACTTCGAGCGCCAGCAGGCGGCCATCCGGCTCGACTTTGCCTCCGGGCAGATCGGCAACATCGATACCAAGCTCTATATCCGGGAGCCATCCGGTCGCGGCAATCTCTCCGGCCAGCTCAAGTTTGACGACCTCAAGCTGACCACCTTCGCCCCGCTCATCCCCGAGGTGCGCTCACTGCAAGGGGTCATCTCGGCCGATGCCCGCTTCGATGGCACTCTGGCCTCGCCGCTGCTGTTTGGTCAGCTCAATCTGCTGGATGGGGAAGTACAGACCCACTCCGACATGGTGACCCTCTCCAAGCTGGTGACCCGCCTCAAGATTGAAGGCAACCGGGCCGAGCTGGACGGCACCATGCTGGTGGGCAAGGGCCCGCTGGCGCTGGGGGGCTGGCTGAGCTGGGCGCAGCTGCCAGTTACCGGTAGCCTCACCATCGAAGGCAAGGAGCTGGAGGCCCAGTATCCTGGCATGGGCCGGGTGCGGGTCTCCCCGGACATCGCCATCTCGCTGGGAGAGGAGACCCGGATCACCGGCCAGGTGGATATCCCCTGGGCGCGGATCCTGGTCAAGAGTCTGCCCGAGAGCGCGGTGGCGGTGTCGGATGACGTGACCGTGGTCTACGACGATCTGCCGCCGGTGCCCAAGGCCGCGCCGCTGCCGATGGAGATCAAGCTGGCCATCCGGCTGGGTGATGACGTGCGGCTGGAGGCGATGGGACTCAAGACCAAGGTGGGGGGCAGCATCAACATTCGCCAGGATCCCTCGCGGCCGCTGGCGGGCAATGGTCAGCTGGTGCTCAACGATGGGCGCTTCAAGGCCTATGGCCAGAACCTCATCATCAAGGATGGCCGCATCCTCTTCTCCGGCCCCCTCGATCAGCCCTACCTCAACATAGAGGCGTATCGGGATCCCGATACCATAGAGGACAAGGTGACGGTGGGGGTGCGGGTGACCGGGCCGGCCAGCAAGCCCAAGATCACCGTCTACTCGGAGCCGCAGATGGCCCAGTCCGAGCAGCTCTCCTACTTGCTGCGCGGCAAGGGGCTGCAGACCAGCGGCGAGGATGGCGGTTTCAACGGCCTGCTGGTGGCGGGCGCAGTCAGCCAGGCCAACGGCGTGGTCTCCAGTCTGGGGGAATCCCTCGGCATGAGCGACGTGGCCCTCGACACCGCCGGCAGTGGTGAGAACACCCAGGTGACCCTGTCGGCCTACCTGCTGCCTGGACTGCAGTTCCAGTACGGGGTCGGGGTGTTCAGCCCCATCGCCGAGTTCAAGCTGCGCTACGAACTGATGCCAAGGCTCTATCTGCAGGCCATGAGCGGGGTGGCCCAGGCGGTGGATATCTTCTATCGCTTCACCCTGTAACGGGCGGCAAGAGACAAAAACGGGAGGCGCAGGCCTCCCGTTTTTATGGGGGCGTTGAAGGTGCCGATGAATGTGGTGGGACGCTGAAAAGCGAAAACCCGGCGCGAGGCCGGGTTTTCTTGAATAGATGGTGGAGGGAGAAGGATTCGAACCTTCGAAGGCAGAGCCGTCAGATTTACAGTCTGATCCCTTTGGCCGCTCGGGAACCCCTCCACGGGGCATTGCTGATTTTGCATCACAACCTGGGGCGTGACGGCACTTGAAATGGTGGAGGGAGAAGGATTCGAACCTTCGAAGGCAGAGCCGTCAGATTTACAGTCTGATCCCTTTGGCCACTCGGGAACCCCTCCACAAGTGCGAGGCGCATACTAACAGATCTTCTGCGGTTGTGAACCCCTCGGCGGGATTTTTCCTGCTCAAAGGATCGGATTTACGGCCGATAAAGGATGAAACCACCGTTTCCAAGAGTTATCCCATGCTACCCAGCGCAGTTCGTGAGCAATGGCTGGTGGACGAAGCCCAGCTCGGGCAACGTCTCAACCAGGATCTCCAGCACGGAGACAGGGCGGACTTTCGTCTGCATCTGGCCCTGCTGACCGATGCGGTGGAAGAGCAGCCCTGGTTTGATCCCAGGCAGCCAGCAAAGGCAGAGAGTCGGGTCTGGCGCAGCCGCTTTGAGCTGCCAGCGGCTACCCCATTGCAGGGGAGCGAGGATGATGCCGAGGCAAGCGTGCTCAACGAACGGCTGCAGCAGGGGGGCTCCATGGTGGATGTGCGGCTCTGGCTGGCGCTGCGTTCGCCGCCGCTGCTCGGTACCCCGCCTGCGCTGGAGCCCGCCGTCTATGACAACCTCTCGCCGCTTGGGCGCGAACGCTGGCGAGGCAAGCTGGCGGATCAGCCCAGACGCGAGGATCCCTTGCTGATGCTGCCCGTGCTAGATGCGCTCAAGGAGGGGGTGGATGCCGGCCTGCACTGGCTCAGCTGAGGGTGTGCCCAAGGCGTCAGGCAGCAAAAAGGCGGGGAGACCCCGCCTTTTGTGTGATGGATGTGTCGTGCCTTGGATCAGGCGTCGGCTTCGTCCGGCAGCGGGACTTCCTTGCCGGCCGCAGCGGCGCGACGGGCGATGGGTTTCTCGGTGTGGCGGTTGATCTGACGCTCCAGTTTTTGCCCCAGTTCGGTGATGGCGGCGTACAAGTCCTCATGTTCTGCCTGGGCAAACAGTTTGCCGTTGGGGATGCCAGCAGTGGCTTCAACGATAAACATCAGACGCTCTTTGGAGACAATCACATGGGGTGTGATAAGAGGCACCTGAAGACGTTCGAGCTTGTCAAAGCGGGATTCAATGCGCTCGCGGATAGCCGGGGTGATCTCGATGATTTTGCTGGTAATTTCGATTTTCATATTGGCCCCCTTCGGGTCGTATTGCTTGTGTCTTCACCTTCAGATTACTCATGGCTGAACATTAAAATGTGATCTGCATCACTAAATGGCGTCTTGCTGCGAAGGGGAGGGGGAAATTGTGATCTTTTCCCGTTCTGCACCAAAAAGCACTTGAGCTCGACGAAACAGGCAGGCAGTATGGGGAAACTTGGATCGTTTCTGTCCCTTCGTGGCAGCGCCGCATGTCGACCTCATGTCCGGTTTTCACCGCTTAGTCTCGCATCTTTCGCACTTCCCCCCGCACCGCCCTTGCCGACGTGCGCGCTGAGAATGTGGGCGCTATCGAGTCGTCAGGGACTTGAACGTGGTTGTTGTGGTGTTGGAGTAGTACATGAAACAGCAAGCCACTCAGATGATGTGGTTTTATGATCGGCAACATGCCCAGTGGAGCCTGTCCGATCATGCCTCCTACCAGCTCTGGCAAGGGGAGGGGCCTCACCCCTGGTTCGGGCAACTGGCGGCAGATGACGAGGCCGGCTTTGCCGACTTTCTCGCCAGACTCTATCACTCCCAGCAACCGGCCCAGTTCATCGGCCACCTCGGCGACGAGAACGGCGAGGTGCGTCACGTGCTCTGGAGCGGCCAGTACGTACCGGCCCAGCAGATGTGCTGTGGCTGGATTGCGCCGCTCGACACCACCCGCAGCACCCAGTTGCCTGCCGATCTCTCCCAGCAACTGCCACTGCTGCAAGACCCTCTGCTGACCCAGCTGGCCCAGGCGCTCTCCGCCCGTACCGGGCTCGATTTCTTCAATACCCTGGTCAGCCAGCTTGCCCACATTCTGGTGGCGGATGCGGTCTGGCTGGCGGAGCGCACCGGCAGCGAGCGGCTCAAGGTGCTGGCCTGTCACGGCATCGACCTCAAGGAGTACGAGCTGGCGGGCATGCCGTGCCAGCAGGTCTATCAGCGCGGCGAGACCTGCATTCTGCCGCTCACCGCCGAGCATCTGCACTGCGCCGGCTTCAAGGCAGGGCAGGGCTACTACGGCCTGCCCCTGTGCGATCGCAACGGCCAGCTGCTGGGGCACCTGGCGCTGCTCTTCTCCGATCAGAGCGCGATCCCCAATCTGGGCTCGGTGCTGACCACCTTCTCCATGCGCATGGTGGCGGAGCTGGAGCGGCTGCAGAGCGATGCCCAGCTGCGCCTCTCGGCGGTGGCCTTCGAAACCCACGAAGGGATCATCATCACCGACCCCGACTTCAAGATCCTGCGGGTCAACCACGCCTTCAGCCAGATCACCGGCTTTGACAGCCAGCGGGTGATCGGTTTGCACCTTGGAAACGATCTCTGGTGCGGGCTGGGGGGGCTTGGCTACGAGCTCGGCAGCCTGAGCCGCTGGCAGGGGGAGACCCAGCGCCTGCACGCGGATGGCTATCCCTATCCTCAGTGGGAAATCGTCACCCCGGTGCAGGATGACAGGGGGGCGATCAGCCACTTCGTCATCTGCTTCGAGGATATTTCCGAGCGCAAGGAGGCGGAGCGCCGCATTCAGGATCTCGCCTACTACGACGAGTTGACCGGCCTGCCCAACCGCCGCCAACTGCACGAGACCCTGGCCCACGCCTTTGGCGAGGCGAGCCGCGACTATCTGATCGGCGCCCTGCTGTTCATCGATCTCGACCACTTCAAGACCATCAACGACTCCCTCGGCCACGCCACCGGCGACTGGCTGCTCAAGGAGGTGGCCAGCCGGCTCAAGCGGCTGGTACGCCAGGGGGATTGTCTGGCGCGCCTTGGTGGCGACGAGTTCGTACTGTTGCTGCCCTCCCTCTCGGCCAGTCCCCCCCAGGCGGAGATGCAGGCCGACCTTATCGCAGAGCGGCTCATCAGCGAGATTGCAGCCCCCTACAACCACGCCGGTCAGGTGCTGCACATCGGCGCCAGCGTCGGCATCACCCTCTTCCCCGGCCGGGAGCAGGGGGTGGACGATCTGCTCAAGCAGGCGGACACCGCCATGTATCAGGCCAAGTCGGCCGGTCGCAAGACCCGGCGCTTCTTCGACGCCTCCATGCAGCTGCAGGCGGATCGCCGGCTGCTCATCCACAACGAGCTGCGCAGCGCCCTCAACCAGCAGGAGCTGACCCTCTACTACCAGCCCCAGCACATGGTGGAGGGGGGAGACATCATCGGCGTCGAGGCGCTGATCCGCTGGCAGCCGCCCGGTCGGGCGCTGGTGTCGCCTGCCGAGTTCATCCCCATCGCCGAGGAGACGGACCTTATCGTCGACATCGGCAACTGGGTACTGTACGAGGCCTGCGCCCAGTACGTACGCTGGGAGGAGAATGGCATCCACATCCCGCAGCTGTCGGTCAACGTCAGTGCCAAGCAGTTTCACGCCGCCGATTTTGTCGACCGGATCCACGACGTGCTGGCCTCCACCGGCATGGATCCCGCCAGCCTGAATCTGGAGATCACCGAATCCGTGGTGCTGGGCCACGCAGAAGACACCATCAGCAAGATGAGCGAGCTCAAGGCGCTCGGCATCAGCTTTGCCATCGACGATTTTGGCGCCGGTTACTCCTCCCTGAGCTACCTCAAGCGGCTGCCGGCGGACGAGCTCAAGATCGACCGCTCCTTCATCCAGGACATACCACGCGATGGCGACAACATGGCCATCGTCGAGGCGGTGATCGCCATGGCGCGTCACATGGGATTCAACGTGACGGCGGAGGGGGTGGAGTCGCGCCAGCAGCTGGAGTTTCTGCAGGCCCAGGGCTGCCACTTCTACCAGGGCTACCTGGCCTCCAAGCCACTGCCGGTGACCTACCTGGAGCGCTACGTGCGGCGCCTCGCCCGCAGTGAAAGCCTCGCCAGCGGCGAGTAAAAATAGTCTCGCCGGCGAGCTGTAGCCCCCGAGGTTAACGGGTAGAATGAGGGAATATGACACCACCGCCAACGGGCGGTGGCATTGCCTCTCAATGGAGACGTCTCTCGTGAAAGCCGTGCAGGGAATCATTTTATCGGCGCTGTGCGTGCCGGGGCTGCTGACGCAGGTGGCGGCGCAGACCCTGGAACAATCTCTCTATCGCCAGGCTTATGACGCGGTGCGGGCCGACGATCAGGCCCGTTTTCAGCAAATTCGTGCCCGTTTGACCCATTATCCGCTGCTGCCCTATCTCGACTACTACCAGCTGGCCTTCCGGCCCGGGGCCGCGGACTATGGCGACGTGACCCGCTTCATCCGCGAGCACGGCGATACCCCCCAGTCCAACCGGCTGGAGCGCAGCTACCTCACCTATCTGGCCCAGAGCCAGCAGTGGTCCCAGTTCCTGCGCTTCTACCCGGCCAAGCCGAACTCCACCGATCTGCTCTGCATGCACTATCAGGCGCGCTACTACACCGGTCAGCAGAGCCAGGCGCTGCAGGAGGCGGGCAAGCTCTGGCTGAGCGGGCAGTCCCGTCCCGATGCCTGCGATCCCCTGTTCCAGCTCTGGCAGCAGGCGGGCTTGCGCACCCAGGAGAAGATCTGGACCCGCATGACCTTGGCCTTCGAGGCGGAGAACCCTAATCTCATCCGCCACCTCGGCGCCCAGCTCGGTAGCGGCATGAAGGCCTATGGGGATCAGATGATCACCCTGTTCGAGCAGCCCGCCAAGGCGATGAACACGACCTATTTCACTAACGCAGCCCCTTCCCGGAAGTTGCTGCTGCTGGGACTGGCCCGCTATGCCAACCAGCAGCCGGAGGCGGTGTTGGGGCAGCTCGGCTATCTGCGCTCGCGTTTTGCACTGAGCGCGGCCGAGCTCAAACCGGTGGAACGGGCGGTGGCCAGACGGCTGCTGCTGGATCGCTCCACCGCCCAGCGCAGCTGGCTGGATGCAACGGTAGTGCGCCAGGCCGACCCGGATCTGCTGGAGCTGCGGGCTAGGCTCGCTATCTGGGAGCAGGACTGGAAAGGGCTCTCCGGTTGGGTCAAGCGCATGCCCATGGGCCTGCAGAAGGAAGATCGCTGGCGCTACTGGCTGGCGCGCTCGCTGGAAGTGCAGGGCCAGCAGAAGCCGGCGCGGGATCTCTATCTGGAGACCGCCAATCTGCGCGGCTTCTACGGCTTCATGGCGGCGCAGCGCACCGGCGTGCCCTATCGGATGAAGAACCAGAGCGTGGCGCACAAGGTGCCGGACTGGCGCACCGCCAGTCGCCGCTGGCCCTTCCTGCTGCGGGTGCGCGAGTTGCTCGACATGAACGAGATCACGGCGGCGCGGGCGGAGTGGATCCACAACATGGATCGCAACCCGGTGGCCCAGCGCCTCGAGTTTGGTCACATCGCCCTCAATCAGGGCTGGCACGAGTTGGCCATTCTGGCCAGCATCCGGGCCGAGGCCTGGGATGCCCTCGACTTGCGCTTCCCGCTGCCGCTCAAGCACACCTTCTCCCAGATGGCGCAGGAGCGAACCATGAACACCAGTCTGCTCTACGCCATCTCCCGCCAGGAGAGCGCCCTCTACCCGCTGGCGCAGTCGCCGGTGGGGGCGAGAGGGCTGATGCAGCTGATGCCGACTACCGCCAAGGAGACGGCCAGCAAGCTGGGGGTGCCCTATCGCAACGAGCAGCAGCTGTTTGATCCCGCCATGAACATCCGCCTTGGCAGCGCCTATCTCAAGCGGCTGCTGGATGTGTATGACGGCAACCGGATCCTGGCGGCGGCGGCCTACAACGCCGGCCCCGGCCGGGTCAAACGCTGGCGCGATCAGAGTGCGGACAAGCCGATGGATGTCTGGGTCGAGAGCATTCCCTACAAGGAGACGCGCAACTATGTGCAGAACGTGCTGTCGTTCGACCTCATCTATCAGCACAAGCTGCAGCAGCCACTGCGCTTCATGTCCGAGCGCGAGCTGAGTCACGCTTATTGAGACGGCTGCCGCCCTGGCGGCAGCCGGATTCCCATTCCTTCCCCAAAATGGTTATTATCCCATAAGGTTTTGTTACAAAAGGAAACCTGCCAGGTGATCGGGCGCCCTCTCTTGGTCTGGCAGGTTCGTTATAATCGCCCGTTCAACACAGACAGGCTTCCCCAACAAAGGAATTGATAGTGGCAACGATTAAAGACGTTTCCCGGTTGGCTAATGTGTCCATTTCAACTGTGTCGCGAGTCATCAACAACACGGCGCAGGTGGCACCAGAAAAGCGTGAGGCCGTATTGGCGGCCATGAAGGAACTGAATTTTCGTCCCAACAGTTTTGCTCAGGCGCTGGTCAGCAAGCGCTCCAACTGCATCGGCGTGCTGGTGGGGGATCTGTGTGGTGGCCCCTTCTTCGCCCAGATGATGCGCGGCATCGAGAGCGTGGTGGACAAGGCGGACAAGTTCACCATCGTCATGTCCGGCAATCACGACGAGGTGCGCGAGCGTCACGCCATCCAGGCGCTGCTGCAGCGCCAGTGCGATGCGCTGATCCTGCACAGCAAGGCGTTGCCCGACGAGGAGCTGAGCGAGCTGGTGGCGGGTAGCACCCCAGTGGTCTTCATCAACCGCCAGGTGCCGGGCGCCGAAGATCGCTGCGTCTGGCTGGACAACCAGGCCGGCATCACCACCGCCTGCCAGCACTTGCTGGATGCAGGTCATCGCAAGATTGCCTTCGTCACCTCGGACGATGAAGAGTTCGTCGATGGCCAGCAACGGATGGCCGGGTATCACCACGCCCTGCAGCGGGCCGGCATCGCTCTTGATCCTGCCCTCATCGGCCGCGCCTTTGCCGACGAGAACGGTGGCTACGTGGCGATGGGCGAGCTGCTGGATCGGGGGGTTGAGTTTACCGCCGTGCTCGGCTTCAACGACGCCATGGTGGCGGGGGCCATCTCTTGCCTGCTGGAGCGCGGTTACAAGATCCCGCAGCAGATTTCGGTGGTGGGCTTCGATGACATTCCCTATGCCCGCTACATCTATCCCAAGCTCACCACGGTGCGTTACCCCATCGAGGAGATGGGCGGCCGGGCCGCCGAGCTGGCGCTGAGCCTGCTGGATCACAAGCCGGCCGAGGGGCTGGAGCTCAAGTTCGAGGCCGAGTTGGTGAGACGGGAATCCGTCGCCTGAGTGGTCGACATTGGCCCTGAACGGGCCAATGTCGCTCCCGAATTTTGCAGAAAAATTGAAAGCGTTTTCAGAAATCCTTTTCAACTGTGATCCGCTTCAAAGCTTTTTGGACTGCCTGCCACTAGCATAGGCCCCACGAATTAGGAGCCTACGCTCCCGATTTTCCCGCTGTGGGAGGTAACTGGTTAATCCAGCTATTTCCTTCGTTACTTTCGACGGTCATCATGGATGGCCGTTTTTTTTTGCCAGGATTTTGTCATGACAACAGAGCGTGAATACCAGACCGGGATCGTGGGGGCAGGCTGGCTGGGACTGCCGCTGGCCCGGGCGCTGCAGGCCGAGGGCCGCCAGGTGGCGGTGACGGTCAGCTCGGCCGAAAAAGCCGCGCAGCTGACAGCAGAGGGGGTGAAGGCCTGGCCGCTGCAACTGGGCTCCGGGCTGGCGGTCCTGCCGTTTCGCTGCCGCGAGCTGGTGATCTGCGTGCCGCCGAGCAAGGTCGAGGATTATCCGACCGCCATCGCGCGGGTGGCTGAATTGGCTAAGGGGGCCGGCGTGCAGCGGTTGCTGTTCGTGAGCGCCACCTCGGTCTGGGCGCCGGGGCAGGGGGAGGATGAACACCCCATGCCTGCCCACGAGCGCGGAATGCGGATGCTGGCCGCCGAGCAGGCGGCGATGGGGGCCGGCATTGCATGCTCCATGGTGCTGCGCCCGGCCGGGCTCTACGGGCCAGAGCGCCATCCCGGCCGTTTCCTGGCGGGCAAGACCCTGGAGGGGGGCGGCCAGGCGGTGAACCTGGTGCATCTGGATGATGTGGTGGCCGCCTGCCTGCTGCTGCTGAAACAGGGCAAGGATGGGGATGCCTACAACCTGAGTGCGCCAGTGCACCCGCGCCGGGAGCAGTTCTATCCCTTTGCCGCGCGCCAGCTGGGCCTGCCGGCCCCGATCTTCATCGAGCCGGTCGGCCGGTTTGCTCCCGTCGAGGGGCTGCGCATCTGCGAGCAGCGCGGGTTTGTCTACCGCTGGCCCGATCCGGCGCACTGGTTTGCCGAGCTGGCAGCTCGGGGGCACTGAGCATACTACCCGGTGCTATGTGTGAGTATGGCGGTGGGGCACAGGCGGCTCCGCTCCTTGGTCGGGCCTGCCGTTTGACGGGCAATTGAGGTTTGCCAAGGGGGAGCTCGCCCCCTATCATGCCGCCATCCATATAGAGAGAGCGGTAATGATGGTAGATACAAGACGTCACCCCGATGGGGAACTGTTGTTGAGAACCCTGGCAATGCCAGCCGATACCAACCCCAATGGCGATATCTTCGGGGGCTGGATCATGTCCCAGATGGATATAGGTGGGGGCATCATGGCCAAGGAGCTGGCAAAAGGACGTATTTGTACCGTATCCGTCGAGGGCATGACCTTTCACAGCCCGGTCAAGGTGGGAGACGTGGTGTGCTGCTACGGGCGCTGCCTGAAGATTGGTCGCAGTTCCATGCGGCTGAAACTGGAGGTGTGGGTCAAGCCGGTACTGCGTGAAAACGAAGCCCAGCGCTACTGCGTCACCGAGGGGATCTTCACCTATGTCGCCATCGACGAACAGGGAAAATCCCGCCCGGTACCGGTCTGATCCGGGTCAGATAAGCCGGGCATTGATGATGGATATTTCCTGCTCAAACCCGGTTTTTTGCCGTATCATGCGTTCCAGCATCTCTTCCGAGCCGACGCACTGCTGGGTGTCGAACAGGCAGAGATCGCACTGGGGATCCCGTCTGATCTGATAGACGGTGGAAAGCTCCACTTGATGACAATTTCCTTGTTGATCATAAAACGTCACGCGGTACTGGTGCTGTCTCGCCATCGTTGAATTCCTTCTGGATGAGCCGGGCCGGACACGAGTTATGAGCCTAGTCGGCAGCGATGACGTTTGGGATGGTCATGACACAATGCAGAGGCAGGTGGTTGTTAGCCAATGAAAAATAGTTATCGCATTCTGGGTACGTCGCTGCTGACGTTGGGACTGGTCGGCTGTTTCGAGGTGCCGGATCAGGATCACCTGGTCACGGCGCAGGGCATCATTCCCGGCGCCAGCTGCCAGAAGCCGCCGCTGGTGGCGCTGGCCTCCACCGCCTTGCCCCGCGAGTTTGGCATTACCGTCTGGAATCTCTACAAGGGTCAGCGCAAAAACTGGCGCGAGGGACTGGACGAGTATGCCAAGGCCCAGGATCTGGTGCTGTTGCAGGAGTCGGCGACCCGCCCCGAGATGCTGGCGTGGCTCAAGGCCGGTGATTTCCAGTGGCAGCAATTGCAAGCCTTTACTCAGGGCGGCGTCTCCTTCGGCGTGATGACGGTCGCCAAGACTCCGCAGGCGTTCGTGTGCGGCGTGCGCTCCCCCGAGCCGCTGCTGCGCATCCCCAAATCCGGTCTGGTCAGCCTCTACCCGTTGCAGGGGGATCCTGACGGTGTGCTGGTGGTCAACCTGCATGCGGTCAACTTCGAGCTGGGGATGGCGACCTTTCGCGAGCAGATCAACGATCTGACCGCCCTCATTCATCGTCACCAGGGGCCCGTCATTCTGGCCGGGGATTTCAATACCTGGAGCGACAAGCGGGAGTTCTGGCTGAAGCGGCTGGTAAGCGATCTGGGGCTGCAGGAGGCGATCCCGATGCCGGATCTGCGCCGGACCGCGTTTGGCCGGCCGCTCGATCACCTCTATTACCGCAATCTGGATCTGGTGGAAGTGAGCAGCCCGGCGACCGATGCCTCGGATCACAATCCCATCGTGGCCCGTTTCGCGGCCCAGGCCATCACCCCCTAAGCCTGTTGATTGGCCGCTACGGCGGCCTGCTCCAGATAAAAAAATACCCCGCATCAGGCGGGGTATTTTTTATGAAGTGATGAACGATCAGCTGTTGTTCTTCACGAACAGGGTCAGCTCCTGACCCGGCTTGAGATAATCGCTCTTGCCCAGCTGATTCCAGCGCATCACGTCCATCACGGCGACCTGAAAGCGGGCTGCGATGGAGGAGAGGGAATCGCCGCGGCGCACCTGATAGACCATGGACTTGTTGCCACCCTTGCCCTGCTTGGGCCAGACCACCAGCTTCATGCCCGGTTTCAGGGCCGATTTGGCGTTGAGACCGTTCCACTTGGCCAGCTCGTCATGGGTCACCCCGTGTGCCTGGCTGATGCTCCACAGATTGTCGCCGGCCCGTACCTTGTACTGGATCTTGCCGCTGCCACGGCTGGCGAGCTGCTGTGGCTTGCTCTGGACGCTCTGGCTGACCACCGGTTTGCTGCCGCTGGTCGGGATCATCAGGGTCTGACCACGGCGCAGGTTGTTGCTGCGCAGGTTGTTGGCCAGCTTGATCTGCTGCACGCTCACCCCGTGATTCTGGGCGATGCGGGAGAGGGTGTCGCCACTGGTAACCTGATAGGAGCGGGTGCGGATGCGCTCGCTCTGCGGCAGGTCGGCCAGGGCCAGCTCCAGGGTATCGGCATATTCAACCGGTACCAGCAGGCGATAGGGGCCCTTGGGCGAGGTCGACCAGCGGGTCAGCGCCGGATTGACCTCTTTCAGCTGGGCCGGGCGCAGGCCCGCCAGCTGGGCTGCCACGTTCAGATCGATCTGACCTCCCGTGTTGACCACCCGCAGTTGCGGTTTGTTGGCCAGCACCGGCAGGGTGACATTGTACTTGTCCGCATTGCGGATCATGTCAGCCATGGCCAAGATCTTGGGCACGTACATCCGGGTCTCGCGAGGCAGATCGAGCGACCAGTAGTCGGTCGGTCGGCCAGCCTTCTGATTGCGGATGATGGCGTTGCGCACCCGTCCTTCACCGGCATTGTAGGCGGCCAGCGTCTGCAACCAGTCGCCGTCGAAGAAACGGTTCAGGTACTCCAGATAATCCAGCGCGGCATTGGTGGAGGCCAGTACATCGCGGCGGCCGTCGTACCAGTTGTCGTGGCGCAGGCCGAAGTTCTTGCCGGTCGCAGGAACGAACTGCCACAGACCCACCGCATTGCTGCGGGAACGGGCGTGGGGATCGAACATGCTCTCGATCATGGGAATGGTAATAAGCTCCATTGGCAGCTCACGCCGTTCGATTTCCTCTACCATCAGATACAGGTAGGGCTCAGCCCGGCTGGCAATGGTCGCCAGATGCTTATCATTGCGCAACAACCAATCACGCTGCTGGCGGACACGGTCGTTCTCCTGCGGATCAAACTGCATATCATCGCTGATACGCACCCACAGGTTATCGGTGTCATCCAGTTCGTCGATCTGTTCGTCACCGAACAGGAAGCGCGCAGAATGTTTTTTATACGCTTTTTTGTTGACTTGGGGGGACTTGATCGGCTCGATTGCCGTTAGCGCCCGGTCATCCTGATGGCTCAGGTTTTGGCAGCCGCTGAGAAACAGCGCCGCCAATAAGGCCGTTCGTACCTTCATCTCGCTCAGGTCATCTTTGGGAAAAACAGCTCGCATCATAAGGGGCAATGGCCCCCTGATCAAGGTTTGTTCAAAAAACATCCTTCCATTGGCGCAGGATCGTGAAGGTATCTACCGGATTTTCCACGCATTTCAGAGCATGTTTCTCAGCAGAAAATTTCACGGAATCCTGTTCGCAACGCAGAAAAACATTGAAGCGCTTCTCATCCCCCAGCCGTGAGGGGAGACTCGGCAGGCCCTGCTGGCGCAGCTTGCTGATCAGCCCGATCTGTTGCTGGATCGCCTGGTTGTCGGGCTCGACAGCGTGGGCGAAGCGCAGGTTGGAGAGGGTGTACTCGTGGGCACAATAAATGAGGGTGTCATCAGGCAGGGCGGCGAGGCGCTGCAACGATCCGAACATCTGGGCCGGGGTCCCTTCGAACAGGCGGCCGCAGCCGGCACTGAAGAGGGTGTCGCCACAAAACAGCATGCCGTGACCGTGGTAGGCGATGTGACCGTGGGTGTGACCGGGCACGTGGATCACCTCGAGGCTCAGGCCGTGCCAGTTGATCTGATCCCCGTCATCGAGCCACTGGCCGTGGTACGCCGGCATGGGGTCAAGCTTGGGGCCATAGAGGCGGGCATGGGGAAAATGTTCCAGCAACTCACCCACGCCGCCCACATGGTCGTGATGGTGGTGGGTGAGCAGGATGGCATCCAGTTGCAGCTCCAGCACGGCCAGCCGTTCCAGCACGGGAGCGGCCTCGCCCGGATCGACGACCAGGCAGTGATTTTCGTGTCGGATCAACCAGATGTAGTTGTCGTTAAAGGCTGGAACTGTGATCACTGGATACATGAGTCTGCTTCTCTTTATGGAGGGTATCTTATATAACTGGATGGCGTTCGAACCCCAAGTTGAGCCCTATTATGCAGGTGGCACGTACCGAACAACAAATCGAGATCCCGACCAGCTGGTCGGCACTGCCCATGGGGGACTGGGTAGCGGCCGAGATCCAGGAGCGACTCGACAGCTGGTGTCCGCATCTGTTTGGTTATCATCTGCTGAAGGTTGGCGCGCTGAGCGCCGAGCTCTCCTGCGGTTGCTCCTCCATTCGCCACCAGATAGGGGTCGCCCCTGGCGGTCGCCTGCTGGATCTCAAGGGGGATCCGCTGGCCTTGCCGGTACGCACCGGCAGCGTGGATGCCTGCCTGCTGGCCCACTGTCTCGATTTTTCGCCCGACCCGCACCAAGTGCTGCGGGAGGCGGAGCGGGTACTGACCGACGATGGCTGGATCATCGTCAGCGGCTACAATCCGCTCAGTCTGGTCGGCATCGGCCACTGCCTGCCTTTCCTGCGTCAACATCTGCCCTGGTCCGCCCGCATGTTCACCCCGGCACGGGTCACCGACTGGTTGCAGCTGCTCGGCTGCGAGGTGATGTTTGACGAGCGCTTCGGCTATTCGTTCATGGGCAGGCAGAGCCGGATTGGCTGGTGGCGGGAGAGTGTGGGGCGGGATTACTGTCGGCCGTTTGCATCTGTCTACGTGATAGCGGCGCGCAAACGGCGCTTCCCCCTGACACCGGTGCGCCGTCGCTGGCGTCTGCCGGGTTCCATCGCCACGCCGGGGATGGCGCGCCAGGGCGGCTAGTCGTCAGCCGCCGGGCAGGCTTATGTGCCAGCGGGGAAGGTGGTCAGGGTTGATAGCCGGTATCTTCGGCCAGCTGTTTGCCGCTGGCGGCCTCGCGGGCCAGCTCATCGCAGCGCTCGTTCTCCGGGTGTCCGGAGTGCCCCTTGACCCAGAGCCACTCGATCTGGTGGCGACTGACTTCCGCATCCAGCGCTTTCCAGAGATCGACGTTCTTGACCGGTTGACGGTTGGCGGTCATCCATCCCTTCTTCTTCCAGCCGATGATCCACTGGGTGATCCCCTGGCGCACATACTGGCTGTCGGTGGTGAGGCGAACCTGGCAGGGCTCGTTCAGGGTGCGCAGCCCCATGATGGCGGCCATCAGCTCCATCCTGTTGTTGGTAGTGAGGCGAAAGCCGGCGGCGATCTCCTTGCGATGCTTGCCGTAGACCATGACGGCACCATAACCACCCGGGCCCGGGTTGCCGAGGCAGGAACCATCCGTATACAAATCAATCTGTTTTAACATGAGGCTTGGGGTAAACTAGCGGGTAAAGCCGAAGTTTGACATAGATTGGATCATGAGCACACCCCAACTGAATCGCCAGATCATTCTGGATACTGAAACCACTGGTATGAACACGGCCGGTGGCCCCGTCTATCTGGGACACCGGATCATCGAGATCGGCTGTGTGGAGGTGATCAACCGCAAGCTGACCGGGAACCACTTCCACGTCTACATCAAGCCGGACCGGCTGGTGGACCCGGAAGCCATCCAGGTGCACGGCATCACCGACGAGTTTTTGCGTGACAAGCCGTCGTTCAGCCAGATTGCCGACGAGTTCATCGAGTTTATCCGCGGCGCCGAGCTGATTGCTCACAACGCACCGTTTGACGTGAGCTTCATGGACTATGAGTTCAGCAAGCTCGGCCTCAACTTCAAGACCGCCGACATCTGCGGCATCACGGATACCCTGGCGATGGCGCGGGACCTGTTCCCGGGCAAGCGCAACAACCTGGACGTGCTGTGCGATCGCTACGGTATCGACAACTCGCACCGTACCCTGCACGGGGCCTTGCTCGATGCGGAGATCCTGGCAGACGTCTACCTGTTGATGACGGGTGGCCAGACCAAACTGAACCTAGCCACCGAGAGCAATGAGAATGAAAGCAACCAGGACACCAGTATCCGGCGGCTGGAGAGCAACCGTCCGCCGCTCAAGGTGATCCGGGCCAGTGCCGAGGTTGAGGCGGTACACGAGGCGCGGCTGGATCTGGTGCAGAAGAAGGGAGGAGCCTGCCTGTGGCGGCAATGAGCAAGCTATGGGGCGGCCTGCTGCTGCTGGCCTCGCTGACGGCTGGGGCCAACGAGGTATTTGCCCCCTCCGACATCCCCCTGCTCGATAATCGCTTCCGCATCGATTACGGGGTGAAGGAGATCACCTTCATCGTGACGCGCAAGCCGGGCACTCCGTCGGTGATCCTGGTGCGGCCCGATGGCAGCAAGCTCTATGTGAGCAAGGTGACGCCGCCTGATGTGGGCTGGCTGGCGCTCAAGGATCAGGATCTCATCACCATCCGCAACCCTATGCCGGGCCCCTGGCAGGCCATCGGCGAGGTGGACCCCGACAACCGGGTGCGCCTGCTGTCGAACATCAAGCTGGAAACCGATCTGTTGCCGACCCAGCTTTATCAGGGGGAGAAGGTCAAGCTCAAATCCTGGCTGCTGATCGACGACGCGCCACCCAAGGATGGTTATTACCTGTCCGATCTCGGCATGACGGTACGGCTGCAGCGTTTCAATGACGCCAAGCCGGAAGGGGAGCCGGTGGTCGATGAGGTGCTCGGTCACTATCGTGACGATGGCAAGGGGCTCGACGAGGTACCAGGCGACGGCATCATGACCGCCGAGGCGGTGCTGGATGTGCCTGCCGGGAAATACCGGGCCATGTACAGCACGGGCAATCAGGTCTTCTCCCGTGCCCGCTATCAGGATGTGCTGATCTATCCGCTACCTGTCAGTTACTCCCTCGCGCCTCCCTCTCAGGAGTTCGGGGCCAAGCTCTCCTTCCTGATCGACGTGGATGAACTGGATCCCGCTTCCGTGGTGATCCAGGGCAAGGCGACCAGCGCGGTCGGGACCAGCATGCCGTTCAATGCGGTGGCCACCGAACCCAAGGTGGAGGTGGATCTCTCTGCCATCAAGGAAGTCGGCCAATATGAGGTGACGGCCACCCTGTTTGGCACAACCCGGCTGGGCCGCGAAATTCAGGTGAGCCTGCCAGTCAAATCCTTCAATATCTTCCCGGTGCTGGCAACGCCGCCATCGGCCGCCTCTGCCGCGTCAGAAGCCTCGGCGGCAATTCCGAGCCAGGTCAAATTCGAGGAAAAGGAGAGCGGCGGCTGGCTGGTCTGGCTGCTGGGTGGCGCTGGCATATTATTGCTGCTCCTGCTCGGCGGCGTGGGCTTCATCGTGCTGCAAAAGCGGCGGGCGCTGAAAAAAGCCATGGCATCGCAAAAAGCCGAGAGCGAGAGCGCCAAGCCGGAGGCCAAGCTGGATCTCAACCTGCCCGAACAGTAGGCGAGGGGAATGCTGGAAGCAGTAAAAAGCCGCCTGTCAGGGCGGCTTTTTCTATATGGGCAGATTATTGGGGTGGTTGAACAACCCATCCAGCTCAATGTTCCCCGACGTAGATATCCTTGTGCTGTTCGCGGATCTCGAGGAATTTATCGAGGTTGGCCAGCATCAGCTCCACCAGCTGGGGGTCGAAGTGCTGGCCTTTCTCCTCCTGGATCAGCGCCAGTACCTTGTCCAGCGGCCAGGCCTTCTTGTAGCAGCGATCCGAGCCGAGTGCATCGAACACGTCGGCCAGCGCCACCACCCGCCCTTCCAGCGGAATGGCATCGCCCTTGAGGCCACGGGGATAGCCGCTGCCGTTCCACTTTTCGTGGTGGTTGCCGGCGATGGTGGCACCAATCTGGAACAGCGCCAGATCGCTGCCGGAGAGCATGTCCTGCCCCAGCTGGGCGTGGGTCTTCATGATCTCCCACTCCTCCGGGGTCAGCTTGCCCGGTTTGTGCAGGATGGCATCCGGAATGCCCACCTTGCCGATGTCGTGCAGCGGAGAGGCGCGCTTGATGAGCTCGCTCTGCTCCTCGCTCATGCCCAGCAACTGGCAGAACAGCTCGGTATAGAGGGCGACCCGCTTGACGTGCAGGCCGGACTCCTTGGAGCGGGTCTCCACCAGTTCGCCAATGCGGTAGATGATCTCGCGCTGGTTGTCGGCGATGACCTCGTTGAGTCGGATGTTCTCCAGCGCCACTATGATGTTTTCGGTGAACAGGCTGAGCAGGCCCGTATCCATCTGGCTGAGCTGGCGAGTGGTCTCGATGTGAAACAGCAGATGATGGCGTGGATTCTGGCAGTAGAGCACCATCTGGTTGCCGTCATAGACGTTGGCGCGATTGTTCATGGCCTGACGCAGGATGACGGGAGCGTCGGCCAGACGCAGCGACGGATGGCCCGGCAGCAGAGGTTCCAGGATCTGATCCCGTACCTCGTAGGCATACTGCTTCACATCATAGATATGTGAATCTTCCAGATTGAGCAGGGCACTGAGCTGCTCCTGGGCCCCTTCGACAAACTGCCGCAGTGCCCGCTTCTCGAAGATCCCCTTGGAGGCCTCGATGACCTTTTCCAGCCCCTGGCGGTTGCTCTCGAGAGTACGGATGTCGCGATAGGAGCGCAGGCTGGCTCGCAGCAGGGTGCGCAGCTTCTGGGAGGTGAGCTCGGTCTTGTCCTTGTAGTCGTTGATGTCGTAGTTGCTGACCACGTCATCTTCCGGGGCCTGGCCCGGTTGACCGGTACGCAGCACGATGCGCACCATCTTGTTTTGCAGATCCTCGCGCACGAATTTGACCACATCGAGACCGGCGTGATCGACCTCCATGACCACGTCCAGCAGCAGCAAGGCCACGTCCGGGGTCTTGGCGAGCAGCTCCTTGGCCTGAGCGGCTGAATAAGCATGCAAAAATTCAATGGGTCTATTATCGAATTCAAACTTGCTCAGGGTGATCTTGGTGATGCGATGCACTTCGGGCTCATCGTCCACAATCATCACCTTCCATCCAGCCTGCTGGTCGTCGAGAAGGGGCAGATCGTCATCGTCAATAATCAGGATTTGGTCATCCATCATGCAATCCTGTTTGGGATCCTGTGCTTACATTAACTGCTTCACTAAGGATAGGAAACTTATTGGGAAATAAAATTTGATCTGTGAAATCTCTTTGTCGTCATCCTGATCCTGCCCCATAAAAAACGCCTCCACTTGGGAGGCGTTTGACTATCTATAGGGCGTTCAGGCGGCTCTGTGATAGGCCGATGGCTCGAACAGGGCCTTGTTGGCGACCAGCTCGATGGGATCAAAATCATCGACGTTGATGGTGCGCAGACGGCTCTCTTCGGCGCGGCGCAACAGGTCCGCTTCGGTCTGGTTGAGTACCCCCAGCGTCAGGCCGGCTTCCGCCACCTTGTCCAGCTGCATAAACGGACGCTTTATGCCGTCAGCCTTGCATACTTTCTCAAACAGCGGCTCGGCAGAGAGCACGTCGTCCAGCGCTTGCTCCAGCAGACCGAAGGGGTTGCCCTCTTCGCGGGTGAGATACTGACCCTGGGCCAGTCGACTGCGGGTTTCGCTCGGGGTTTGCAGCAGGCGGGCTACCTGGTTGTCCAGCTTGTCGCTCGGACGTTTCAGGTCGCGCCCCAGTGGCAGCACGATGACGCGCAGAGCCAACCCAATCCAGCGGTTCGGGAAGTTGCGCAGCAGCTCGTCGATCGCCTCCTGTGCCTTGAATAGGGCATCCTGCAGCGCCCAGTGCAAGAGCGGCAGATCTGCGTGCTGGCGACCCTCGTCCTGATAGCGCTTGAGGGCGCTGGAGGCCAGATAGAGCTGACTCAGCACGTCGCCGAGGCGGGCGGAGACCCGCTCTTTACGCTTGAGCTCGCCGCCCAGAGTGCCCATCGCCATGTCCGACAAGAACGCCAGGTTGGCAGAGAGGCGGGAGAGCTGCTGGTAGTAGCCCTTGGTCTGATCCTTGAACGGCGCGGCGGCGAAGCGGGCACCGCTCAAACCCAGCCAGAAGCTGCGCACCAGGTTACTGATGGCAAAGCCGACGTGGCTGAATATCGCCTTGTCGAAGTCCTTGAGGGCCTGCTCCTGATCCGGGTGGCTGGCCGCCAGCATTTCGGGCAGCACGTAGGGGTGGCAGCGGATTGCGCCCTGACCGTAGATGATCATGCTGCGGGTCAGGATATTGGCCCCTTCCACCGTGACGGCGATGGGTGCGCCCTGATAGCCACGGGCCAGGTAGTTGTTGGGCCCCATGCAGATGGCCTTGCCGCCGTGGATGTCCATGGCATCGATGATGCACTTCTGGGCACGATCGGTGAGGTGGTACTTGACGATGGCGGAGATGACCGAGGGTTTCTCGCCCAAATCGATACCGGTTACGGTCAGTTTGGCGGCGGCGCCCATGATGTAGGCGTTGCCGCCGATGCGGGCCAGCGGTTCTTCAATGCCTTCCATCTTGCCGATGGGCAGCTTGAACTGACGGCGGATGCGGCTGTAGGCGCCGCTCGCCAGGGCCAGCATCTTGACGCCGCCGGTGCTGTTGGAGGGCAGGGTGATGCCGCGTCCGACCGACAGGCATTCGACCAGCATGCGCCAGCCCTGACCGGCCATGGCCGGGCCGCCGATAATGAAATCGAGGGGGACGAACACGTCCTTGCCGCGGGTCGGGCCGTTCTGGAACGGTACGTTGAGCGGGAAGTGGCGACGGCCGATCTCGACACCCTTGATGTGGGTCGGAATGAGGGCGCAAGTGATGCCGAGCTCTTCCTCGTCACCCAGCAAGTGCTCGGGGTCACGCAACTTGAAGGCGAGGCCCAGTACGGTGGCGATGGGGGCAAGCGTGATGTAGCGCTTGTTCCAGGTCAGGCGCATGCCGAGTACTTCTTTTCCTTCCCACTCGCCCTTGCAGACGATACCGAAGTCGGGGATGGAGCCTGCGTCAGAGCCCGCTTCCGGGCTGGTGAGGGCGAAGCAGGGGATCTCTTTGCCGACCGCCAGACGTGGCAGGTAGTAATCCTTCTGCTCATCGGTGCCATAGTGTTGCAGCAGTTCGCCCGGGCCCAGCGAGTTGGGCACGCCGACGGTGGAGGCGAGTACGGCGCTGGCGCCGCACAGCTTTTGCAGCACGCAGGACTGGGCGTAGGCGGAGAACTCCAGGCCACCGTACTTCTTCTTGATGATCATGGCGAAGAACTTGTTGTCCTTCAGGTATTGCCACACCTCGGGGGAGAGGTCGGCCCGCTCATGGGTCACTTCCCAGTCGTTGACCATGCGGCACACCTCTTCCACCGGGCCGTCCAGAAAGGCCTGCTCTTCGGCAGAGAGGGTGCTGACCGGGATGGCGTGCAGCTTTTTCCAGTCCGGGTTGCCAGCAAACAGGTCGGCTTCCCACCAGGTGGTGCCCGCCTCAATGGCCTCTTTCTCGGTGCGGGACATCTCCGGCATGATGGATTTGTAGAGTTTGAACAGCGGCTTGGTCAGTTGATTGCGACGAAAATCCACCAGATTGAGAGGTATGGCGATCACCGCAAACAGTACCCAGACCAGCAGGGGAACGTGGCCATAGAGGGTGCCGGCAATCAGGGCTGCCGCCGTGGCAAGCGTGGAGGTGAACAGAGACGCCCGGCGATAAGCCATGGCGCCGATCACCAGGATCACTCCGAGCAGAGTGAGGGTCGTCGTCATTTTTCGCTCCTTGCATGAGTTGCCGAAATTGGGTGAACTGGGGGTTAACTGATCCAGAGGTCTGACCTGTTGGATGTGGCCTCTGTTGTAATTCATACGCACAAACTTATCAAGCTGTTTACAAGCTTGTTACCTTGGCTCTGTGATCGGCATAACGTAGTGTCGGCGCCATCTTGACGGGCGGGGGGCGACTCCGGGATTGGCTTGTGCGACAATGGCGCCGCCCATATTTTGGAAGAGACATCATGTACCAAGAACTGATCCGCAATGAATTGACCGAAGCTGCCGGCGTGCTCCAGGCGTTCCTGGCAGATGAGCAAAATCTGAAGAACATCGAAGCGGCCGCCAAGCTGCTCGCTGACTCCTTCAAGCAGGAAGGCAAGGTACTCTCCTGTGGCAACGGTGGCTCCCACTGTGACGCCATGCATTTTGCCGAAGAGCTGACCGGTCGTTATCGCGAGAACCGCCCCGGCTACGCCGGCATCGCCATCTCCGATCCCAGCCACCTCTCCTGCGTTTCCAACGACTTTGGCTACGACTACGTCTTCTCTCGCTATGTGGAAGCGGTCGGCCGTCGCGGCGACGTGCTGCTTGGCATCTCCACCAGCGGCAACTCCGGCAATATCCTGAAGGCCATCGAGGCGGCTCGTGCCAAGGGCATGAAGGTGATAGCGCTGACCGGCAAGGATGGCGGCAAGATGGCCGGTCTGGCCGATGTGGAGATCCGGGTGCCGCACTTCGGCTATGCCGACCGCATTCAGGAAGTGCACATCAAGGTGATCCACATCCTGATCCAGCTGGTCGAAAAAGAGATGGCCAAGTAAGGATGTGATCCCGCGCCGGAACCGCTGAATCCTGCGGGTTTATGTTCCGGCCAGCGTGATCCGGTGCAAGAGGTCGGCCGGCAGAGTTCTGAATCCCCGCCGGGCGACCCCTTGAACGTGCGACGATCAAGTAAGCAAGGAGCCCGCAGCCTATGTGCGAACTGCTCGGCATGAGTGCCAATGTGCCGACCGATATCTGCTTCAGCTTCACCGGCCTGATGCTGCGCGGCGGCAAGACGGGACCCCACAAGGATGGCTGGGGCATTACCTTCTATGAAGGAAAGGGCTTTCGTACCTTCAAGGATCCCGAACCCAGCGCCCAGTCCCCCATCGCCAGGCTGGTGCAGGCGCTGCCCATCAAGAGCCGCGCCGTGGTCAGTCATATCCGCCAGGCCAACCGTGGCTGTGTGTCGCTGGAAAATACCCACCCCTTTACCCGCGAACTGTGGGGTCGTTACTGGACCTTTGCCCACAACGGCCAGTTGACCGGCTACAAGAAGCTGGCCACCGGGCGACACAGGCCGGTGGGGGATACCGACAGCGAGCACGCTTTCTGCTGGTTGCTCGAGCGGCTGGAGCAGAAATACCCCAGGCGCCCTGCCAATTTCCCCGCTATGTTCCGCTATCTGGCGACCCTGTGCGACGAGCTGCGCAGCCTCGGGGTATTCAACATGCTGCTGTCGGATGGGGAGTTCGTGATGACCTATTGCAGCAACAACCTCTACTGGTTGACCCGGCGAGCTCCATTCGGGGAGGCACGTCTGCTGGATGAGGATGTCGCCATCGATTTTCAGAGCGAGACGACCCCGAACGATGTGGTGACCCTGATTGCCACGCGGCCGCTGACCGGCAATGAAGACTGGGTCAGGATGGCGCCTGGCGAGTTCAACCTGTTTCGGCTGGGTGAGCGGGTGTCTGCCGATCAGAAGTGATAACACCCTGATCTCAATGTAAAAAAATACCAGGGTAGAATCCTACCCTGGTTCTTCGCAGCAGCCATACAGGCAAAAGGGATGAGAGAGGTGTTGCTGAGTCGCATCATTCTCACGGCTGTCATTGTTATTTAATTGTTAATTTATTGGCAACCATTATGTTGCAATCCGGCCATCTATTGTCTGGTTAGGCGAGCTCGATCACGTTTTTCATCCTATGCCCCGTGCGGGTCTAATTGTTGGCAGGGAAGCAGACGTGACGGTACCATGCCGGGCATCTATAGTATGGTCTGTTTGAATACCACGGGAGGATGATGAAATGGAGTGGCTGGATCAGAAGGTATTGCGACAATTGGCGGAAGATATCGGCCAGGAGATGATGCCGGTGGTGATCTCGGTGTTTATCGAGGAGGTGGGCGAGCAGCTCACTCAACTACGCCCGCTCTATGAGCGGCAGGACTGGACGGCCCTGGCCCGGCTTGCCCACAGCATGAAGTCTTCTTGCGGCAGTTACGGTGCTCAAGTCAGCTATCAGCAGGTGATGGCGCTGGAGCTCGCCTGCAAACAAGCGGATGGGGCCGAGGTCGCCCGTCTGCTCAACGAGCTTGAACAATCCTTGCCCCAGGTGCTCTCCCACCTTGCCAACTACCATTGAGCCCGGGCAGCCGGCGCATGGGCGCCGGACTTGCCAGACTCCACCTGCCCGCTAACGTTGATTGACCAGTTGTTGGATCACCCTGTCCAGGGCCAGTTTCAGTTTCAGGCGATCATGGCGATGGGGCAGCGCGGCTTCACCCAGATCGGCCTGGATCAACCTGCTAGCCAGTTCAGGTTGGTACTCTCCTGCAGGAGCCAGGATGGCGTCGAGCCGTCCCGTACCGACCCGTGATTCCAGCCAGCGCCACTGATCGAGCAGGCTGAGCTGGCCAGCCGGGCCATTCTCCGCCACCAGATTGCAGATGAACACCAGCATGGCGTTGCTCTCGTTGATGGCCTGCGCCACCTCCGCCAGCAGCAGCGGGGGCATGATGGAGGTGAGAAAACTGCCGGGCCCCAGAATGATCATGTCGGCCTGCTCCAGCGCCTGTACCGCCTCGCGGGTGGCCGGAACCTCGGGGCTCAGGCTGAGTGAGAGCGGCGGGGTATCGAGCTGATCGATGGATACTTCCCCAAGGATCTGGTTGCCACAGACGGTGTGGGCACACAGGTCGGTGGGAAATTCAGACATGGGTAACAATTGTGACTCTATTTTCAGCATGTCGCTGATGAGCTTGATAGCATCAAGAGGGCGCACGCAGAGGTTGTCGAGTGCCAGCAGCATCAGGTTGCCGAGGTTGTGGCCGGCCAGTTCACCACGACCGGCGAAGCGATACTCGAACAGCAGGCTGCCGATGCTGGGATCGGTGACCAGTTGATTCAAACAGTTGCGCAGATCACCCCAGGCGATACACTCCTGGCTCTTGCGCAGTCGTCCGGTGGAGCCGCCATCATCCGTGGTGGTGACGATGCCGGTCAGGCGCGATCCCAGGAACGAGAGGGACGAGAGCACGCGGCCCATGCCATGGCCGCCACCGATGGCGACGACCCGGTCAAAATCATTGATGTTCTTTTGCCACATGCGGCTGTCCTGTGCTTGGTCTCGATTGAGAGCATTCTAGTCGATGAAACGGGATAATTGTTTGATTAAGGTATGATTTTTGCTTACCCCCAGCATCATGCACAACTAGGAGATGGTGTTGAACTTTCTGACGGCTCACTCTCTTGAAGAGACCTCCCTGCTGGCTGCCCGACAGATCAGTGAGCGGCTGCTCGCTCAATCACCCGATTCCCCTTCGCTGTTGTTGGTCTATTTTACTCAGGCTCATGATGCCGAGGAACTGCGTCATCATTTCAAACAGCAGTTCCCGTCGTCTCGGCTGATCGGTTGCAGCTCCTGCGGCGGGGTCATGACCCAGACCGGCCACCATGCCCGCCAAGGGCGAGGGGTGGCGGTTGCGGCCATCTACGATGACAAGGGCGCCTACGGTGTGGCGGGTCAGGCGGGGGCTGCCGTCGATGTGCGCCAGCTGCTGCGCAGCGCCATTGCTGACGGGGGGCGCCCCGGCGAGTTGCCGCAACTCATCTTGTTGCATGCAAGCCCGGGCCAGGAGGAGGCGATGCTGGAGAGCATCGAAGCCGAACTGGGCACAACGGTGCCGGTGGTCGGCGGCTCCGCCGCCGACAACAGCGTGAGCGAGGAGTGGCAGTTGTGCTGGGACGAGGGCAGTACTCGCGAGGGGGTGGTGCTGGCGGTGCTCTATCCCGATTGCCAGCTGGCGTTCCAGTTCCACTCCGGCTATGTCCCCACCGAACAGCGCGGCATCATCACGGCGTTGGCAGGACGTGAGATCCTCACCATTGACGATGAACCGGCCGCCACCGTCTATGCCCGCTGGACTGGACGCACGACGCCCTGGCCGGTGGGGCCCATCCTGCGAGAAACCACCTTGTCTCCGCTGGCGAGGCAGGTTGGCACCCTGGATGACATGCCCTATTACAAGCTCTCCCACCCCGAAGCCGTGACAGAAGGTGGCGGATTGCGCCTCTTTACCGATACTCAGGTCGGGGAGCGGTTGCTGCTGATGTACAGCAGCCAGGAGGGCCTGTTGCAGCGCTGTCTGAATGCGACCCGCATCGAGCCAGAGTACGGCATGGCCACCGAGATGCAGCCGTTTGGTGCCCTCGTGATCTTTTGTGCTGGTTGCCGCTTGGCTCTTGGTGATAGCTTATGCCAATTTGTCGATCAATTTCATACCCGGCTGGGGGACATCCCCTTCATCACCCCGTTCACCTTCGGTGAGCAGGGACGTCTGCCACACGGTGAGCTGGCACACGGCAACCTGATGATATCGAGTGTGATCTTTCTCGACAGCTGACACTGCGCTGGAAACAAGATGATTGGTAATACGGAACTGGAAGCCCTTGGCGACAAGCTGCAGACCACCCTGGTGGAGCTGGTGCGCTGTCGGGAGCGCGAGGCCAAATACCGGCAGGAGTCGCAAACCCTGCTGTGCGGGGTGGCCACCCTGGCCGATGCCCAGACGCTGGAGCAGGTGCTGGACAGCCTCATCCAGGTGCTGAAACCCTTCATCGGCTTCGAACACGCGGATGTGGTGGCCTGGGAGGGCGAGGGGGGGCTGACCCACCTCAGCACCCAGGAGGGGGAAGTGGGCCGCCCCTGGCAGCTGACTCCTATCTTCTCCCGGGCCATCGAGGGGGAGACCCTGGTCATCTATGACCCGACCCAGTTGCCCGAGCTGGCGCCGCTGGCCGATGTGACGGGTTGGGCCAGCGTCATGATGACGGGGCTGCGGGCCCCCGGTTTCTCCGGCGTGCTCATCTGCCGCCACTCCCTGATGGGCACCTTCGATCTCAAGAGCAAGGCAGCCATGCAGCGCTGCCGGCCGCTCATCTCCCAGGCACTGGTCAACATCGCTTATCGGGCCCGCTTGCAGGAGCAGGTTGAACTCAAGACCCTGGCGTTGCAGGCGGGTGAGCAGCGTTTTCGCAGCTTTGCCGGCATGGCTTCCGACTGGTTCTGGGAGACGGATACCGAGCACAGGCTGAGCTACGTCTCGGCCCCTGGCCAGCAGGAAGAGATGCTGGTGCATCAGACTGGCCAGAGTCTCTACGACTACGCCTATGATAGGCGGGATCCCGAATGGGGCAAGTACCGCCGGCTCATCGGCCTGCACCTGCCGGTACGGGCGGTGCGGGTGCAGGTCAGCCTGGCGCGGGGGCCGCGCTGGATGGAGATCAACGCCGAACCCTGTTTCGACGGGGCCGGTGTTTTCATCGGCTATCGCGGCACGGCGCGGGATGTGGGCAACCAGATCCGCCGTGAGCAGGAGCTGGCCAGGGCGCGGGACGAAGCGGAAGCAGCCAACCGTGCCAAGTCGCAGTTTCTGGCCATGATGACCCATGAGATCCGCTCCCCCATGAACGCGGTGCTGGGCATGCTTGATCTGCTGCAACACGCCCAGCTCGAACCCCAGCAGCAGACGCTGCTTGGCCATGCCACCCATGCGGCGCGCCTGCTGCAGACCATCATCGACGACGTACTCGATTTTTCGAAGATTGAGTCTCACACCCTGGAGTTTCACTGCGAGACGCTGCAGCCGGCCCAGCTCTGCCAGTCCCTCATCGAGCCGTTGCTGGCGCGGGCTGTCGCCAAGGGCATCGATCTGCGCTGGCAGGTCGATGAGGCCGTGCCGGCCCAGTTGCAAGGGGATCCGGTGCGCCTCTCCCAGGTGATCAGCAACCTGCTTGGCAACGCGGTGAAATTCACCAGCACGGGTCGGGTGTTGTTGCAGCTGGAGTGGCATGATCAGCAGTTGCGGGTGACGGTGACCGACACCGGGATCGGCATCTCGGCCGAGGATCAGGCGCTGCTGTTTGAGCCCTTTTCCCAGGTGGACAGCTCGGCCACCCGCCGCTTCTCCGGCACCGGACTGGGGTTGGCCATCAGCAAGCGACTGGTGGAATTGATGGGGGGCAGCATCCATCTGCGCAGTGCCCCCGGCGAGGGCAGCTGTTTCTGGTTCGATTTGCCGGGCATGGCGCTGCCATGCGAGTGCAGCAGCCGACCCGAGCCGGATCAGCAGCCCATTCAGGCTCTGGATGTGCTGGTGGTGGAGGACAGCCCGGTCAATCAGCTGGTGGTCTCGCTCATGCTGCAAAAGCTGGTGAGCCGGGTCAGAGTGGCCGCCAACGGACTGGAGGCGCTGGCGCAGGTCGCCCAGCAACAGCCGGATCTCATTCTGATGGACATGCGAATGCCGCAGATGGATGGACTGGAGGCGACCCGCCGCTTGCGGGAGCTGGGTTACCGCATGCCCATAGTGGCGCTGACGGCCAACGCCATGGCGGAAGACAGAGCCCGGTGCCTGGCACAGGGTATGGATGATTTTCTGGCCAAGCCCATCAGTCTGATGCGGTTGCGAGAGTGCCTGCAACGTCATTTTCATCCCGCATCACCGGATCGCAGCTAAAAAAAATGGTCAACCTGGGTGGTTGACCAATTCTTCAGCAAATACTGAAGAGAGCACGGGATAAATCGGGTTGTACGATTCTATATGAAAAAGTCGTGCCAACTTTTCAGAACCGGTTTTACAGGGCTTGCAGCGCGATTATCGGTTTTTATTGCGTCCTGCAATTTGCAAAATGCGAAATTGACATTTTCATTATCGGAATATTTGCATTTTGCAAAGCCCGAATTGACTCACTGTGCGATCAGACGGCGCAAGAATTGACGAGCCGCTTCGCTATTTTGTTTGGCAATCAACATCTGCTTCTCATAGATCGGCATCGGCAGGATCTCGAGCCAGCGTTGGCAGAGCCAGGCTGCATCGTCAAACCGCTTGTCCGGATAGAGCTCGTCGAGCTCCGGATATTGTTCGAACACTTCCTGCAACCGGGTGACCAGCGGCTTGTCGCTGAAATTGGAGTGGGTGCTCGGCCAGTTGGGCAGGGCCTCGACCTTGGCGCGGCGCAGACCCAGCTCGTCAGTCTCCATCTCGTGGATGCAGAATCTTTCCATGCCGAGCACGGTGACACCGAGCAGGCCGTCATTCAGGGTGTAAAAGTCGGTGACTTTGACCCGGGTGCCGACCGGCAGGATCCGACCCGACTTGCCCGAGGTGGTTGCCTCTTCCATCACGATGCCAAACCCCTGGTCATTGATGAATGACTCTTTGAGCATCTGCAGGTGGCGCGGCTCAAACAAACGCAGAGGAAGCTTGCCACCAGGCAGGATGTGGGAAGGCAAGGGGAACAGTGCCAAAGGTTGAAGTTTCATGTTCCATCCTCCATTCAGTTGTTACTGAACAGGACAATGCAGCGACTGTGCCAGAGGATGAAAAAAGCCACCGGACGGTGGCTTTGGCTGGGTAAAAAGGGGGCTTAGTTGCGCTGCTCCAGGTACATGACAGCCGCTTCCACGCGGCTTTGCGCCTCTAGTTTCTTGAGCAGGCTCTTGACGTGAACTTTGACCGTGCCTTCGGAAATATGGAGCACGGAGGCGACCTGTTTGTTGGAGAGGCCCTTTGCAATTTCACGCAGGATTTGCATTTCGCGACGCGTTAAGCTCTCCAGCTTCTGCTGCAGGTGATCCAGCTCGTAGATGTTCTCGAGGTAGGGGCGCAGCGGTTCGCTCAGGATCTGCTTGCCGGTCATCACGTCTGCCAGCTGGGCCAGCAGCATATCGGGCTCGGTGTCCTTGAGCAGGTAGCCATCGGCACCGGCCTTGAGCAGGGCCACCACATCCTGACGGGCATCGGAGACGGTCAGGATCACCACCCGGGAGGTCACCTCCTCGGCGCGCAGCGCCTTGAGGGTGTCCAGGCCCGAGAGACCTTTCATGTTGAGGTCGAGCAGGATCAGGTCCGGTTCAGACTCCTTGGCCATGGCGACGGCGTCGGTACCATTGGAAGCTTCACCGACGACCTCGATGTTCTCTTCCAGTGCCAGCAGTTGCACAATCCCTTTGCGCATGAGGGGATGGTCATCCACGACCAGAACACTATATTTCATCTCGTCCATCAGGCGTCTCTTGTTAGGCTGGTGGGAAAGGTCAGATGTACGCAGGTGCCTCTGGGCGGCCTTTCGCTGATGGTCAGCAGGCCATGCAGCTTGTTGGCACGCTCGTTCATGATGCTCAGGCCGTAGTGGTTGACCGCCGAGCTTGCGATCCCTATTCCGACACCATCATCTGAAATCTGAACCTGGATGTTACCATCGGCGAGGGTCTCACAGCTAACATCAATCACTTGTGCGCTGGCATGTTTGATGGCATTGAGGACTGCCTCACGGATCAGCTGCAAAATGTGAATGTGCTGACCCGCCTCTAGGTCGGTATCGGCCAGACCGTAATGGAGCCTTATCTCGGCCTGGGTCTGCGGCTTGAGCTGCTCCAGCATCACCTTGATGGCTTCGCCGAGATTGGCGTCACCAATGCTGAGGCGGAAGGTGCCGAGCAGCTCGCGCAGCTGGGTGTAGGCGCTGCCAAGCCCCTCGTCGATCTGCTGCATGGCGGCTTCGGCCTTGGCGGTATCCCCCTTGGCAAACGAACGCTTGAGCAGGGTAGCCTGGATCTTGAGATAAGAAAGAGCCTGGGCCAGAGAGTCGTGCAGCTCGCGGGCGATGACGGCCCGCTCTTCCATCAGCAGCAGGCGCTGGTGTTGCAGCAGGGTCTGATCCTTGTGCAGCACCTGGGCCAGCAGCATGGAGAAGTTCTTCATCAGCCGCTCGTCGATGGGGTGGCTGCTGATGACGTCGAGCCGGCCATACTCCTGCTCGTCCATCTGCAGATAGAAGCTGACCACCGCCTCCAGATCGCCGGGCCAACCCTTGCGGCCGGTGATGTAGTCCGGCATGGCGTTGTGCTCGAAACGGGTCAGCCGGATGTAGTCGATGTGCTGGTGGGCCGCCGCCCGCTCCAGCAGCTTGAGCAGGGTGCGCCGGCTCAGCGGCGCCGCGTGCAGCTTCTGGGCTGTGCTGTAGAGGAAGGAGAGGGTGTCGTTGGCCTGCTGCAGCTTGGCGGTCTTCTCTTCCACCTTGCTCTCCAGCTCCCGGTAGAGCTTGCCGAGCTCGTCGGCCATGGTGACGAAGGCCCCTGACAGCTCCCCCAGTTCGTTTTCGCAGCGGGGGGGCAGGGTCAGATCGAACTCCTGGCGCTGGATCTGGCGGGCGCAATAGACCAGCTGGTTGAGCGGGGCCACCACCTGCTGGCGGGTAAAGCGCACCGTGAACCAGGCGATGGTGATGATGGAGAGCAGCCCCAGCCCTTCGGCCAGCGCCAGCATGCGCACCTTGAACTCCACGTGATACTGCATCTGGTTGACGAAGTCATCGATGGCGGCGACAAACTGCTCTGTGTTATCCGTATAGCGCCGCGGGGTGGCATTCTCGATGTGCTCGCGCATCACCTGCCACTGCTGCAGCACCTCGCCGTAGGTGCGACGCAGGGAGGCTGGCGTGATCCAGCGCTGGGTCTCCTGCAGCTCGGCGGCGTGCAGGGTCTGCTCGAACTGATCGAGCCGGCTCAGCACCTGCTGGCCCTGCTCAATCTCGTAGGCCATCCGGTAGGCCTGCATCCGCAGGGAGCCGGAGAGGTTGATCGCCTTGGCATCGGGCACCGAATAGAACAGGGTCACCATGGCCACCACGGCGATAAGGCTCGCCATGAACAGGATGAGCACCATGGAGCGCCCGATGGCGCTGCTGACCGAATGTACTTTGAACCACTTTCCCATGCCGGCTCTCTTCCTTCACTGCAGACAATAACCCCACAAAGTAGCATGGGAGTGTACTCCAACTTGTGCTAGCATCGAAAAACTAGATGAACTCCGAGCGGTTTTGCCTAAGTCCTCATGATAGGGGGAAACCGCCGTCAGCCGATGTTCGAGCTGTAAGGGTCAGGAAAGAAATGCCCTGGCCTCCCGTATTTGGAAAGGTGTTTATGTCGCCACTGCAAGATGGTTTTTCCCGTCGTTTTTACTATTTGCGCCTGTCGGTCACCGACGTGTGCAATTTTCGCTGTACCTACTGTTTGCCGGATGGCTATCGGCCACCGGCCGGTGGCAAGGCGGGGCGCCAGCCCTTTCTCTCTCTCGAAGAGATCCGCCGCGTCGTCGGTGGCTTTGCCGCCATGGGCACCCGCAAGGTGCGTCTGACCGGCGGGGAACCCTCCCTGCGCCGGGACTTCACCGCCATCATAGAGACGGTGGCCAATACCCCCGGCATCGAGAAGGTGGCCATGACCACCAATGGGTATCGTTTGAAAGAGCGGGCCAAAGAGTGGTTCGATGCGGGCCTGACCGCCCTCAACGTCAGCGTCGACAGCCTGGATCCGCGTCAGTTTCACCAGATCACCGGCGAGAACAAGCTGGCGGAGGTGATGGAGGGGATCGAAGCGGCGCTGGCCGCCGGTTTCAAGTCGGTCAAGATCAACGCCGTGTTGCTCAAGGGTCTCAATGACCACCAGCTGGATGCCTTCCTGGCCTGGATCCGGCACCAACCCATCGAGCTGCGTTTCATCGAGCTGATGCAGACCGGCGAGATGGATACCCTGTTTCGCGATCACCACGCCAGCGGGGCGCTCATCAAACAGCGTCTACTCGATGCCGGTTGGTTGCAGCAGCTGCGTGGCGACGACGATGGCCCCGCCCAGGTATTCATGCATCCGGAGTCGATGGGTGGGGTCGGGCTCATCATGCCCTACAGCAAGGATTTCTGTGCCGGTTGCAACCGGCTGCGGGTCTCTTCCCTCGGCAAGCTGCACCTCTGCCTGTTCGGCGATCACGGGGTGGAGCTACGGGATCTGTTGACGGATGACGGCCAGCAGGATGAATTGCAGCAGCGGATCCGCAGCGCCCTTGCCGGCAAGGCGGCGACCCACAGGCTGCACGAAGGCAATGCCGGCATGACCCCGCATCTGGCCTCCATCGGTGGCTGAGCAACCTCGCTCGAAAAAATAGCCATCGATTAATAAGCAATCCTCAAATGGGGGTATTTTGTCTTGCCCCCGTTGTTCTTTCCTGCGCCAAGGGTTTGATCCAGCGCAAGAATCCCCCCTGTTTATCTCCCTGGTGGTATATCCCTGAACTTGTCAGGGCCGCAATATACACCCACTCTTATAATAGGTATTGAAAATACCTGTCATGGGACTCACTCGTGCGCCATCACCTGCAACAAGGAGCCGTTATGCCGGATGGGGTCAACCTGTCGCGTCGCAGTCTGTTTCGGGGTCGTCTGACATCGAATGAACCTCGGGTGCAACTGCCCTGGTCCGTCGCCTGGTCCGATTTTGCCGCCGACTGCACCCGCTGCGGTGACTGTCTCACGGCCTGCCCGGAGCAGATCCTGGTCAAGGGCGATGGCGGTTTCCCGACCGTGGATTTTCTGCGCGGTGAGTGCACCTTCTGCGGAGAGTGTGTCGCCGCTTGCAAAGTGCCGATATTTCGTCCGACCACGGAGGCGCCCTGGCAATACATCGCCCATATTGAAGCCAGCTGTCTGGCTCAGGGTCAGGTGTTCTGCCAGCGCTGCCAGGACAGCTGCGAGCCCAGGGCGATCCATTTCTCCCCCGTGCTGGGCCGGGTGCCTACCCCCAGCATCGAGGCCGCAGCCTGCACCGGTTGCGGTGCCTGTGTGAAGGATTGTCCGGTCGGCAGCATCCGGGTGGGTACCCCCGTCAGCGAGGAGTCCAGATGAAGCAGGATGTGTGTGAAGCAGGAGCCACAATGAAACAAGAGTTCCATGTATCGAGCCTGGTGGTGCTGGCCCAGCCCTCCTTGCGTCACCGGCTCGCAGATCAGATCGCGGCCCTCGAGGGGGCCGAGATCCATGCCGTCAGTGACGAGGGCAAGCTGGTGGTGACCCTGGAAGGTCCGAGCCAGCGGCCCATCATGACGGCCATCGATGCCATCAATGCAATGCCGGGCGTATTGTCCGCCGCCCTGATTTACCACCAGTTCGATGAGCTCGATGCCCAGTGCAAGGAGTAGCGCCATAAGGCCGAGCCTGCGTGACTCATCATGATGGCCGCCATGGATGCACAGAAAAACGACGCCAGGGTTCTAGTTCGCCGCCCTGAGCCAAAACCAGTTCGATACACTCGACAACTTACGCGATAAGCAATGTGAGGATATGCCATGAAGCTGAGTCGACGCGACTTTATGAAGGCCAACGCGGTGGCGGCAGCCGCTGCCGTGGCTGGTGTCAGTGCCCCCACGCTGGCGGCCAATCTGATCACCAGTACCGACAAGACTGCCATCACCTGGGACAAGGCGCCGTGCCGTTTCTGCGGTACCGGCTGTTCCGTGCTGGTGGGTTCCCAGGATGGGCGCGTCGTGGCGACCCAGGGCGATCCCGATGCACCGGTCAACCGCGGTCTTAACTGCATCAAGGGTTACTTCCTGTCCAAAATCATGTATGGCCAGGACAGGCTGACCCAGCCCATGCTGCGCATGACCAATGGCAAGTTCGACAAGAACGGCAACTTCGCCCCCATCAGCTGGGATCAGGCCTTTGACATCATGGCCGAGAAGTTCAAGGCCACCCTGAAAGAGAAGGGCCCGACCGCCGTCGGCATGTTCGGCTCCGGCCAGTGGACCGTGTGGGAAGGCTATGCCGCCGCCAAGCTGATGAAGGCCGGTCTGCGTACCAACAACCTGGATCCCAATGCCCGTCACTGCATGGCGTCCGCGGTAGTGGGCTTCATGCGTACCTTCGGCATGGATGAACCCATGGGCTGCTACGACGATATCGAGCAGGCCGACGCCTTCGTGCTGTGGGGCTCCAACATGGCCGAGATGCACCCCATCCTCTGGTCGCGCATCTCCGATCGCCGCCTGTCCCACCAGGACGTGCAGGTGCACGTGCTCTCCACCTTCGAGCATCGCAGCTTCGAGCTGGCGGACAACGGCATGGTGTTCACCCCGCAGACCGACTTGGCGATCCTCAACTACATCGCCAACTACATCATCCAGAATGACAAGGTGAACTGGGAGTTCGTCAACAAGCACACCCAGTTCCGCAAGGGCACCACGGACATCGGCTACGGCCTGCGCCCCACCAACCCGCTGCAGCAGAAGGCCAAGAACCCGGACAACGGCGATTCCACCCCGATGAGCTTCGACGACTTCGCCAAGTTCGTGGCGGATTACGATCTGGAGTCCGTCTCCAAGCTCTCCGGCGTCTCCAAGGACAAGCTCGAGAAGCTGGCTCAGCTCTATGCCGATCCGAGCAAGAAGGTGGTCTCCTACTGGACCATGGGGTTCAACCAGCACACCCGCGGTGTCTGGGCCAACAACCTCTGCTACAACATTCACCTGCTGACCGGCAAGATCTCCCAGCCGGGTTCCGGTCCCTTCTCCCTGACCGGTCAGCCCTCCGCCTGCGGTACTGCCCGTGAGGTGGGCACCTTCGCTCACCGTCTGCCGGCCGACATGGTGGTGACCGAACCCAAGCACCGCGCCATCGCCGAGAAGATCTGGAAGCTGCCGGAAGGCACCATCCCGGAGCAGGTGGGCTACCACGCCGTACTGCAAAACCGCATGCTCAAGGACGGCAAGCTCAACGCCTACTGGGTGATGTGCAACAACAACATGCAAGCCGGCCCGAACATGAATGAAGAGGGGCTGCCCGGTTATCGCAACCCGGCCAACTTCATCGTGGTCTCCGACCCTTATCCGACCGTGACCGCCCAGGCGGCCGACCTCATCCTGCCGACCGCCATGTGGGTGGAGAAAGAGGGGGCCTACGGCAACGCCGAGCGTCGCACCCAGTTCTGGCACCAGCAGGTGAAGGCACCGGAAGGGGCCAAGTCCGACCTGTGGCAGCTGATGGAGTTCTCCAAGCGCTTCACCGTGGAAGAGGTGTGGCCGGCCGAGCTCATCGCTAAGATGCCGGAAGTGAAGGGCAAGACCCTGTTCGACGTGCTCTATGCCAACGGTCAGGTCAACCAGTTCCCGAAAGAGCAGAGCAAGGGGGCGCTCAACGACGAGGCAGAGCACTTTGGTTTCTACGTCCAGAAGGGGCTGTTCGAAGAGTACGCTACCTTCGGGCGCGGCCATGGCCACGATCTGGCGCCGTTCGATCAGTATCACGAAGCCCGTGGCCTGCGCTGGCCTGTGGTGGACGGCAAAGAGACCCTGTGGCGCTATCGCGAAGGGTTCGACCCCTATGTGAAAGCGGGCGAGGGGGTGCGTTTCTACGGCAAGCCCGACGGCAAGGCGGTGATCTTCGCGCTGCCCTATGAGCCGGCCGCCGAGGCACCGGACAAAGAGTACGACATGTGGCTCTCTACCGGTCGCGTGCTGGAGCACTGGCACACCGGCACCATGACCCGCCGGGTCCCCGAGCTCTATCGCGCCTTCCCGGATGCGGTGCTCTTCATGCACCCGGAAGATGCTAAGGCCCGTGGCGTGCGCCGTGGTGAAGAGGTGATCGTCTCCTCCCGCCGGGGCGAGGTGAAAACCCGGGTCGAGACCCGCGGTCGCAACCGTCCGCCCAAGGGACTGGTATTCATGCCCTTCTTCGACGCGAGCCAGCTGGTCAACAAGCTGACCCTGGACGCCACCGATCCGCTCTCCAAAGAGACGGATTACAAGAAGTGCGCCGTCAAGGTCGTTAAGGCATAAGGCGGGGAGCGCGAGATGAGTCGTAGTCGGCGCCAGTTTCTGGCCGACATGGCCAAGGGGGCCTGCGGTGTGAGCCTGCTTGGCGTGGGGCTCGGCGGCATGGCGCGCCAGCAGGTGCAGGCCGTGCCTGCCCAGGCGCTGCGCCCGCCGGCCGCCCTCGACGAGGCCGAATTCCTCGGCGCCTGCGTGCGCTGCGGGCTCTGCGTCGAGGCCTGCCCCTACGACACCCTCAAGCTCGCCCGGCTGTTTGAACCCGTGACCACCGGCACTCCCTACTTCAAGGCGCGCGCCGTGCCGTGCGAGATGTGTGACGACATCCCCTGCGTGGCGGCCTGCCCGAGCGGGGCGCTGGATCAGGCCATGACCGACATCGATCAGGCGCGGATGGGGGTGGCGGTGCTCATCGATCACGAGACCTGCCTCAACTACCTGGGGCTGCGTTGCGACGTCTGCTACCGGGTCTGCCCGCTGATTGACAAGGCGATCACACTGGAGCTGCAGCACAACCAGCGCACCGGCAAGCACGCCATGTTCCTGCCCACGGTGCACAGCGATGTCTGCACCGGCTGCGGCAAGTGCGAGCACGCCTGCGTGCTGGAGGAGGCGGCCATCAAGGTGGTGCCTCGTCAGCTCGCCAAGGGAGAGCTGGGCCACCACTACCGGCTCGGCTGGGAAGAGAAGGCGAAGGCGGGCAAGTCGCTCATCGGCGACAGGCTCACCCTGCCAACCCGCAAACCGGAGGGGCTATGAGTCGTTATCCGGGAGCCGAAGCCACGGCCAGGCTGGGCTGGTGGCGGTCACACCGCTTCCTGCTGCTGCGCCGGCTCTGCCAGTTCGGTGTGCTCACGCTGTTCCTGCTGGGGCCGCTGGCGGGCATCTGGATCCTCAAGGGCAACCTCTCCAGCTCACTGTTGTTGGAGACGGTGCCGCTCACGGATCCGCTGACCCTGCTGCAGTCGTTGGCGGCGGGCCATTGGCCCATCCCCACCCTCTGGCTGGGGGCCGGGCTGGTGCTCGCGGGTTACTGGCTGGTCGGGGGGCGGGTGTTCTGCTCCTGGGTCTGTCCGGTCAACCTGGTCACGGATGCCGCCGCCTGGCTCAGGGGAAGGTTAGGTCTCAAGGGCAACGGTCAGTTCAACCGCGCCACCCGCTACTGGCTGCTGGCCATGGTGCTGGTGGCGCCGGCCATCGCCGGTGTGCTGGTGTGGGAGCTGGTCAATCCGGTGTCGCTTACCCTGCGCGGCCTGTTGTTCGGCATGGGGGCGGGCTGGGCCTTGCTGACGGTGCTGTTCCTGTTCGACCTCTTCGTGGTGGAGCGGGGCTGGTGCGGTCACCTCTGTCCGGTGGGGGCCTTCTATGCCCTGGTCAACCGGGTCGGGTTCATCAAGATTTCTGCCAAGGGGCGCGAGCGGTGCAGCAACTGCATGGATTGTTATGCGGTCTGCCCGGAACGTCCCATCCTGCGCGGCCCCGTTCACGGTGCCAAGCGTGGTCACGGGCCCTTGATTGTGGCTCAGGAGTGTACCAACTGCGGCCGTTGCATCGATGTCTGCGCGGAGCAAGTTTTTGAAATCACTGTAGGTTTTGCCGTCAAGGCAGAGAAAACGTCGGAGAACAAATAATGAAGAAGCTGATTGGAGCAATGCTGGCCTGTCTGATGGCAGGTTCCTTGATGGCGGCAGTCCCCGAGATCACCAACAGCACGGGGGGCATCAAGTCGGAGCGGGGAAGCACGGATCTGGTGACGGATGCCGATGCGGCCCCCATGAAGAACTTTCGCAAGGATGGTGATCTCTACGATCGCCAGTACATGCATCAGCCCCCGCTGATCCCCCACGACACCCGCAACTATGAAGTGGACAACAAGGTCAACAAGTGCCTGGCCTGTCACAGCTTCAAGAACGCCAGCGCCATGAAGGCCCCCAAGATCAGCCCGACTCACTTCGAGACCCGTGACGGCATGACGTTGGGAGAAGTGTCCCCCCGCCGCTACTTCTGCCTGCAGTGCCACGTGCCGCAAGCGGATGCCAAGCCGCTGGTGGAAAATACATTTAAACCAGTTGAAGCCTTGAACTGAGGAACCCATAGATGAAATTACCCGGCTTTATCCAGCGTCTGTGGACCACCTTCAAGTCCCCCTCGAAGGCAGCCCTCTGGGTACTGCTGCTGATGGGCTTCTTCGGCGGGGTCATCTTCTGGGGCGGTTTCAACACCGCCATGGAAGCCTCCAACACCGAAAAGTTCTGCACCAGCTGCCACGAGATGAAGGACAACGTGTTCGTGGAGTACCGCGACACCATCCACTATGCCAACCGCTCCGGCGTGCGGGCCAGCTGCCCGGATTGCCACGTGCCGCACGAGTGGACCTACAAGATCATCCGCAAGGTGCAGGCCTCCAAGGAGCTGTGGGGCATGATCACCGGCAAGGTGGACACCCGCGAGAAGTTCGAGTCGCACCGGCGCGAGATGGCCGAGCGGGAGTGGAAGCGGATGAAGGACACGGATTCGAGGGAGTGTCGCAACTGCCACAACTTCGAATACATGGACTTCTCCCTGCAAGGCAAGCGGGGTGCCCAGATGCACTCCACCAGCCTCGCCAGCGGCGAGAGCACCTGTATCGACTGCCACAAGGGCATTGCTCACCAGCTGCCCGACATGACAGGGGTGAAGGGCTTCTAAGTCTGCACCAGCAACGAGGCCGGGGTCACCCGGCCTCGTTCATATTTCGCCCGGCCAGGGCAAAAGCACCACTGTGCCTCCTTTAAATCCCCCCTCTGGCGGGAGTTTTGATAGAATCGGCCCGCCGTGAGTCGCAGCGCATGACAGCAAGGTCAAAGGTTCAGCCCGGGCGGGCATGGACCGTGCCACCAGCGAGCGCTGTCAGCCGGGATCCTGGCCGCTTTTCTTCTTCTCTTTGCTCACGGTCCTTTGCCATCAGGAGCTGCCCATGGGACAGAAACACAACGCATTCATTCCCCTCAAGATCGCCGTGCTGACGGTCTCCGACAGCCGCACCGCTGCCGATGACAGCTCGGGCGACTATCTGGTTTCCGCCCTCGCTGAATCGGGCCATCAGCTGGCCGACCGGGCGCTCTGCCCCGACAATCTGTTTCGTATTCGCGCCCAGGTGAGCGACTGGATCGCCGATGAGGGAGTGCAGGTGGTGCTCATCAACGGCGGCACCGGCTTCAACGAACAGAACCGGGTGCCCGAGGCGGTCGGGGTATTGTTCGAGCGCACCGTGCAGGGTTTTGGCGAACTGTTTCGCCAGCTATCCTTCGCCGACATCAAGGGCGCCGCCATGCAGAGCCGCGCGCTGGCGGGTCTCGCCAATCGCACCCTGATCTGCTGCCTGCCGGGCTCTACCAGTGCCTGCCAGCTGGGGTGGGAGAAACTTGTCCGCGATCAGCTCGATGCCCGCACCAAGCCGTGCAACTTCGTCTCCCATCTTTGAGGGCCTCTGATGAACCCGACCGAATCCAAGCAACCTCAGCCCGGCCTGACCCATCTCAACCAGAGCGGCGAAGCCCACATGGTGGATGTGACCGACAAGCAGGTGACCGAGCGTGAAGCCCGCGCCGAGGCGTTTGTCGCCATGGCTCCCGACACCCTGGCCCTGATCCTGAGCGGTCAGCACCACAAGGGGGACGTGTTCGCCACCGCCCGCATCGCCGGCATCATGGCGGCCAAGAAGACCTCGGATCTCATTCCCCTCTGCCATCCGCTGGCATTGACCCGGGTGGAGGTAGAGATAGAACCCCAGGCGGCGCAAAATAGGGTCCATATTCGCACCCTCTGCAAGCTCTCGGGCAAGACAGGGGTGGAAATGGAAGCGCTGACCGCCGCGTCGGTGGCGGCACTGACCATCTACGACATGTGCAAGGCGGTGCAAAAGGACATGGTGATCGAACAGGTACGTCTGGTGGAGAAAAAGGGCGGCAAGTCCGGTCACTTCCAGTTGAATGCCGGTGCAGGAGAAAACGCATGATCAAGATACTCTTTTTTGCGCAAGTCAGAGAGCTGGTGGCCTGCGACGAGCTGAGCCTGCCCTGTGACTACGCCAGTGCCGAGGCGCTTCGCGCCGCCTTGTGCCAGCGCGGCGACAAGTGGGCGCTGGCGCTGGAAGCGGGCAAGCTGCTGGTGGCGGTCAACCAGACCCTGGTGCCGCTGGATACGCCCCTTCATGATGGCGATGAGGTCGCCTTTTTCCCGCCGGTGACCGGAGGTTGATGATGAGCGAGGCAACCATGATCGATCGCATCCTGGTACAGCGGGAAGACTTCTCGCTGGCTGACGAATATGCCCGTCTCGCCGCCCGGCAGGACACCGGCGCCGTGGTCAGTTTTGTCGGCAAGGTGCGCGACTTCAATCAGGGGGAGCACGTGAAGGGGCTGGCCCTCGAGCACTACCCCGGCATGACCGAGAAGGCGCTGACGGACATAGTGGCCGAGGCCCGCAGCCGCTGGCCCCTGCAGGAGTGCACCCTCATTCACCGCATCGGCGAGCTGCTGCTCGGCGATCAGATCGTGCTGGTGGTGGTGAGCAGTGCCCACCGCGAGGCGGCCTTCGAGGCCTGCCACTTCATCATGGATTTCTTGAAAACCCGGGCGCCGTTCTGGAAAAAAGAGCTGACCGCCGAAGGGGTACAACGCTGGGTCGAGGCCAAGGAGAGCGACAACACTGCCGCCGCCCGCTGGCAAGCTTGACCTGTTCAAGGGGGCTGGCTCATCGGGAGCCGCGGCCCCTGTTTTCGGGGCCGCCCCCTTGGCTGGGGAGCGATAGAAGCGGCCCCACTCAGGAGGTAAAGGAATGAAACCGCTGTTATCCGTTGTCATCGCCGGGGTCTGCGCCAGTGCGCTGCAGGCTGGTGCCGTGCAGGCCGACGAGGTCAAGGTGGCCGTGGCCGCCAACTTCAAGGGCACCATAGAGCGCATCGGCAAGGCGTTCACCGCCAAGACCGGCCATACCCTGGCCATCTCCTCCGCCGCGACCGGGGTGCTCTACACCCAGATCAGCCACGGCGCCCCGTTCGATCTCTTCCTCTCCGCCGACGTGAAAACCCCGCAGAAGCTGGAGCAGGAGGGCAAGGGCAGCGAGCGTTTCACCTACGCCATCGGCCAGCTGGGTCTGTGGCAGAAGGGGGGGCCGGCTCCTGACGAGGCAACCCTGCGCAACTGGAAGGGCAACCTCGCCATCGCCAATCCGAAGACCGCTCCCTACGGCACCGCCGCCATGGCGACTCTCGATCATCTCAAGATCGATCCCAAGCAGTACCGCCTACTGACCGGCACCAACATCGGCCAGACCTGGCAGTTCGTCGACACCGGCAACGCCGAGCTGGGCTTCGTCGCCTGGGCCAACCTGGTGGAAGCGGGCAAGACCGGCGAAGCCTGGGCCGTGCCGGCCGACTTCTATCCGCCCATTGAGCAGCAGGGGCTGGTATTGAAGAAAGGCGCCGCGGTAGAAGCGCTGGTGGCCTGGCTCAAGGGGCCGGGTCAGGCAGAGATCAAGGCGGCGGGTTATGCGCTGCCCCAGTGATGGCGCAACCACACACCTGCCTGATGATTGGCCGGCCCTCGGGTCGGCCCACTCTTACGATAAGGATGCACACCATGCCGTTGCCTGAATTCATCTGGGAGTGCGGCTCAATCGATGTGTCTGGTGCTGGAACTGGCGTTGGGAGTGCGTCCGATGAGTGAAGGGGATCTGCTGGCGGTCTGGCTCACCCTGAGGCTGGCAGCCAGCACTACCGCCATCCTGCTGCTGCTCTCGCCGCCGTTGGCCTGGTGGCTGTCGCGCAGCCAGCACAGGCTCAGACCCGTGGTGGAGGCCCTGGTGGCCCTGCCGCTGGTGCTGCCGCCGACGGTGCTCGGTTTCTATCTGCTGCTGGCCTTCTCCCCCTCCTATGGCCTGGGCGCCTGGTGGCGCGACACCTTCGGGGCGCCGCTTGCCTTCAGTTTTACCGGTCTGCTGCTGGCCTCCATCCTCTACTCGCTCCCCTTCGTGGTGCAGCCGCTCACCTCCGCCTTCGTCAACATGGGCAACAAGGAGCTGGAGGCCGCCGCCACCCTGGGGTTTGGCCCGCTGGAGCGCTTCTTTCACATCATCTTGCCGATGACGCTGCCCAGCTTCGTGATGGCGGCGGCGCTCGGTTTTGCCCACACCCTGGGGGAGTTCGGGGTGGTGCTGATGATTGGCGGCAACATCCCGGGTGAGACCCAGGTGCTCTCCATCGCCCTGTTTGATCACGTGGAGACGATGGACTATCAAAACGCCCACCTGCTGGCGGGCGGCCTGATGGGCTTCTCGCTGGTGATGCTGGTGCTGGTGTACGGGGTGCTGCAGCGCCGGCAACGGAGGCTGTTCGGATGAACGACACCGGCAAGGCGAAACCGCTGCAACTCAAGGCAAGGCGGGCGTTCGGCGCCTTTAGCCTCGATTGTGAACTGGCCCTGGAGCTTGGGGGGATCCTCGGTCTGTTCGGCCCCTCCGGCTGCGGCAAGAGCAGCCTGCTACGCATCATCGCCGGGCTGGACAGGGCGCCGAGTGACACGTTGAACTGGCAGGGCAGGGGGCTGAGCGATCTGCTGCCCGAGGCGCGCCGCATCGGCCTGGTGTTTCAGGATTCGCGCCTCTTCCCCCATCTGAGCGTGCTCGGCAACCTGCAACTGGCGGCCCGCAAGGGGCGAGGGCGCTGGCAACCCGAGGCGCTGGCAACCCGCCTTGGTTTTGCTGAACTGCTGCCCCAGCCGGCTCACGGCCTCTCCGGCGGCCAGCGCCAGCGGGTGGCACTGGCCCGGGCCCTGTTGGCCGAGCCCGATCTGCTGCTGCTCGATGAACCTTTCTCTGCGCTGGACAGACGCAGCCGCATTCATCAGGCCCACGTGCTCAAGGGTTTGCAGCAGGAGAGCGGCATTCCGATGATCTTCGTCAGCCACGCCATGGAGGAGGTGAGCCTGCTCTGCGATCAGCTGGTGCTGCTGGCGGATGGCCGGGTGGAGGCGCAAGGCCGGCCGAGCGAGATCTTCGCCCGCACCGATCTCTCGCTCGCCAGTCGCGACGACGCCGGGGTGATGCTGGCGGCGAGCCTCTCTCACTACGATGAAGAGGAGCAGATGGCGACCCTGCAGCTCGGCGAGCAGCAGTTGCGAGTCACCATGACCCAGGTGCCGGACGACGGCGGCCCCTTGCAGATCAAGGTGGCCGGGCGGGACGTGGTGATCGCCACCGCTCCTATCGAGCACTCCAGCCTCTCCAACTGCCTCACCACCCGATTGCTGGCCGAACGCGAGGTGCGCCCCGGCCAGACCCTGTTGCAGTTGGCGCTGGGTCAGCAGATACTGCTGGCCCGGATCACAAGCCGCTCCGCCAGACGGCTGGCGCTCGCCCCGAACCAGCAGATCTACGCCTACATCAAGGCGGTGAGCCTGGTCAGCGAGGGTTGAGCGGATTGCAGAAGAGGCAGAAAATCAGGATGGTTCAGCGGATGAGTCGAGAGGCAATGAACTGATGCGCCGCAATCAGGTGATGAAATCCAACGGTCTTGCCCTGCGCAGCGCGGGGGAGGGCCCCTTGTTGTTGCTGCTGCACGGGCTGGGCTCCTCCAGCCTCGACTGGCAGGCGCAGATCGAACGCTTTTCCGAACACTACCGGGTGGTGGCGCTGGATCTGCGCGGCCACGGCCAGAGCATGCAGGAGGGGCCGTTCGACGTGGCGACCCTGGCGGCGGACGTGGTGAACTGGCTCGATGAACAGCCTGAGCCCGCCTGGGTGGTGGGGCTCTCTTTGGGGGCCATGGTGGCGCTGGAGCTGGCGTTGCAGCTGCCACACAAGGTGCAAGGGCTGGTGCTGGTCAACGGTTGCAGCGAGTTCCTGCTGGAGACGCCGAAAGAGCAGGAGCGCTTTGCCCAGCGCCTCAAGTGGCTGCGCTGGTTCGGCCTGCGGCCGCTCGCCTGGTGGCTCGGTCGTGAGCTTTTTCCCGGCCCCGACCTTGCCCAGGTGCGCCACACCTTCCGGCTGCGTTTCGTGCGCAACAAGAAGAAAACCTACAAGGCGCTGCTGGAAGCGCTACCCGGCTGGCCGGTACGCGCCCGGCTTGGCAACATCTGGCAGCCGGTGGCCATCATCTCCACCAGCCACGACTATCTGCCGCTCGCCAAACGGGTGGAGCAGTTCGCCTCCCTGCCCAACGCCACCATCCACACCCCCAACGGCCATCACGCCTGGCCGGCGGAAGATCCCTCCGGCTTCAATCATCTGTTGCAGCGGATCCTCTCTACCCATTGATGAAGTGATGGAGAACAGTGGCAGATAAAAAAAGCCGACCCCAGGGTCGGCTTTTTTGTTGGCGCAAAGGCTCGCTGGGATGGTTCACCCGTGCGAGCAGACCGGGCAGTCGGGGCGCTTGGGCAGCTTCATTTCGCGAAAGGTGCCGCCCAGGCCGTCGATCATCAGCAGGCGGCCGCTGTAGCTCCTGCCCATGCCAGCCAGCAGCTTGATGGCTTCGAGCGCCTGCAGGCTGCCCACCAGTCCCACCACAGGCGCCAGCACCCCCGCCTCGACGCAGGTGAGGGCCTGCTCGCCAAACAGGGCGCTGAGGCAGGCGTAGCAGGGCTCATCCTGCTGCCAGGTGAAGCTGCAGACCTGGCCCTCCAGCCGGATGGCGGCGCCGCTGACCAGCGGCACGCCGTGCTGGCGGGCCTTTTGGTTGAGCAGGTTGCGAATGGCCAGGTTGTCGGTGCAATCCAATACCAGCTGGTGGTGGGGCAACAGGGCATCGAGCAGCGCCTCGTCGGCCACGGCGGTGTGGGTCTCCACCTCAAGCCAGGGGTTGAGGGCGCGCAGGGAGTGGGCGGCGGAGTCCACCTTGTCGTGGCCGATGCGCTCATCGGTGTGCAGCACCTGGCGTTGCAGGTTGGAGAGCTCCACCTTGTCGAAATCGACCAGGGTGAGCCGGCCGACCCCGGCCACCGCCAGATACTGGCTGGCAGCGCAGCCAAGGCCGCCGGCGCCGATCACCAGCACGTGAGCCTGCTTGAGCGCCTCCTGCCCCTCGAAATCGAAAGATTTGAGGATGATCTGGCGGTTGTAGCGCAAGAGTTCGGCATCGCTCAGGATCTCGCTCACAGCAGCAATCCCCCGAACGGTTCGACGGTGACGGTTTCCCCTGTGGCGACCCGGCCCCGCTCGCGCTCAAGGACGATGTAGCAATTGGCCCGCGACAGGGAGCTGAACACGGCGGAGTCTTGCGAGCCGGTGCTGCGTACCTCCAGGCCGTTTGGCCCCTGAGTCAGGATGCCGCGCTGGAAGTCGAGCCGGCCCGGCGCCTTCTTGAGCGGCTCAGCGGCAATGGCGTGCAGCTGGAGCGGGCGCTCGAAACGCTGACCCGCCAGCTTGGCCAGCGCCGGTTGCACCAGCTGATCGAAGGTGACCATGGCGGAGACCGGGTTGCCCGGCAGGCCGAAGAACCAGGCGTGGGGCAGGCGACCGAAGGCAAACGGCTTGCCCGGCTTGATGGCCAGCTTCCAGAAGCCGATTTCGCCAAGCTCCTCCAGCAACTGCTTGGTGAAGTCTGCTTCCCCCACCGAGACGCCGCCTGTGGTGATGAGGGCGTCGGCCTCGCGGTCGGCCTTTTGGAAGGCGGCGCGCAGCTGGGCCGGATCGTCCGGGATGATGCCAAGGTCGAGGCAGTCGCAGCCCATGCGATCCAGCATGGCCCGCACGCCGTAGCGGTTGGAGTCGTAGATGTCGCCGTGGGCGAGGGGGGTGCCGACTGGCTTGAGCTCGTCACCGGTACTGAAGATGGCCACTTTGAGCGGCCGACGTACCGACACGGTGGCAATGCCGAGGGAGGCCAGCAGCGGCATCTCCCGGGCGGTGAGACGAGTACCGGCAGCGAGCACGCTGGCGCCCTTGCGGATGTCTTCGCCGCGGCGGCGAATGTTCTGGCCGGGCACAGGAGTGGTCAGAAAGGTGATCCTGTCGCCGTCGGCCTGAGTTTCTTCCTGCATCACCACCGCATCCGTCCCGGCCGGCACCGGGGCGCCGGTCATGATGCGCACGCAGTGGCCGGCGGGCCACTCACCCTGGTAGGGCTGACCGGCGAAGGCCTTGCCCGCCATGATGAGGGGGGCACCGTTGGCGAGATCCGCCAGCCGCACCGCATAACCGTCCATGGCGGAGTTGTCGAACGGGGGCACGCTGAGGGGGGAGGCGATATCCGCGGCGAGTACCCGGCCAAGGGCCTGCGGCAGGGGCAACTGTTCGCTGTCGCAACAGCCGTCAAGCTGTGCCAGCATGCCCTGCAGGGCGTCGCTCAGGGGGAGTAGTCCGCTGGTATCAAATCCCATGTCATGACCTCATTGTGTGATGGAGGGGGTGTGAAGGGCGGATTATCCCAAAAATCCATGCCGATGGGCAGGTTGCAGCAGGATAAAACCGCTTGGCTGTACAGATAGGCAGCGACCGGGCCGCGCGCCTCCCCCCGTATGGGTAGCGCCGGCGAAGTAAAAGCCGCCAGATTGGCATAAAGTCAGGGAACAGGCTTGAGTTAGCTTGAATTATGACAATAATCGCCGTCTACTATTGCGCCACAACCGAGTGCCGTCATAGCGAGGCGGCCATCACAGTCCCTGAGCGTGGGAGAGGAACAAGATGACGAGCTTAAGTCGGGAAGCCCTGTTGGTCAGGGCCGCCCTCGAGGCCGAGGGCCTCGAAACACCTCTGGTGGCCAATACCCTGGACGGCCAGCAGAAGCGGGAGAAGATCGAGGGCCACATGCGCGCCATCATGGAGACGCTGGGGCTGGATCTGGCCGATGACAGTCTGGCAGAGACACCGCACCGCATCGCCAAGATGTACGTGAACGAAATCTTCTCCGGTCTCGATTACGCCACCTTCCCCAAGGTGACGGTGATCGAGAACAAGATGAAGGTGGACGAGATGATCATGGTGCGGGACATCAGCCTCACCAGCACCTGTGAGCACCACTTCGTCACCATCGACGGGCTGGCCCACGTGGCCTATATCCCCCGCGGCAAGGTGATCGGGCTCTCCAAGATCAACCGCATCGTGCAGTTCTTTGCCCGCCGTCCCCAGGTGCAGGAGCGCCTGACCCAGCAGATCCTGCTGGCGCTGCAGACCCTGCTCGGCACCAAGGACGTGGCCATCAGCATCAAGGCGACCCACTTCTGCGTGAAGGCCCGCGGCGTGATGGACTCCACCTCCTACACCACCACCACCTCCCTGGGTGGCGTCTTCAAGACCCAGCCCGATACCCGCGCCGAGTTTCTGGCCGGTCTGAAAGGCTGATCTGCCAGGAGATGTGTCGCCACTGCGGCATGTCTCCTCGCTTTCCCCTCCTTTTTCCTTCTCCTGACCGCCCGCTGGCTGCCGGATGGTCGCACCGACAATTTTCCTCAAGGGATGGACATCCCCGGTCGATATATCCCGTTATGGCTTGTGCGCATCTTTCGGGAGTGCGTTCAAGTCTTCAAGGTGCCAGGCTTTGGCTGCTCTCTTGGCCGGGTGGGTCTGTCGATAAGAGACCTGCGCTCAGCCGGGCATCTTGTAAAAAATGTCGCCTCGTTCATGCAAGGACATATATTCATCAAGGCTGGATGAGCCGCCATGGAGGCGGTGACAGCGGGCCGTATGCGTACGGTTCAGACGAGCGTTATCTGTTCACTCATATCCAGGACATGCCATGAATACCAGTACCATGACCATTGGCAAGAAACTCACCGCGGGTTTTGCCATGCTCGGCCTGATGATGGCCTTTATCGGCGGCTTCTCGCTGCTGCAGTTTGGCAACATGAACCGGGCCGCCATCGGCTTTACCGACAGCATTTTGCCCGCCGTGGTGCGCACCAGTACCCTGGGCGAGACCATCAATACCCTGCGCCGCTATGAACTGGATGTGTTTCTGGTGGCGGCCGATCCGCAGCAGAAAGCCCACTATCGCGACCTTGGCGAGCAGACCCTGCAAGAGGTCGCCCGGCAGGTCAAGGCGCACGATGCCACCATCTGGGCGGAGGACGTGGAAGAGCGGCGTACCTTCGACATCGTCAAGCAGGACTGGGACAAGTACGTGGCCCTGCACCAGCGCATCCGGCAGATGCAGGATGGCGGCCAGCTGGCCGAGGCCCAGCAGCTGTTCATGAGCGAGGGGATCACCCTCTACACCAACCTGGCCAAGTCGGTGGGGGATCTGATCCGCATCAACCACGGCTACTCAGTGGGCTCCCGTGCCCAGGTGGTGGCTGCGTTTGACAGCGCCAAGCTAAGCATCATAGTGGCGCTGGTACTGGGTCTGCTGCTGGCGGGGGCGCTCTCCACCGTGCTTACTCGACAGATCCGCGATCCGCTGGTGATGTTGGCCCGCCAGGCTCAGCGCATCGCGAGCGGTGATCTGGGCAAGAGCGAGTTGCAGGAGTGGATCCGCGGCAATCGCTTCAAGCGTGACGAGCTGGGTCAGCTCGGCGCCGCCATCGACCGCATGCAGGGTTCGCTTGCGGATCTGGTGAGTGAGATCGCCGGCTCGGTGAGCCAGCTCAGCAGCGCGGTGGAGGAGGTGAGTGCCATCTCCGAGCAGTCCGCTACCGGCATGGCCCGTCAGCAGAGCGAGGTCTCCCAGGTTGCCATCGCCATGAACGAGATGCAGTCCACCGTCAACGAGGTAGCCCGCAACACCACGGACGCCATGAGCGCCGCCAAGGATGCCTCGCGCACCTCGACCCAGGGCAACCAGGTGGTGCGCAGCGCCATCAGCAGCATCGAGGAGGTGTCGGTCAAGATTGAGCAGGCGGGCGCCGTGGTGCAGCAACTGGAGCAGGACAGCACCAACATCAGCATGGTGCTTGACGTCATTCGCGGCATTGCCGAGCAGACCAACCTGCTGGCCCTCAACGCGGCCATCGAGGCGGCGCGCGCCGGCGAGCAGGGGCGCGGCTTTGCGGTCGTGGCCGATGAAGTGCGCTCCCTGGCCCAGCGTACCCAGAACTCCACCGCCGAGATCAGCAAGATGATCGAGGTGCTGCAGGAGCGCACCGCCGAGGCGGGCAGCGCCATGCAGCTGAGCCGTCAGCAGATGCAGGAGAGCGTGGGGCTGGCGCGGGAAGCGGGCAACAGCATCGACACCATCAACGGTGCCGTCACCCAGATCACCGACATGAACACCCTGATCGCCACCGCTACCGAGGAGCAGAATGCGGTGACCGAGGAGCTCAACCGCAGCATCGTCAACATCCACAATGCGGCGGACGAGAATGCCCTGGGGGCCCAACAGACCGCCCAAGCCTGTGTCGAGCTGAGCAAGCTGGCCAATACACTGCACCATATGACCCAGCGCTTTACCCTCTAAGAGCGTTTGGCAGATAGCAAAAGGCCCCGTCCAGTGACGGGGCCTTGTTGTTTCTGGCGTTTGAGGGGGCAGCAGGTCAGGCCGCCAACGCCGATATCAGCTCAACCCGACGATGTCGCCGTGCTCGTCGATATCGATATGACGGTAGGCCGGCAGGCTGCCAAGGCCCGGCATGGTCATGATGGGGCCCGCCAGGGCATAGACGAAGCCGGCGCCGGCGCAGAGCCTCACCTCCTCGATGGGCACCTCGAAGTCGGTCGGTACCCCCTTGAGGGCCGGATCATGGCTGATGGAGAGCGGCGTCTTGGCCACGCAGACCGGCAGGTGGCCCCATCCCTCGGCAGAGAGTTGCGCCAGCTGGCGGCGCGCCTTGTCCGAGAGTCGTACGCCACGCCCGCCATAGCCGCACTCCACCAGGGTTGCCAGCTTGGCGTCCAGGCTCGCATCGTCTGGGTAGAGCAGTTTGACCAGGCCTGGCTGCTCACAGGCGGCCACCACCGCCCGGGCCAGCTCGTCGGCCCCGGCCCCGCCCTGGGTAAAGGCGTGGGAGATGGCGCAGCCAGAGGCGCCGGCTTGCACCGCCTCGCGGGCCAGCAAGGCCAGCTCAGCTTCGCTGTCGGTGGGGAAGCGGTTGATGGCGACCACCACGGGTACGCCGTAACGGCGGGCATTGGCGATGTGCCAGCCGAGGTTGGCGCAGCCCTGCGCCAGGGTCGGCAGATCCTCGCCCAGCAGGCTTTGGGGCAGCGGCTGGCCCGGGCGGATGTCGAGCAGGCCGCTGTTGGCCTTGAGGCCTCGCACCGTCGCCACCAGCACCACGCAGGCCGGGGTCAGGCCGGATTGGCGGCTCTTGATGTTGAAGAACTTCTCCAGCCCCATATCGGAGCCAAAGCCTGCCTCGGTCACCACGTAATCGGTGAGGCCGAGGGCCATGCGATCGGCGATCACCGAGGAGTTGCCGTGGGCGATGTTGGCAAAGGGGCCGGCGTGCACCAGCACCGGGGTCTGCTCCGTGGTCTGCATCAGGGTCGGCTGCAGGGCCTCCTTGAGCAGCACCGTCATGGCGCCCGCCACTTCCAGCTGCTCGGCGGTGATGGGTTTGCCGTGCAGGTCGCGGGCCAGCTGGATGCGGCCGATGCGCGCACGCAGATCGTTCAGATCGCTCGCCAGCGCCAGAATGGCCATCAGCTCGGAGGCGGCGGTGATGACGAAGCGATCGCTGCGCTCGACGCCGTCGGCGGCGCCCCCCTGGCCGATGGTGAGGTGGCGCAGGGCGCGGTCGTTCATGTCGAGGGTGCGCGGCCAGAGGATGTTGTCTGCATCGATATCGAGCCGAGGCAGGCCGGTTCTGGCGCTGAACTGGTCACCGAGTTTGCGCTCATGGAACAGGCGGGCATCGAGGGCCGCCGCCGCCAGATTGTGGGCGGCGGTGAGGGCGTGAAAGTCACCGGTGAGGTGCAGGTTCATCTCCTCCATCGGCACCACCTGGGCGTGGCCACCGCCAGCGGCGCCCCCCTTGACCCCGAACACGGGCCCGAGGCTCGGCTGGCGGATGGTGGCGATGCTGGGCTGGCCGATGTGGTTGAGCCCCATGGAGAGGCCGAGGGTGGTCACCGTCTTGCCCTCGCCAAGCGGGGTGGGGGTGATGGCGCTCACCAGCACCAGCTTGCCCGCCGGTTTGGGGAGCGACTTGAGCAGGTCGAGGCTGAGTTTGCCCTTGTAGTGGCCGTATGGGCTCAGCTGGTGCGAAGGGATGGCGAGGCGCTCGGCCAGCGCATGAATGGAGAGACGGGGGGACTGGCGGGAGATCTCGATATCGCTTAGCATCAGCACCTCGTTGGCATGTCAGGTCAAATATGCGGCGAAGTCTAGTGGAATCAAGAGGGTTATCCAATGAGTAATAATATTTTGTCCGGCAATCGTGAGCTGCATCTAACGCCCATCGAGCTGGATCTCAACGCCCTCTATCACCCGCCCAAGCAGCCACTCACCGCCCTTGGCATCGTCAGCGCCTTCATTCCGCTGTTTGGCTACGGCTGGCAGGCGATGACCCAGGATCCGGAGACCCACTTTCGCCACGAGCTGGCCAAACGTATCAACAAGCACAAGACCGACGAGGCCAACCTCATCCTGATCCTGCAACTGGCCGGCATGCTCGATTGCCACTGCCTGCACATCACTCTGCCCTATGCCCTCGGCGATGAGCAGCTGGCGACCCTGCGCCAGCGGCTGCCGCGCTGGCAGCTGAACCTGCACGACGTACTGCTGGTGGCCGAGTTGCCGCTGCCTGCCGATACCGCCGCCTCATAGCCATCCCATCACCGCCGCAAAGGTGTTAAGCCTTGCGATCCCAGTAGTGGGGGGCGAGATAGCGCTCCTGCACGAATTCGATGAAACAGCGCACCTTGGCCGAGACGAAACGGCGGTGCGGATAGAGGGCATAGAGCCCCACCTGCCCCTTCTCCCACTCAGGCAGCAGTGACACCAGGGCGCCGGAGCGCAGCGCATCGCCGACGATGAAGGTGGGCTGCAAGATGATGCCCTGATCGTCGCAGGCCGCCCGGGTCAGGGCCACCCCGTTGTTGGCCCGCAGCGGCCCCTGCGGGCGCACGCTCAGCTGCTCGCCATCCCGTTTGAATACCCAGTCCGGCTGGGTCAGGGTATAGAGCAGGCAGTCGTGCTGCTTGAGATCCTCCGGGCTGTTCGGCGTGCCCCGACGGGCCAGGTAACCCGGGCTGGCGCACACCTCCAGCCGCATCATGGCCAGCGGCTTGGCCACCAGGGAGGAGTCCGGCAGGTTGCCGATGCGCAGCGCCAGATCGAACCCCTCTTCCACCAGCGCCACCCGCCGGTCGCTGTACTCTATCTCCAGCTTCAGATCCGGGTAGCGTTCGCGAAACAGCGGCAGGGCGGGGGAGAGGTGCAGGTAGCCGAAATCCATCGGCACCGACAGCTTGAGGGTGCCCTGGGGCTGTTGGTTGTTGCGGGTCAGCTGGCTGTGGGTCTCTTCGAGCTCCGCCAGCAGCGCCTGGGAGCGCTGGTAGTAGAACTGGCCCGCCTCGGTGGGGTTGACCTGGCGGGTGGTGCGCGACAGCAGCCGGGTGGAGAGGGACTCCTCCAGCTGCTGCATCAGCTTGGAGGTCATGGCGACCGAGATGCCGAGCTGGTTGGCGGCCTTGGTAAAACTCTGACACTCCACCACCTTGATGAAGGTGCGCATGGCGGCTATCTGGTCCATCTTTCACTCTCAGTTGATAATTATTTTAATAAATCGCTGATTATCTATATCCGGTATGGAGGTTAGCATCTTGGCTGTTGTTGTGAACCCCCAATATGAAGGAACGAACGGATGAAGATGACCAAGGCCCTGCTGGCCTCCTGCCTCTTTATGGCGACGCCCCTGATGGCAGCCGATTACGATGTGGATGCGGCGCATACCACGGTGCAATTCAAGGTGGGACACCTCGGCTTCTCCGAGCTGGTGGGTCGTTTCAACACCTTCAGCGGCACCTTCAGCATGGACGATGCCAACCCGGCAGCGGCCAAGGCGAGCTTCGAGATCGATGCCGCCAGCGTGGACTCCAACCACGAGCCACGCGACAAACACCTGCGCAGCCCCGATTTCCTGGACGTGAAGCAGTATCCCAAGATGACTTTCGTCAGCTCCGGCTACGAGGGCACCAAGGATAAGGGCGTGCTGAAAGGCACCCTGACCCTGCACGGCGTGTCCAAGGAAGTGGCCTTCGATCTGGTCCACATCGGTGAAGGCAAGGATCCCTGGGGTGGCTACCGCAGCGGCTTCAACGCCACCACCACCATCAAGCGCAGCGACTTTGGCGTGAACTACATGGTGCCGAACATTCCGGACGAGATGACCATCGCACTGTTTGTCGAAGGTGTGCGCAAGTAATGGGCGCGGCACTCCTGCTTCAAACCCTGGCGGCTCCTTTGGGGGCCGCTTTACTGTCGTGGCGCTGGCCGCGGCTGGGATACCTGTGGGGCGCCCTGGCGCTCTGGCTGGTGGGCTGCCTGCTGGGCGGTGCCTACGGGCTGCCGGTCAAGGCGTGGCAATGGCTGCCACTCACCCTGTTGGTGCCTGCCCTGGCGGCGCAGCTGGCCGACCAGCGGGCCGCGCTTGCGCTGTTTGCCGCGCTCGGGGCACTGGTGTGGTGGCAGGGGCTGGCCTCGGTGCTGGCAAGCGAGCCCGCCATCTGGCTGGCGCTGTTGCCCGCCATTGGCTGGCTGGGATGGACCGGACTGCGCGGTGACAGCCGCGAGGGGCTCGGCTTTGCCCTCGGCTTCATCTGGCTGGCACTGGTGATCGGCATCGATGGCAGCCTGCTGATTGCCCAGCTGGCCGGTGCGCTGGCGGCCTTCGCCGGTTTCCGTGCCCTGCTCGGGGCCTTTGCCGGCAGCCAGGTGGCGCCCGCGGCGCTCGCATTGGCGCTGGCCTTTATGCAGATGCTCGCCTGGCAATACGTGGAAGTGCCGCTGCTGGTGTTGCTACCGGTCTGGCTGCTGCCGCTGCTGGAGTGGGCACTGCGCAACAAACCCTGGTTCCAGCGCTGGGCCCTGCTGATCCTGCTGGCGGGCGTCGGGGCGGGTCTGAGTCTGTGGAAGGTGTGGCCAGAGGCCTCTCTTTACTGATTTTTAGCATAAAAAACAGGCAATTAACCCAAAAGTTGCCGACTTCGTCATAGTCTGTACAGATAAAGATTGAGCCCCATAGTGGTTTCAGATAAAAAGGATTTTCAATTATCTGGACACACACAGAACCCGGTCTGACCGGGTTCTGTTTGCCTGCTTGTTTGCGGCGCGCTAAGGAGGCCACAGTTGCGCAGTCAAGGATCTGAGCATCTGTTTTTTCGCCATTTCACCGAGCAGGGACGTCTCGACGGTCTCTGCATCCTGCTGGTTACCCATCTGCTTCCCGATCGCCCCCAGTTTATTCAGGCCCTCGATCAGATCGGGCGGATCGGCGCCATCCTGCCCAAACCCAAGTCAGTTCACGGACCGACCCTGACCTGGGCCCAGCAGCACTATCCGGTGCTGCCCCTCAACCGCCAGTGGACCAATACCCCGCAGGGGGTGATAGAGCACATAGCCCCACTGGTGGCGCCCCATGAGCGGCTGATCATTCTCGATATCGGCGGCTATTTCGCCAGAACCCAGGCCACCCTCAGCGAGTATTTCGGCCCCCGTTTCCTCGGGGTGGTGGAGATGACCGAGAACGGCCATCAGCGCTATGAGCAGGAGGTGCTGTCCACTCCGGTCATCTCGGTGGCGCGCAGCCCTCTCAAGCAGGCCGAGGATATCCAGATCGGCCTGAGCGTGGTCTACTCCGCCGAATCCCTGGCCCGCACCCTCAACCGCACCTTCAATGTCTGCCAGGCCGCCCTGTTCGGCTACGGCAAGGTGGGGCGCAGCATCGCCCGCGAGCTCAGGTGCCGCAACCTGCATCTGGAGCTGGTGGAGACCGACGTGCTGCGCCAGGTGGAGGCGCTCTCCCACGGCTTCAAGTTGGTGGGCAAGGCCGAGGCCCTCAGCCGGGCCGAGCTGGTGATCTGCTCCACCGGCAACGGCGCGCTGGACCTGGCGGATCTGCAGCGGTTGCGCCCCGGCACCATGGTCGCCTCGGTCACCTCGGCGGACGACGAGTTTGCGTTCTGTCTCTCCCAACTGCCCTGGCCGAGCGAAGAGGTGTGCCCCCACGTACTGGCGCTGACTCGTCCCGACGGCAGCACCATCTTCCTGCTCAACCGGGGCGAGGCGGTCAACTTCGTCCACGGCGCCGTCATCGGCGAATATGTCTATCTGGTGCTGGCGGAGATCATCGAAGGGGTGCGTCAGCTGGCGTTGCAGCCGCTGGCCCCCGGTCTGTTCGACCTGCCGCAGTCGACCATGCGCACCATTGCCCGCCACTGGCTGGCCGACTTCCACGGGGTTGCCCAGTGAGTGCCTTTTTCTTAGCCGCCATTGATGGAGTGACCACATGAGCGAGACGACCTTGTCCGCCCCCAAACCCCGCATCGAAATCCGCTACTGCACCCTCTGTCGCTGGATGCTGCGCGCCGCCTGGCTGGCCCAGGAGCTGCTCTCCACCTTCGACAGCGATCTGGGCGAGGTGGCGCTGGTGCCGGCCAGCAAGGGGGAGTTTCGCATCCTGGTGGACGGGGTGCTGGTGTGGGATCGGGTGGCGGACGAGGGCTTCCCCGAGGCCAAGGAGATCAAGCAACGGGTGCGTGATGTCATTGCCCCCGAGCGTGACTTGGGCCATGCCGATCGCAAGCCGACTGCAGAGTAAACCGCAGCATCAATGACAAAGAGAGGGAGGCGCAGGCCTCCCTCTCTCGTTGTGGCGTCCGCTCAACGCTCGGCAGCTGTGCCCGGCTCTTCTTCGGCGGGGAGGCCGATATAGCGGGCCCGCTTGTGGGGCTTGAGGCGGCTCACATCCACCCACACCAGGCCATCGATGCAGTGGTTGAAATCGGGGTCGATGCCAAAATCCATGAACTGCACGCCGCCCGGCTCGCATAGCTCGGAGTACTGCTTGTAGAGGGTGGGGATGGCGCAGCCCAGGTTGTCGAGGCGAGCCTTGAGCTCCTTGAGATCGGCGCCGTAATCCAGCCCGGCAAACAGCGGCGGTGTGGCGGGGTAGGGGCGGCGCGAGGGGGCGAGCGCGAGCTCGGGGGCAAAGTGCTGGCGATAGAAGCTCACCAGCAGATCCTTGGCCGCCGCCGGCAGGCTGCCGGAGAGCGACACCGGGCCGAACAGGTAGCGGTAGTCGGGATAGCGGGCCAGATAGGCGCCGATGCCAAACCAGAGGTAATCGAGCCCCCGTTTGCCCCAGTAGGCGGGCTGGATGAAGCTGCGGCCAAGCTCGATGGCAAGCTCCAGCCTGGGCAGTAGCTTCTCTTCAAAGCCAAACAGGGTGTGGCTGTAGAGGCCTTCAAGCCCCTTGCTGGCCAGCAGCTCGGCCACCGGCGCGAAACGGTAGGCGCCGATGATCTCGAGCCGGGCCGGATCCCAGAGAATGAGGTGGTGATAGTCATCGTCGAAGGTGTCGAGATCCCGCCGTCTGCCGGAGCCTTCCCCCACCGCCCGAAAGGCGATCTCCCGCAGGCGCCCCAGCTCGCGCAGGATCACCGAGTGACTCAGCTCGTGGCGTCGGTAGAGATAGATCCCCTGACCGTCTGGGGTGTGGCCGAGGGCCTCGCAGGATTCGATGGCCTGCTTGAGCTGACGGCGCTCCTCCGGCAGGGCGATGGGGGCTTCGGTGGCCAGCAAGCCCCGCTTGCCACGCCCGATGCGATAGAGGTGGCTGCGCACCAGCCGGGCCGCGCTCTTGGCTGGCAGCTCCTGCACCCCGCTCACCGGGATGCGGGCACCTATGGTGATGGCGATGCGTTTGCCCTGCTGGCGAAACAGCTGCTTGACCAGCAACAGCCCGGCCCAGTCGTTGTTGAGCCAGGCGGCGAGATAGAAGGAGAGACCGTTGCGCCCGTCCAGATGGATCGGCACCAGCGGGGTGCGGGTGCGCTGGGCCAGCTTGATGAAGCCTGATTGCCAGGGGCCGTCCTTGACCCCCTTGGGGCCGAGGCGCGACACCTCGCCGGCGGGAAATATCACCAGCGCCCCTTCTCCCGCCAGGTGCTCCCCCATCGCCAGGATGGCGCGCCTGTCGGTCTTGCCCCCCAGGTTGTCCACCGGCAGCAGCAGGGGTCGCAGCGGCGTCAGCTGGGCCAGCAACTGGTTGGCTACTATCTTGACGTCCGGCCGGATGCGGCCGAGCAGGCGCAGCAGGGCCAGCCCGTCGAGGGAGCCGATGGGGTGGTTGGCGACTATGATGACCCGGCCGCTGGCCGGAATGTGCTCGAGCTGGGCCTCGCTCACCCGGTAGTCGAAGTCGAGCTCGGTCAGCGCCTGCTCGACGAAGTCGAGTCCGCGCAGATGGGGGTGGCATGCGGCGAAGCGTTGAAACGCCTGCTCGTGCAGCAGCCAGCGCAGCCCTTGTCGGAGCAGGGGGCGTAGCAGGTCGTTGGCCGACAGGCGGGGCAGGTGTTGTTGTAACAGGGCATCGACACTGAACATGGGCTGGGCTCCGATGAGTCGTTGCCCTAGCATGACGCCCTTTTGTTCCCGCCCCATGGCAGCGGGATGACAGTTTGATGGCAAAGAGGGGAGCCGGTTAACCGGCTCCCCTCTTTGGTCATGCTTTGATCATGGCGGTGACGATGGCCGGTTTAGTCGCGCCAGGACGAAGTCAGGCGCACCAGCTCCACCAGGGTGGCGACCGCTTTTTCCATGGATTGCAGCGGGATGAATTCGTGCTTGCCGTGGAAGTTGTGGCCACCGGTAAACAGGTTGGGACAAGGCAGCCCCATGAAGGAGAGCCGGGCGCCGTCGGTACCGCCGCGAATGGGTTTTATCTTTGGCGCCACGTCGGCGGCCAGCATGGCGGCCTTGGCCAGCTGGACTATGTGCATGTGCGGCTCGATCTGGCTGCGCATGTTGCGATAGCTGTCGGTCAGGGTGAGCTCGATGCGCGCTTTGGGGGCCTCCAGCTGCAACGAGGCGACCCGCTCCTTGAGCTGGGCCTTGCGGGCGGCGAAGCCCTCGTCGTCGAAGTCGCGGATGATGTAGTGCAGGCAGGTCTCCTCCACTGTGCCGTTCATCTGGGCCAGGTGGAAGAAGCCCTGATAGCCGTCGGTGCACTCCGGGGTCTGCTCGGCGGGCATGGCGGCGTGGAAGCGGGCGGCCAGGGTCTGGCTGTTGATCATGCTGCCCTTGGCGGTGCCGGGGTGCACGTTGTTGCCGATAAAGCGCACGGTGGCGCCGGCGGCGTTGAAGTTCTCGTACTCGAGCTCACCGAGCTCGCCGCCGTCCACCGTGTAGGCCCAGCGGGCCGGGAAGCGGTCCAGCGGGAAGCGGTCGGCACCGCGGCCTATCTCCTCGTCCGGGGTAAAGCCGACCCAGACATCGCCGCGGGGGATCTCGGGGTGGGCCAGCAGGTGGTCGATGGCGGTGAGGATCTCGGCGATGCCCGCCTTGTCGTCGGCCCCCAGCAGGGTGGTGCCGTCGGTGGTGATGAGATCCTGGCCCAGGTAGTTCTTCAGGAAACGGTAGTCGCGAATGGCCAGCACCTCGTCACCCTTGCCCAGGCAGATGTCCCCCCCCTGATAGTTTTCGATGATCTGGGGCACCACCTGCTCAGCCTCGTAGTCGGCGGTATCCATGTGGGCGATGAGGCCGATGGCCGGCGCGTCCGGCTGGTTGCCCGGCAGGCAGGCGGTGAGGTAGCCGTGCTCGTCCAGGGTGACCCGGCTCAGCCCCATCTGCGTCATTTCATCACAGAGGGCGCGGGCGAAGACCAGCTGTCCCTCGCTGCTGGGACAGACGGGATTGGTCGCATCGGAGCGGGTATGAAAAGTCACGTAACGCAGAAAACGCTCAAGCAAGGTATCCATTGGCAAGCCTCAAACCTGTGGTGGAGGGTCATTGTGGCCAATCTGGCGGCGGGGCTTTTTGCGTCAGCTCAGTTTTTGCCACATTTTTTGGCGAAGATCGGGTTGGAAAGGTGTAAGGTGGTTGAGGCTGTGGTTGTTGATATCAATGACAGCATAAAATGGTCCATCAACCGCATTTTTAAGCGGTTTGTGATGGGACTCATTTTTCCGTCAATGCCCTTGGTGGCGGGGGAGGGGCGAGGACGGGCCAGACGGGGTTATTTTCAGGGTGAAAAAGGGCGCGTGGCGGGACTTCTTCCCCCGCTTGCCAGGCCCGCTGGCGGCAAGATTTGATCGCCTTATGAAAAGCTGTTTTTGAACACTATTTTTTATTGTCACCGCTGGCGGTAAGTGTGTACACTCCGCGCCGATCCAAGGGCAACCCTGAGCAGGCAGAGGCCGCCAGACTCCCGCAGGATCATACGCCTATAGGGCGAGGCACGCAGAAACGACAGACACTGCTAGGGTATGGTTTCTTTAATACCGGTTAGGCTCCGGTATCAGGGAGAACAACGGACTCTCATTTTCCGGCTGACCGAGTGAGCCATCGGCTCATCATCTTCCCTTGTCATGGGTGGTCACTGGCGGTGAGCTGGCTGTGGTTGTTGTCGTCTATCAACACGCTTGCGTGCTGACGCCTTCGCATCTCTTCCTTGAAACCCTCCCCTGCTGTCGTGACGGCTGCCGAATGATGAACGAACGACGTGGCTGATGTCGTTTGTCATCAAAGTACCGCGGCGCTGGTTGCAGCACCGCATACCGTTGAGCTTGATGTAAAGCCACCAGCCCCACATCAAGACTCGTTACTTCCCCAAGATCCACCAGGCAGCCTAGGCTTGCCGCGATGAACCAGGGAGGTGGCGACAGGTGAACGTTCAGGTCAACCCGCGGCGTCAACGCCCGGTGCCGGACTTCTTGCCTTGCTCGCCCGCAGGCCGCTTCGGCGCGCCACACCTGCTCATCGATGGTCTGGATGTGATTGAGGGTAACGAAGGCGGCCACCGGCCGCTCATTTGCGAGGCATAGCCCATGACTAACTGGTCCAGCAAGGACTCCTTGAAGGTCTACAACGTTCCCTACTGGGGTGCGGGTTTTTTCAATATCAATGACGCCGGTCATGTGACCGTCGCTCCCGACAAGTCACGCCCTGACGCACAGATCGTGCTCTCCGATGCCATCGAACAACTGCGTCAATCCGGGCTGACCACTCCGGTACTGCTGCGTTTCCCCGACATCCTCAAGAGCCGGGTCGATGCGCTGTTCAACGCCTTCGGTCAGGCCATCGAGAAGTCAGGCTATGAAGGGGACTACCTGTGCGTTTACCCGATCAAGGTAAACCAGCAGCGTCGCGTCATCGAGACCATCAGCCAGTCCTACAGCGACAAGCCCCGGCTTGGCCTGGAAGCTGGTTCCAAACCGGAACTGCTGGCCGTGCTGTCCCATCACCATGAGCAAGGCTCGGTGATCGTCTGCAACGGTTACAAAGACCGCGAATATATCCGCCACGCCCTCTTGGGCAACCTGATGGGCCACAAGGTCTACATCGTGGTGGAGAAGCCCTCCGAGCTGGAAATGGTGCTGGACGAGTCAGCTCGCCTCAACATCAAGCCCAACATCGGGGTGCGTGCCAAGCTCGCTTCCACCGGCTCCGGCATGTGGGAATCGAGCGGCGGCTCCATGTCCAAATTCGGTCTGTCCGCCTCCCAGATCCTGGCGCTGATCGAGCGTCTGCGTGGCCTGGGCAAGCTGGACTGCCTGCAGCTGCTGCACTTCCACCTGGGTTCCCAGATCGCCAACATCCGCGACATCCAGGGCGGTATCCGCGAGTGCGGCCGTTTCTACGCCGAACTGCGTCGCCTCGGTGCCAACATCGAAGTGGTTGACGTGGGTGGCGGCCTGGGGGTGGACTACGAGGGAACCCGTTCCCAGAGCCACTGCTCCGCCAACTACAGCCTCTCCGAGTACGCCAACAACGTGGTGTGGGGCATCGGCGATGTCTGCCGCGAGTTCGACCTGCCGCACCCGACCATCATCAGCGAGTCCGGCCGAGCCCTGACCGCTCACCACGCCGTGCTGGTCACCAACATCATTGGTGCCGAAGGGGTGGAGATGAATGACATCAGCGCGCCGGACGAAGATGCACCGACCATTCTGCAGAACATGTGGAAAGGCTGGCTGGACCTGCGCGGCGAAGATCCCTCCCTGCTGGAGATCTTCCACGACTCGGTGGCAGATCTGGGTGACGTCAACACCCAGTACACCATGGGTCTGCTCAACCTAGAGCAACGCGCCTGGGCCGAGATGCTGCACCAGAACACCTGTCTGGCGCTCAAAGAGATGCTCAACCCGGTCAACCGCAACCACCGTGCGCTGGCCGACGAGCTCTCCGAGAAACTGGCTGACAAGTGCTTTGCCAACTTCTCCCTGTTCCAGTCCCTGCCGGATGCCTGGGGTATCGGTCAGGTGTTCCCGGTGATGCCGCTGGCCGGCCTCGAGCGTCCGCTCACCCGCCGCGGCATCCTGATGGACATCACCTGCGACTCCGATGGTCAGGTGGAGCACTACGTCGACGGTCTGGGTGTGGAAAGCACTCTGCCGATGCCGGTCTACGGCGAGCACGAAGAGTGCCACGTCGGCTTCTTCCTGGTGGGCGCCTATCAGGAGATCCTCGGCGATCTGCACAACCTGTTCGGTGACACCCACTGCGCAGAAGTGTGGCTGGACGAGGAAGGCAAGATGGACATCCGCAACGTGGTGCGCGGCGACACCGTCGACCAGCTGCTGCGTTACGTCAACATCGACCCGTCCGTCATTCGCGAGAACTATCAGCGGATCGTCTCACACCCGGCGCTGGACGACGCGGCCCGCAAGGCCCTGCTCGAAGAGCTGGAGCTGGGTCTGCAAGGCTACGCCTACCTGGAAGACGAATAAGCGCTTGCGCTGGTTCGTTGCCCCGATGGCAGCAAAGAAAAGGGAGGCAGATGCCTCCCTTTTTTCATGTCTGAACGGTCATGAGCCCAGGGCCAGGTGCAAGTCGTGCTGCAATTGCCGGCCATCTTCGCCCGGCATGGCAACCACCCCCAGCCGCAGCGCCTCCTCTATGGTGAGGGTGCCGGCCAGCAGGGCGTCGAGGGCCGCCTCGCTTAGCAGCATCATCCGATCCTTGGGGTGCGGGCCGGCAGTATGGAGCTGGAGCAGCAGTGACTCCTTGCCCCGCAGCCTCGACCAGAGCCCGGAATCGACCAGCAGGATGGAGACGCCGCCCCTGACGCCGGCCTGCTGGAAGCGGCTCTTCAGGGTCTGCAGCCAGGCCTGGCTGCGGGTAAACCCCGCCTCGCCGGTGAGGGTGGGGAGACGGGCCACCCTGTCATCATTGACCGCTGCCGCGGTCGCCATGGCAACGTCGAGTGCGCCGGGCCAGCTCTGTTCAAACGGATTGGGGTAGAGTGCGTCATAACCGCAGGTCTGCCCCATCCCGGGGATGAGGCAGAGCAGGGTCATGCACACGCGCAGGGTGCGTCGCATCATGGGGTCACTATGTTGAACCAGAAGTTGAACTTGTCGAGCAGGCCGACGAAGTCGCTGAAGGTCTGCTGGTTTCCCTGAACCTTGATCTCGCCGCTGGCGATCTTCTGCTCCAGCGTGCCCTGGCCCAGCTGGATGTCGTCCAGGGTCTGCTTGCTCAGGGTGAGGGTGACATCCGGCTTGGCGGCATAGTGGGTGGTGTGGTTGAGCACGGCGTTCTCCAGGCTCAGGGTGTGTTGCTCCCCGATGTCGGTGAAGTCCATGTTGATGACCATCTTCTTGCCGGCCGCTTTCTCCGGATTGATCCTCACCGCCAGATAGTCGAACAGCATGCTGGGGCTCATGGCGCGAATGGTGTCCGGCGAGGCGGTGACGGTCGCCCCGGCGGTGGGTACGCCGTTGCGCAGCTCATAGGCCCCCTGCAGATAGACGGAGCGCCATGGGCCGGACTCGGCCTGATAGCCCAGCTGCTCGAGCGCATCGGCCAGCAGCAGCTTGCCCTCCTGGTTGTTCGGGTTGGCGAACACCAGATGCTTGAGCACTTCCGCGACCCAGCGATATTCCCCCTTGTCGAACGACGCCTTGGCTTTTTTCAGCAGCGCCTGTTCACCGCCCATGAACTCGACGTATTTGGGACCGACCATCTCGGGTGGCAGGTTGTCCAGATCGGAGGGGTTGCCGGAGTACCAGCCCATGTAGCGCTGATAGACGGCCCGGCTGTTGTGGCGCAGGGTGCCGTAGTAACCGCGGTTCGGCCAGAAGTCGTTGAGCTCGGGGGGCAGGGCAATCTTCTCCGAGATCTCCTCACCCGTGTAGCCCATGTTCATCAGCCGCACCGACTGGTCGTGGATGTACTTGTAGAGATCCCGCTGCTTCTTGAAGTAGTCGACGATGCTGGCATTGCCCCAGCGCGGCCAGTGGTGGCTCTGGAACTTGACCTGGGCCTGGTCGCCCCAGGTCTCGATGGTCTCGTTGAGGTAGCTGGACCACTTGAGCGCATCGCGCACCTGGGCGCCGCGCAGGGTGAGGATGTTGTGCATGGTGTTGGTGGTGTTCTCGGCCATCCAGAGTGCCTTGCTGTCCGGGAACCAGGTGTTCATCTCGGCCGGCGCTTCGGTGCCCGGGGTCATCTGGAAGACCATCCGCACGCCGTCCAGGGTGACCTCTTCCCCACTCTTGGTGATGAAGCGGGTCGGCAGCAGCAGGGAGGGCACGCCGGTGGAGGTAGTCTGCCCCAGGCCGCCATTCACGCCTCCCTGGGCATTGCGCGGCAGCAGGGCGCCATACATGTAGACGGCGCGGCGGGCCATGGCGTTGCCGGCGATGACGTTTTCCGAGACCGCATGCTCGGTGAACCCTTCGGGGGCGATGATCTGAACCCCGTTCTTTTTCACCTCGTCCGGCGAGGTGAACAGGCCGGCGGCCCCGCCGTAGTGATCCACGTGGGAGTGGCTGTAGACCACGGCAGTGACCGGCCGCTCGCCCAGGGTCTGGTTGATGAAGGCGAGGGCCGCCTTGGCGGTCTGCGGCGAGATCAGCGGGTCGAAGACGATCCATCCCTTGTCACCCTGGATGAAGGTGATGTTGGAGAGATCGAAGCCGCGGATCTGGTAAATCTTGTCGGTCACCTTGAACAGCCCGTACTCCATGTTCAGCTGGGCATTGCGCCACAGGCTCGGGTTGACGGTATCCGGCGCCGTCTTGTCCAGGCCGATGTAGGTCTTGTATTGCTCCAGATCCCACACTACGTTGCCCTTGTCATCCTTGATGGTGAGGGTATCCGGTTTGGCGATGAAGCCGCGCCGGGCGTCCTCAAAATCCTGCTTGTCGTTGAATGGCAGGGTGTGCAGCACATTCTGGTTGGCCTGGATGGTAAATTCGCTGGCCGGCTTGGGGTTGATGATGGCCCAGGCCGGCTGCAACAGCAGGGAGCCACAGAGGCATAGGGTGACAATGGTGTGCGTCGAGAACTTGAGCTTCATCTGTTTTCTCCAGATTGTGGTGGGCAGGCCGGACCAAGTGTAGTCAGACTCTGATGCCTCCCAGTAATAAACAGGGTGAGTGACGGGTAGCCGAGATGGCGCCAGCCATGGCAGGCGCTATCCGGACCCGGAGTGAAACGTAGGGCGAGAGATGCCCCCTGACGACATGTCCCATGAACATGGTCAGCGTTGCTCTGTTATTCGGGCGTTGCGGCATTACGCCGAGGGCACGGCAACGGGGTCGGCACCAGAGTAGTCAAGCCGGCCGCAACAATCATGGCAGCCGGCAATAAACGACAGTTAAGCGGTGGTTAAATGAGGGGGACGCCGGCGCTGATGAGGTGCAGTTGGCGGATAAACCACTGGAGGGCGGGATCCCGGCCCTGCGCCTGGTGCCAGCTGATGTAGACGGGACAGTAACTGGAGGCCCAGGGCAGCGGAAAATCCTTGAGCCGCAGGGTGTCGCGCACCTGTGCGACATGCCACTGGCTGACCACGCAGAGCCACTCGGTCTGGCTGACCAGGGAGAGGGCGGTGAGCAGGGCGTTGCTCTCGTAGGCAATCTTGCGGGGAGGCAGGGCCTGCTCGCTGAGGCTGCGGATGACCCAGTCGTCCTTGCGGCGCACATCCCAGACCACGTGCTCCTCGGCAAAGAAGGTTTCGAAGTCGAGGCTCTCCCCGATGCGCGGATGATCGGCGCGACAGGCCACCCTGAGCTCCAGGGTCAGCAGGGATTCGTTGCAAAAGCCGGTCTCTTCCAGCGCTGTGCTGGCCAGTACCAGGTCGATGTTGCGAAGGCGCAGCGCCTGCTGACGCAGATGCTCTTCAAACATGCCGGGCACCGACTCCACCCGGCAGTGGGGCGCCACCCTGGCCAGATGGGCGAGCAGCGCCGGCAACAGCAGGAGATCGAGGTCCGGGTGGCTGGCGATGCGAAAGATGCGCTGGCTGGTGAGGGGATCGAACGCCTGGTTGAGCAGCAGGGAGCGCTCCATGGTATGCAGGGCGGTGCGGATCTCCCGGTGCAGGGCGAGGGCACGGCTGGTGGGGATGATCCCGCGGCCATCGCGGCGAAACAGGGGCTCGCCGATGAGGTCGCTGAGCCTGCGAATGGCCTGACTGATGGCGGCGGGGGTCATCTCCAGGCTGGTGGCCGCGGCCGATACCCCCTTCTCGGTCATGACGCGATCGAAGATGCGAAACAGGTTCAGATCTATGTGGGAGTGGCTCATCTATGCCTCCTCTGTGGGCCTGGTCGTGTGGCGCCAGGCGCTGGCTGTCGCCGGGCCCCGCCATGGGGTGAAGGGCGCCTGAGGGGCTGCGCAGGATCCGCTGCCCCAGCTCACATTGTGGCGGGCGTGGCTGACTGAGAACTTAACGAGCAGCATATGACCATCGCTGAGGCAGAAGAAGCGCCTTTCGGGGCTCTTTTACCGAGAAATGGTGGCGTCGGCAACCTGGCTTGATCTGCATCAAGTTTGTAACGCTCTGGTTACTTTACGGTCGAAAAAGGATGTGGGTAGTAGGTAACAGAAGGATGGATGTATGGAACTTGAAAGGGACCCGAGATGTTATACCGACGTCTGTATCGACGGTAAGTGGTATCACTATGACCACTGCAGCACGCACGTTTACATGCTGATGGGAGGGGCGGCGCCGAGCATGACGCTGGCTTATGAGCCCAGCAGCGAGGAGGAGTTGATCGAGATGCTCCGCCAGCTCGCCTGCGGTTGAACCATATTGCTGCGGCCATCGGCAGCTTGCCGATGGCCGCGCTTCATCTACTTACTCAATTGCCCCGCTTCTGCCCCAGCAGTGTCTTGCCGAGCGCCTGCACGGCGATGGCCGCGGCGTAACCGGCGTCCGACTTGCCTAGCTCATCGGCCACGTAGAGGAAGTTGGAGCCATACTTCTCCACCGCCTCGCGCGGGTTGGCCGCGTCGATGAAATCCTCTTCCACCTCGAACCCCTGCGCCAGCAGCGCCTCTTTCTCGGGCAGGAAAGTGGGGGAGGCCATGTCAATAAAGGTGTACTGCTGCCGGTTGGAGGCCGGGATAGAGAAAAACTGGTACTTCGCCATTTGCGATACCTCGCCTGAACGGTTGTGTCGTGATGCGAGCTTCCTCTCGCCGAACTTTCGTCGAACTGTTTCTCGGGCGTCGAACTGTTTCTCGGGCGTTGAACTGATCCCCGGGCCTGTGGCAGGCAAAAGGGTAACGTTCGAATCTTGTTGTGGCTGCAGATTACACCGCTTTCTTCTCATAGCACAATGGGTAGTCGATACTTTTTTCGCCAAGAAAAACAATGCGGCCCGGCCGCCTGAATTTGCAAAAAAAACCAGCCCGGCAAGGGGCTGGCGTGGGTGACGGGCGCCGGCTCAGAGCACGAAGCTTTGCACCATGGCACGCAGCTGCTCGGTGAGCTGGTGGATCTGGCGGGCGGCGTCGCGGGCCGCGTTGGCTACCTGCAGCGCCTCGTCGCTGCCATCGGAGATGCGCACCACGTTGCGCTCTATCTCGTTGACCACGGCCCCCTGCTGCTCGATGGCGCTGGCAATGACCGAGTTGGTGTCGACCATGCTGCCCACCCGCTCGGTGATGGCGCCAAAGGCCTGCTGGGCCTCCTGAGCGAGGCCGACCCCCTCCTGCGCCTCGCGGCTGGCGGCGGACATGGCGCTGACCGAGGCGCGGGCGCCGGTTTGCAGCTGCTCGATCATCTGCTGGATCTCGACCGTGGCCCCCTGGGTGCGACTGGCCAGCGAGCGCACCTCGTCGGCCACCACTGCGAAGCCGCGCCCCTGCTCGCCGGCGCGGGCCGCCTCGATGGCGGCGTTGAGGGCCAGCAGGTTGGTCTGCTCGGCGATGCCGCGGATCACCCCGATGACGCCACCAATCTGGCTGCACTGCTGCTCCAGCTGGCCGATGGCCTCGGCGGTGCGCAGCACCTCGCGGTTGATGTGGTCGATGGCGGTGATGGTTCGCTCGACCACTGCCTCGCCCTGACTCACCACGGCCTGCGCCTCCTGGGTCATGCGGGCGGCCTGCTGGGCGTTGCCCGCCATGTCGTGGGAGGTGGCGGCCAGCTCCTTGATGGCGGTGGCCACCTGGTGGGTCTCCCCTTGCTGATCGGCCATCACCTCCTGGGAGCGGCAGGTCCGCGCTTCGATTTCGGTGGCGCTCTCCACCACGTTGACGCCGTTCTCCCGCACCCGCAGCATCAGGGTGCGCAGGGTCTGCAGGGTCACGTTGTAATCCCGGCTGATGGCGGCCAGCTCATCCTGGCCGACGATTTCGATCTGCTGGCCGAGATCCTGGGCGTTGACCCGGGCGGCGATCTCCCGCACCCGGCCCACGGTGGCGCGCAAGGAGAGATAGGCGCCGATCATCAGGTAGAGATAGACCAGCAGGATGGCGGTCAGCGGCCCGGTTACCCACCAGAAGTGGCGCTGGTTGGCGGCCATGCGCTGGTGTAGATCCGCCTCCAGCCGCTGGCGTACCTGACCGGCCAGCGCCGTGATGGCGGCATCCAGCCCATCCCCCAGCGCCAGCACATCCTGGCTGGAGAGCTGCACCTGCTGATCCTTCATCATCTTGTTTTCCAGGGTGTCGACCCCCTGATGGGCCTGCTGCAGCAGGGCGTCGGTCTGCTGGCCCAGCTCGCTGCGATAGGTGGGCGCCATCTCGTAGAGCAGGGTCAGGTCGGCCTCCAGCTCCTGCAGGGTGGCGTTGATGAGGTCGAGGCGAAAGCGCAGCGCGCTATACCCTTGCGCCTGAAACAGGCCGAAGTCGGCGATGGTGGCGGCCCTGTCCCGCACCTGGGCCAGCAGGTCGCGCAGCTGCGGCAGCCGCTCGCTGGCGAGCACCACCATGTAGTAGGTGCCGAGCGCGGGATCCTGCACCAGGCTGCTGGCGGCGGTAATGCTCTTGTAGAGGTGGCGCACCTCGGTCAGCAGCTTGTCGTGGCGCAGGTTGCTCTGATCCACCTCGAGCCCGAGCGCCTCGTTTTGCAGGCCGGCCCAGCCCTGGGCGAGGGCATCAAAGGTGGGGTTTTGCTGTCCACTGGCGGCAAAGGCGGCCAGGCTCGCATCGACGGCTTGGGCTGCGGCCTTGACCTCCTCTTCGTCGACCGGATTCTGCTCATAGCCGTGCCGGGTGACCAGGTTGCGATGGCTCAGCAGGGCCTGCTCGATGGCGGGCAGCGGCGCCAGCTTGACTACGCCGGCCAGCTCCTTGCGGGCCTGGGCATTGTCGTCCTGCAGCCGACCCAGCAGGTTGGTCATGCTGTAGGCCAGCGGCAGCAGCATCAGGCATGACCAGAGCAAAAACTTGTACTTGAAGGAGAGCTGATTGCCGAGCCGGATGGCGGGCATGAATATCCATTTCATATGAAGCCTCGGGCCCCGAGGGGGGCGTGTAGCGGGATGGCTGGATATTACTCCTCGCCGGGGAGGCTCGGTTGGAAGGGCGGTGGAAGTTGTGATCCTCTTGGCTTTTTCACTCAGGAAGGGGGCTGAATGGGTCAAACAGGCGGGCCACCCTCAGGGTGGCCCGCCGCCGATGACACAGGGTGCCGGCAGATCAGTTGAAGGCGAGGAAGGGCGAGACGCAGAGCAGCAGACCGGTGACGATGATGATGTAGAGGGAGACCCCCTTGTACTTGTGCAGCGCTGGCACCTGATAGACCAGGTAGGCCGGGATGAGGCAACCCACCATGCCGAAGATGGGGCTGCAGATGGAGGTGAAGCTCAGCACCGGGGCATTGAGCACGATGGCTCCCCAGGAGAGCAGCACGGTGAACACCATGATCCCCTTGCCCACCAGCCCTTTGTTGATGCGATCTTCCGGCATCACCCGGCGCAGCAGGTTCATCGCCAGCCCCTGGCAGGCTTCACGAAAGCCCAGATAGACGCCGAAGTAGGCGGTCATCACCGCGAAGATGTTGAGGGTGAGGCTGAGCAGCTTGAGGGTCTGGCCCGGCATGCCCTGGGCCACCATGGCCAGCGCCGAGATATTCTCCTCGGAGGCCTTGACCGCCTGCTCGTGGCCCATGGCCAGGGTGAAGGAGACGGCGTAGAAGAACACCACCACGAACAGGATGCCGAAGGCGATGTTCATGGCGCGCATCGCCTTGAAGCGGGCCACTTCCAGGGATTTTTCCCGCGAGCGGTAGGAGATCACCATGGGGCTCAGGCTCTGGATGAAGAGAATGGAGGTGAGGGTAAAGGGGAGCATGACGATGGCATCCTTCAGCCAGTCACCGCTGGCCGGCATGGCGGTGATGTTGGCGGCATCCCACTTGCCCACCATCATCAGGCCGAGCACTGCCACCACGCTGATCTTGGTCAGCACCATGAAGGTGGAGATCTTGAACAGCAGGTTCTCGCCGCGCGAGGCCAGCGCCACCAGGGCGCAGATCAGCACCAGCCCGTAGAAGGGATTCTCGGAGAGCAGTTGCTGGGTGACCCCGAAGCTTTGCAGGAAGGAGGCGCTGTCATTGGTGATGGCGGTGGAGTAGACGAATACCCAGATCACCAGCATCACGAAGTAGAGGGCGCCGAGCAGCACGCCCCAGTTCTTGCCGAGGTAGCCACTGATGACGCTGGGGTAGTCCTTGCACTCGGGTGAGGTGGCCAGGGTATTGATGAAGAGGCGCTGGAACATGTACATGGCCGGGTAGCCGATCACCGCCGACAGCAGAAACACCCACAGCCCCATCAGTCCCACCTGCACCGGCAGGAAGACGATCCCCGCCCCGATGGCCATGCCGATGCTCATGATGACCCAGCCCCAGTCGGTGCTGTCAAAACGAACCGCTTCTTTCCATTCCAGCGTGCCCATCACGGGCCGGGTGAGTGTCGTACTGTGCGCGTCCATAAAATACCTTGTTTTTGTAGGGGTAAAAATCAAGTGCAAATATAGTTGAATGAAAAGTTGCGAAACAATGCCTTTTATCGCTCTTGTACCCAAAAAGGGAGGCTGATCACGCTTTCCATTTGCACTATTACCGAATTTATCGCTGTTTTTGCAGGTTTTTGTTGAATGAAATGATTAATGAGCAAATAATGTTGAACAAGACAAGACTGTTGATTACAAATGATTGCAAAAATAATTGCATTTTAAGGAGTGGCGATATGAAAAAGATCATAGTGGCGGATGCCGCACCCGATGCCATCGGTCCCTACAGCCATGGCACAGCCTATGGCGACCTCATCTTTACCTCTGGCCAGCTGCCGGTGTGCAAACAGCAGGGCGGCGTGGTGGAAGGGGGCATCGAGGCCCAGAGCCGTCAGGCGCTGGAGAACCTCAAGCATGTGTTGGAAGCCGCTGGCGGCAACCTGGATACCGTGCTCAAGACCACCTGCTATCTCGCCGAGATCAGTGATTTTGCCGCGTTCAACGAGGTTTATAAACGCTATTTCCTGAAAGATTGTCCGGCCCGCAGCTGCTTTGCCGTGAAGGATCTGCCGATGGGTGTCAGGGTTGAAGTGGAAGCGATCGCTCACATCGCTGGTTAATGTTGATAGAAAGGGTGTTCTGATGAAGCAAGCGTGGCAGCAGTATCTGCAGATTATTCAACAGGTTGTCAAACCGGCGCTGGGCTGTACCGAGCCCATCGCCGCCGCTTATGCCGCCGCCGTCGCCGCCCGGCAACTGGGCTGCAAGCCCGTCCGGCTGGAGGTGGTGGTGTCGGACAACCTCTACAAGAACTCCATGGGGGTCTATGTGCCGGGCACCGGCAAGATTGGGCTGGCCATTGCCGCTGCCGCCGGTGCTCTCGGCGGCAACGCCGAGGCCGGGCTGGAGGTGTTGGCCGCCATCACGCCGGCCCAGGTCGCAGAGGCGCAGGCGCTGATCGATGCAGGCCAGGTGCAGGTGAGCCGCACCTCGGCCCCCGAGTTCATCTATTGCCGGGTCCGCTTGTTAGGCCTTGATACAGAGGGCACCGAGCACAGCGCCGAGGTGACCCTGTGCGGCGGCCATACCCGCATCGTCGAGCAGCGCCGCAATGATGAAGTGACCTTCACGGCCGAGCAGGGCCAGGGCGGCGCCACCGGCGCCATCTGCGACGGGGTCGACATCAGCATCGCCGCCATTCATGAGTTCGCCACCCAAGTGGAGTTCGAGCAGATCCGCTTTATCCTGCAGGCCTCCGAGCTCAACGGCAAACTCTCCGACGAGGGGATGAACAACCCCTATGGCCTCGAGATCGGCCGCACCATGCAGCAGAACATCCAGGCCGGTCTCATCGGCGAGGACGTGATGAACCGCATCGTGATGCGCACCGCGGCGGCCTCCGATGCCCGCATGGGGGGCGCCAGCCTGCCGGCCATGAGCAACTTTGGCAGCGGCAACCAGGGCATCGCCGCCACCATCCCGGTGGTGGTCATCGCCGAGCGCTTTGGCGCCAGCGAAGAGCAGCTGGCCCGCGCCCTCATCATGAGCCACCTGGGGGCCATCTACATCAAGTCTCACTATCCGCCGCTGTCGGCCTTTTGTGGCAACACGGTCACCAGCGCGGCGGCGGCCATGGCCATGGTCTATCTGGCGGGCGGCAGTTTCGAGCAATCCTGCCACGCCATCCAGAACGTGCTGAGCGACAGCGCCGGCATGGTGTGCGACGGCGCCAAGGCCTCCTGCGCCATGAAGGTGAGCACCTCCTCCGGGGCGGCGGTGCGCGGCTTCCTGATGGCGCTCAACAGCCACGGGGTATCGGGGCTGGGGATCGTGGCGGGCAACGTGGAGCAGACCATTCGCAACGTGGGCCAGATGGTCAAAGACGGCATGTCTGCCACAGACAGCACCATTATTGATATCATGTCCGCCTGAGTGTCCCTGTCGGCTGCCGCCCTTGCCCGGGTCGGCGGCCCTTTTATAAGGTTTCAATGTGAAGCTGCAAGAGCTGAGTCAGACCGATTTCGAGATCCTCAAGGCGATGGAGATCATCGTGGACGGCATCGCCGCCATGTATGGTCAGCACACCGAGGTGCTGCTGCACAGCCTGGATGCGCGCAATCCGTCGATCATCAAGATTGCCAACGGCCATATCACCGGGCGCAGCGTCGGAGCCCCCATCACCAACCTGGCGATGATGAAACTCAAGAGCGGGCAGGATATCTCCAGCCCCTACATGACCAAGTGCGCCACCGGCAAGACGCTGCGCTCGCTCACCACCGTCATTCGCAATGGCGAGGGGCAGGCCATCGGTCTGCTCTGCATCAACACCGACATGGACGCCCCGCTGCAATCCGTGCTGCGCACCATGATGCCGGAGTGTCTGCATGGCCACGATGGTCACGCCACCCCTGAGGTGTTTGCCCGCAACATCGACGAGGCCCTCAACAGCACCATCGACACCGTCAGTGCCGAGGTGCGCGGCAACGAGGCGGTGCCCCCATCCCAGAAGACCCGGGTCATGGTCAACCAGCTGCATGAGCTCGGCATCTTCGAGCTCAAGGACAGCGCCCAGATAGCGGCTCGCCAGCTCGGCATCTCGGTTCACTCCATCTACCGCTATCTGCGGGAGATCAAGAAGGGCTGAGCACGGAGCCTGCCGGCATAAACGGGTCACCATTGACCCGTTTTGTTTTTTTCTTTCCCCCGTCTGTGCCTTGGCTGCCCCGGCACATCTGCTACCATGCCTCTCTTGTTTTTGTTATCTCGTTGAACCTGCTGGAGAAACCATGTCCCGTACCCTCTATCTGCTGCGCCACGGCCAGACCCGTTACAACGCCGAACTGCGACTGCAGGGGCGCTGCAACTCCGAACTGACCGCCAAGGGCGAAGCCCAAGCCCTCGCCATGGGGGCCCGTCTGGCCAAGCTGCTGGCCGAGCCCGCCGACTGGACCATTTACGCCAGCCCCCTCGGCCGGGCGCGCCAGACCGCGGAGCGAGTGTGCCAGCAGCTTGGCTTGGACCAAGCGCGTATCGTCTGGGACGAGCGGCTGGTGGAGTTGGGGATGGGGGAGTGGGAGAGCCGCCGGGTGCCCGAGCTGCTGGCGGCCCACCCCGAGCTCGATCTGGAGCAGCCAGACTGGTACCTGCAGGCCCCCGCGGGGGAGAGTTTTCAGAGCATTCAGGGGCGGGCGCTGAGCTGGCTGCAGGATGAGCACATCGCCGAGCGCGCCATCGTGGTCTCTCACGGGCTGTTTGGCGCCATGTTGCGCGGCGCCTATGCGGATTTGGACTACACCACCACCTGGCTGCAGGAACTGCCGCAGGATGCCTTCTTCAAACTGAGCGGCGGCCGCATCGAGCGGATCCCCTGCTGACCCCAACCAAAAGGGCTTGCCATTGGCGAGCCGTTTGTTGTTTAGTCGTTTAGCCAACGGCCAATTTTGCTGCATCCTTCCACATAAATGGCGGCATCGGGGTACTGAGACGCCATTTAATGTTCATCGGTTGGCTGCCAGTGTGGGATACGTACTCCACCTCACCAAAGTTCACAAAGCCAAGGGTGCGGCCAAATTCATCTTTGCTCTGCTCGCGGACGAACAGAAACAAGCGCTTACCCTCTGCTCTGTGGTTTATGTAACTCAGCCCCTTACCCCGTTCTGGGCGAGCGCTGTTTTGGCTCTGCCAATGAAACAGCGACTCGTTGATGGCGTAGTCGTGATAACGGGTAGTGGGGGAGAAGTGCTGTTCCGCTTTGTTCAAGGTCACGAACAGCAACTCGATATTTTGCTCTGCGATGACATACACCCCTTCGCGAGCCGTGGGTTGCTGCGCGAAGGTGGTCGCGCCAAAGCCAACCAGCACCTGCTCTCTGGCATAGCGAGCATGCAGTTGCAGCGGATTACCCGGAAGGTTTGGCATGGCGCTTTGTTCGTGTTGTACCCGGTTGACCAGCATGGGCAACAGATCTGCCAGCTCGGCCCTCAACTCTGGTTGATTGAGTTGTTTCAGGCTGTGCGCCAAGGAGCTAAAGCCTGCGTTGGGGCCGCTCTGTTGCCAGAAGTCGTAATGGCACATCAAGGCCATACGTTCATTGTGCTCAGGCGTTAAGGTAAAGGCGCTTTCCACCAAGGTTTGTAAGAAGTTCAAGTAATGGAGCGCATCACAACCCAATAGCCGGGTTCTGATAGCCCGGGTATAGAGGGTAGATAGCTTCTCATCGCTCATTTCAGAAACGGTGTGGTTGCGGGCCTGTCTGACCAAGGCGCTCCAGTTACCGCGTTTGTAGATCTCCTCAAGGCTGATGTGAGGGTAGAACTTCAAAAAATTCGCCAGTGTCAGCGGTAAATTGCAATCCTGTGAGAAACGGCGGATCAGGCCCATGAGGCGTGAGGTATTGAGAGTCGCCCTCTTGATATTGCTCAGAATTAACTCTTGGGTCTGTTTTGAGAGTTCGATGCGGCAGCCCAAGGGGGCGTGAGGGAAGCCTTGTTTGATCTCGTGGCTGATCGCCTTATTGGTTTTACCCACCAGTGCCCGGAATTTCTGGGCAAAGTCATACTCCGCATGGGCATTCCCAACAAAGTCCAACACGGTGCAGCACTCTTTATCGCTCGCCAGCCGCAGGCCCCGCCCTAATTGCTGCAAGAAAATGGTGAGGCTTTCCGTTGGTCGTAAAAACAGCAAGGTATCGACTTCCGGGATATCGACACCTTCGTTGAAGATGTCCACCACGCAGAGAATATTGATAACGCCGGTACGCAACTCCTGTTGTTTGCTATGCCGCTCGTCTCGGTTATCGCTGGTGAGGATGTCAGCCTTGATGCCCTTCAATAAAAATGCCTTGCACATAAAATCGGCATGTTCACGGCTAACACAAAATGCCAGCGCTTTGATCTTGGTAATATCGGTGACGATCTCATCGAGGCTCTGAACTATCTTCTGTACCCGCTGCTGATTGTGGGTATAGATATTGGTGAGCTCAGTGATGTCATAACGACCATTTTTCCAGGTCACTTGGCGCAAGTCAGTATCATCATCGATACCAAAATATTGGAACGGGCAGAGATGGCGACGATTGATGGCCTCTGGCAATCGGATCTCCGCTGCGATGACACCACAAAAATCAGCGAGAATATCGCTGCCATCATGGCGCTCTGGCGTTGCGGTTAATCCCAACAGAATGTGAGGTTCAAAGGCGGCGAGCAGACCACGATAGCTGACCGCAGCAATATGGTGAACCTCATCGATGACGATGTAATCGAAATAGTCTGGGCTAAGACGTAAATTAGCCAGCTGGTTATTCAATGATTGCACCGAGGCAAATAGTTGACGGTAGTGAGTAGGCACGGCACCGCCGACCAAGAGTTCGCCAAAATTGGATTGCTTGAGCACACCGCGGTACGAGGCTAATGCTTGGCGCAAGATCTCCTCTTTGTGGGCGACAAACAGGAACTTTGCGTCGGGTTTGGTTTTCAGAAAACGCGCAAAATCAAAAGCGGAGATCAGGGTTTTCCCTGTACCGGTGGCCGCCACCACCAAGTTACGAAAGCGCTGGTGTAAAGTGCGCTCCATCGCCAATTGCTCAAGGATCTCCTGTTGATGGGGAAACGGCGCGATATCAAAGAAATAGGCAGGGCTATTTTTGTCCCCATCGCCACGGGCCTCTTGCAGCGCATGCTGCAATTTTGTACGGCTTTCGAGCTTACCATCAAACAGCTCAAAATCATCGGACTCCCAATAGGTTTCAAAGGTACTCAGGGATTTATCGATAATATGAGGGATCTCTTGCGAGGTGATTTTTAGGTTCCACTCCAAGCCGCTGGTGAGGGCAGAATGAGAGAGGTTGGATGAACCTATATAGCCGGTATGAAAGCCGGTATTTCGGCAAAATAGATAACTTTTGGCATGCAACCGCTCGCGCTGGGTGTTATAGCTGAGTTTGACTTCGGTATTGGGGAGGCTGGCTAAAAATTCAACTGCCTTGGCGTCGGTTGCACCCATATAAGAGGTAGTAATTACTTTTAATTGGCGGCCGCTACAGGTGAACTCCTCCAGCTCATGACGGAAAATACGGATCCCTGCCCATTTGATAAATGAGACCAGCCAACAGATGCTATCTGCCGATAATATCTCCCGTTTAATCTCCGACTCCATCGACAAACCCGCATTGCTGCCGCAGAACAGCTCACTTTGCGTTAGACCGGTCAGAGGGAAAATATCCTCGGCATATTGCTTTAAATTGGCAGAGATGGGGTTATCCAACTGGTAGAGCGCCGTCAGAATTTTTCCCTGACTATCGATGAGGTTCTCGCCAATAAAGTCTGGATCTTGTGTGCGATCCTTTAGCCAAAGTAATAACTGGTTAGCCAGCTCAATCTGCCGTTGCAGCTGATCCTCTCCAGTTACCGAACCCACTGCATATTCCAAAACCCGGCTCAGAAATCGCGATAACCAGACTGCCGCTTCGGCAGGTTCAAGCTGGCGTTCCCCTACGTAAAAGCGCTCGCGGTCGAGTCGAGATGTCAGCAGTTGAGTAATGAGTTGTTCATAAATACCACATTGTTGCATCGAACACTGGCCTTGAACGTTGTACATGAGGGTGGCGAGAAGAGTATCATTTTTTCCAACCAAATCAGTAAGCTGTTGTCGCCTGTTACTCGTTTGAAAATTGCCCCGATTTTCCGTGATACAACTCGGCAGTGGTAACCACAAGGAGGTGGTGATGGATCCGGTTTCTTATCTTTTCTCGGCTTATCTCAATCTGGTACAGCAGCAGGTATCGGATATTTATGGCACTGAGCTCAAGTCGCTGGTGGTGGAGTATGAGGGGGAACAAATCCCCTTTGCCTTCCAGTTCTGGCAGCTGCAGCCGAAAAGCGTCTGCCGCAGCTACGAGCAGGATGCACGGCGCTTCAGCCAATGCACCGTCAAGGCGGCGGCGCTATTTGGCAAGCTGTGCGATCAGTTGTCCCGCCAGGACGACAGCCACTCGCAGCAGCCCCAGTATCGCGCTATGTACTGTGCCGCTTCAGTCAACTACCGCCCCATGATCGCCGACATTCGCGAGAGCAAACCGGATGCGGCCCGGCAGGCTGAGCGCGCCTGCAATCAGGCCATTCTGGCCGCGATGGACAGTGATGATGAAACCCTGCTGGCCCAGCGTGATCAGGCGTGTGGTACCCAACAGTGAAAGCCACCGCCGCCTTCACTCAGCTAGCGGCTCTGCTCGGCCATCTTTGCGCCATTCGGCACATTTGCCAGGTGGGCAATTGGGTATGATTAGGGGGCCCACAGGCCAGTCTGTCTGGCCAGCGCTATCGACACACATCAGCCAGGAGGGGACATGATCAGCCATATCGACCATCTGGTATTGACGGTCAGTGACATCGAGCGGGCCGTCGCGTTTTACAGCTCGGTGCTCAACATGGAAGCCATTACCTTTGGGGCGGGGCGCCGGGCCCTGCGCTTTGGCAACCAGAAGATCAATCTGCAACTGCTCGGGCAGGAGCCGCGCAACCGGGCGCAGGTGGGCTCGGGAGATCTCTGCCTCATCACCCGCTGGCCGCTGGAACAGGTCATCGCCCAGCTCCATTGCCACGGGGTGGAGATAGTGGAGGGGCCGGTAACCAAGAGCGGGGCCTGCGGCCCCATCGAGTCGGTCTACTGCCTGGATCCGGATCACAACCTGATTGAGATCAGCCGTTATCCCTGATGGCGCTTGGCATCGGGTGACGGCCGGTGGATGCCGCCCTGCCTGAGCAAGTACTGAGGGGGCCTACGTCAGCACCATACTGACGCACAGCCTCAACGGGCCCTGGCAAGGGCCCTAGAAGGGAGCCTCGCTCTCCTGCGCATCCTGTAGAAACTGTTCCCGCTCCGCCTGATAGGCGGCCTCGTCTTCGCTGTCCCAGACCGGGGTTGGCTGCTTGCCGGCCGGCGGTTGGGCAGGCGCTGTCAGCGTCTCTATCACCTTCTGCTGCAAATAGGGGTAGAAGGGGTTGGAGGAGGTGCGGGTGAGGGCGCCGGGGTTGACGATCAGCACCCCGCGCTCACCGCGCAGGGCCAACCCCCCCAAATTGATGCCGTATTGCTCACGCTGTTCGGGCCGTGGCGCCATGCCATAGAGGGGGTCATCCATCGGGAAGGGCAGGGCCACGTGGGAGAGGGAGTAGATCTCCCTGGGGTAGTCGATGTCGAGGGGCTGGATCTGCTCAGGCCCACCGCCGGCCGGCAAGCTGCTGGCCTGGGTGCGGGTGCTGGCGGGAGCCTGATTGCCCACCACCGTCAGCCGGTAGGAGAGCGGCGGGCGCGGCAGCAGGTGGCTCAGCGCCAGCTCGGAGGCGCTGCTCAACAGCGGGCCGAACAGGGTGCCGCGGTTGATGTCGAACAGTACCAGCTCGCTGCCATTGGCAGGCAGGAAGTGATAGAGATCGGCGATGATGGAGCGGGTACTGACGGTGTAGTCCATCACCGACTGGAAGGTGAGGGTGGGCGGGAAGGCCGCCAACTCGCCGCTGGCGGCCTGTTCACGCACCTGCTGCTGGATGGCGTGGGTCAGCCGGTAGGACTGGCGCGCGCCGTTGACCGGAAACGAGTTGTACTTGAAGGGATTGAACTCCGGCATGGTGTCGAGCCAGGCGGCGCTGGCAAAGGCGGGCAGCAGGGCGGGCACCGCCTTGAGGCCGGCGAAGCGGGCAAAGCGGGTCACCCCTATCATGGGGGAGATAAGTACCAGCCGATCGGGCCTTGCCAGTGCCCCTGTCTTGTCACCTTCCGCATCGAGCGCATATTTCACCGCCAGTGCGCCGCCGTTGGAAAACCCCACCAGATGCAGTGGCAGCGGGCTTGGCGCCAGTACCCTGGCCTCGCGCACCGCCAGCCGGGTGGCGGCCAGCCAGGTCTCCCAGTCGATGTCGACCAGCCCGGCCGGCACGGTACCGTGGCCCGGAATGCGCAGCCCCAGGGCGATGAAGCCCTGCTCGCGGTAGCGCTGGGCCAGGTGGCGCAGGCTGTAGGGGGAGTCGGTCAAACCGTGCAGGAACACCGCCACCCCTTTCACCTCGCCGCTCGGGCGCAGCAGATAGGAGCGGTTCCAGTCAGTCTCAAAATGAGCCGGATTGATGGGGGCATCCTGATAGTAGCGATTGCTGTCGAGCTGCTGCTCCGGCGGCGTTCTGGCGACTACCTCCCTGGTCACCAGCTCGAACAGCTGCTGTTCGTGGGCCAGATAGGCCTGCCAGTCGCTGCCATCGAGCTGCTCGGCGCTGAACTCGGGCGGCACCAGGGTGTGCCAGGGTTGCAGCGGTTCGGCCTGCCAGGCGAAGTAGGCGATCAGTGCCCAGCCGAGCAGCAGCAAGCCCAGCAGGCTGAGAAGAAGGCGGCGAACGAGGCGGCGGGTGCGAGCCAGCATGGCAGAGTCCTTGGCACTGATATAAAGAGGGGCGGCCCCGCGTCCACGGCAGCCGTACTAAAGCTCGAAAGCTGGCTTAAAGCCTAATGGAAACAAGATGATAAGTACAGGCAGCAGGCCGGGATGAGGTTGATGAGGGGCGCCAGGGGGTGAGGCATTGGGCATTGTCCTGGTGGGGATAAGGCGCTTTTGTGGCGGCACTTGCCGCCTGCGGCGCCGTTTATATGGAGACGCATTGCGCGCCGTTTTGGCGTGACGCGGCGCGCATTTTGCGGGAAGCGGGAGGGGGCGGGTGTAACTATCCTGCGTGTGCGGCAGAGCAATGTGCTAATGTGCCGGCGTTTTTTGCTGACAAGGCCGACCTAGGCCGGTTTTAAAGATGGAGTGATATGCACAATTTTGACCTGGTGAGCCGGCCATCCCGCGCTCTGATGAGACATGAGCAGGCCGTGGGCCGCTGGCAGGTGACCCATGCTGGCTGATGAATCCATGCGTCTGAACAAATACATCAGCGAGAGCGGCATCTGCTCGCGTCGCGAGGCCGATCGCTTCATCGAGCAGGGCTGTGTCTTCATCAACGGCAAACGGGCCGGGGTGGGGGATCAGGTGTTTGCCGGGGATCTGGTGAAGGTCAACGGCCAGGTGATCGAGCCGCGCGAGGCGGACAGCCTGGTCTTCATCGCCCTCAACAAGCCGGTGGGCATCGTCTCCACCACAGAGGCGGGCGAGAAGGACAACATCGTCGACTTCGTCAACCACAGTACCCGCATCTTTCCCATCGGCCGCCTCGACAAGGACTCCCAGGGGCTCATCTTCCTGACCAACCACGGCGATCTGGTCAACAAGATCCTGCGGGCGGGCAACGATCACGAGAAAGAGTATCTGGTGACCGTCGACAAGCCGGTAACCGACGACTTTATCAAAGGGATGGCGGCCGGGGTGCCGATCCTCGGCACCGTCACCAAGAAGTGCAAGGTGAAGAAAGAGGCGCCGTTCGTGTTTCGCATCACCCTGGTGCAGGGGCTGAACCGCCAGATCCGCCGCATGTGCGAGCACTTCGGCTTCGAGGTGACCAAGCTTGAGCGTATCCGCATCATGAACGTCAGCCTCAAGGGGCTGCCGGTGGGCGAGTGGCGCGATCTCGACGGTGACGAGCTGATCGAGCTGTTCAAGCTGATTGAGGACTCCTCCTCCGAGGTGAAACCGGCCAAAGGGGGCCAAGCTGCCGCCGGGCAGGGCGGTAAACCCAAGGCGTCCACCGCGCAAGCTGGCAAGTCGGCACCGGGCAAGAAGCCACGGCGCGACGACGATCACGAGATTGGCGGTCGCCCCAACGTGCCTGGCCCGGAGGCGTTCGAGAAACGGACCCCGGCAGGCAAGGGTGCTACGGGCAAAGGCGGCTTGGCAAAAGGGAGCGCAGGCAAAGGCGCCTCGAACAAGGGGGCCAAACCGGCCGCCGGCAAGCCGCGCGCCGGTCAGGGTGGGCGGCAGAAGAAGGGGCGCTAGGCGCCCTCTCACTCCCCCGCGTTGACAGTGAAAAACACCGGCTACAGGCCGGTGTTTTTGTATCTATGAACCGCGATTCAGAGGTCTTCGCGGGGCTGAGTGGTGTAATCAGGCAGGGTGCTGATGGCGCTCTCTTCCTGCGGCACGCTGGCAGGATCCAGATCGCCGCCGACATTGCGCGGATCGGTCGGTATGGTGGAGGGGATCACTACCGCTTGCTCCGCCAACCGCCAACCCAGAATGGTTTCCAGGCGTCCGCCCTCCTCTTCCGGTCCTGTGATGGCCTCCAGCTGCAGCGGCAGGGGGTGACCGATCAAGCGGCCGACCTCATCGACGGCGCCGGGATCGGCCAATGTCTGCTGGGTCGCGTAGAGGCGGGGCAGTGCGGCGCGCGGCACATACACCCGCAGCAGCACGCCATTGCGGATGCGGCCACGGGCATCCGCTTCCTGATCCTGAGCGTAACCGTAGGCGAGGGCCGGATCGCCGGCGACATAGAATCCTTGCCAGGGGGCAATGGAGGATTGATCCCGTTCATGCACCCCCTCAAACACTATGCTGTGGGCAGCTTCGAGGAAGGTGCCGTGATAACCGACGAAGAGATAACCGCGCGCCAGCAGCTGGCGATGGGCTTGCTCCAGGCGGGTCACCGACCAGTTGCGAGTACCGGCCGTGCTGAAGCTGACCTCGTCCCCGTCACCCAGGAAGCTGGCACCGTTCGGATAGTCCCGCTCCTGCAGGGCATCGGCGCTGTCGGCTGGCGCCAGGCAGTTGAGATCGGCGGCGGGGCAGGTGAGATTGACCACGTCAGCGCTGGCGGCCTGCTCTTGGCTATTGCCCGCCTGCTGGTGGCTGAAGGCATCGCTCTGGGCGGCCGCCATGCTCAGGGCCAGCCGTGCCTGGGTCGGGTTTTCTCGAATGGCTTGCGCCAGCTGCCCTCGTGGCGTTGAGCCATCCTCTGGCGTGGTATTGGCCAGCGCCTGGGTGATCACGGTATCAAGTTGGGACCATGGCAGGCGGGTCAGCAGATAGAGGGTGACGAGATTGTGGACCGGATAGCCGCACTGGCTGAGCTCTTCCCAGCCTCTGGGTTGACGGCTTCTGGCCAGGGATTCAAGGGGGATGGCGCAAACTTGATGAGTGGTGAGGGCCGCCAGACCGTCTCCCTTGGCAAAGTGCAGACGATGACTGATGGCGGTCGGCACGATATGGGTGTCGTGAGAGGCGGGTGCCCCGGCCAATACCCGGTAGACCTTGCCTTCCCAGGTATCACCCAGGTTGCAGGTACGCTGCGACAGGTAGTTGTAGACCGCATCCAGCGGATCCAGCAGGCACAGCACCTTGCCGGTATGCCACTCGCTCCAGCGCTTCTGACGGCTGTGCTGGGTGGGCGCCGCCACGAAGCCGACCCCAGCCGCACTGAGGGTAAGACTGCGATTGATCTCGTTGTTTTCCACGTGCCTGACGAAGAGTGTCGAGTTGCTGGCCATGGTGCGCAGCAGGTCGTCGCTCACTTCGATGCTGTAGATGGGGGAGATATGGCTCACCTCGGATCCTGCATCCAGCTCATGGAAGAAGACCTTGATGCTGGCGGGGGCATCGTCGCCGACGGGAACCAGCCAGTGCAGCGACCAGTTGCCGCGTCCCTGGCGAGTATAGCTGTAGGTGCGTGGGCCCTTGCCCGCGGTGGCGCTGGTCAGGGTGATGGTAGTGCCATCCGTGCGCAGGGTCAGCGCATTGCCGAGGGCCAGCTTGAGGCTGTCTCCACCTTCTTCCAATACCATGGAGTAGTGCAGTACCCCTGATCCCGCCTGGTCACCCAGCAGGCTGGCGACATCGAGCTGGCTGGCGCGCACCCCCTGGGCCAGATCCAGGGTGCAGCGGGTGGCGCACTCCTGCCACAGGTTGAATGACTCGTCGGCCATGACCGGTGAGATGGCACCGCCTAGCATGGCCAAGCCACCGAGTAGAGAAGCCCATTTTGTGTTTGTCTGCATGTGATTTCCTTTGTGTGATAGCAAAGCCACTGGCGCGTGGCGCTCTCCTCCCTGATGAATACCGCCTCTTCCCTGTCAGACGAAACGAGATTAATTCTCGTCTGAGTGCCTTACCTTAATGGGCTCATATGGCAGCACAACCCTCCATATGGGAAGATTTAATGTGTTACAAATCAAATGGATATGAAGTGATTTGCTGATGGTTTGCTCAGCTGGCCCGATACCGGAAAGCGAGCAAAGGATGGGAAGGAATAGCAGGGGGGTGAGCTTGCCTCCTCATTCGGGAAAGAGGAGGCAAGCACAGATCAGTTGATGGGGGCAGGAGCAGGAGAGGCTGTGGCCAGCTTCATGGCACGCGGGTAGCGGCGCGGATCCAGGCGCAGCACCAGCAGGCTCATCAACACCAGGCCGGCCAGCTGCCACTGCCAGGCGGCGGCGAAGTCACCGCTCAGGTGATGCAGGCGGGCCGCTACCCAGGGGCCGGTGGCCGCCAGCATGAAGCCGAACCCCTGCATCAGGGCGCTGAGGGTGCCGGCGCGGCGCGGATCCGGCAGGTGATCCAGCGCGATGACCATGATGAGGGAGAAGCTGCCGCCAAGCCCGGCGCCGCACAGCATGCACCAGAGGATGGGGGCGGCAGTCGGCGCCAGCCAGAGGCCGCCAAAGCCGGTCAGCTGCATGGCGATGGCCAATCCCATCCAGGGGCGCCGGTCGAGCCGGCGGGCGGCCAGCAGCGGCAGGCCGAGGCCGCTCACGGTCTGGGCCAGTGCCAGCCAGGCCACCAGCTCGCCTCCCTGTTGGGGGCTCCAGCCCTGTGCCATGTAGGCCGGCGCCAGCCAGGCCACGACGATGCCGTAACCGCTGTTGATGATGCCAAAGCAGCTTATCAGCAGCCAACTGCGGGGCAGGCTGATGAGGCGCTGCTCGCCACCGCCGGAGACCGCCACCGGCGCTGCGGGCAGCCGTACCCGCCAGCCGAGCCAGCCCATGGCCAGCAGCACCGGCAGGCTCCACAGCGCCAGCGCCTGGGACCAGTCGAGCCGGGCGGCGAGCTGCGGGGTGAGGCTGGCACCCAGCGCCCCGCCCCCCATCATGCAGGCCGAGAAGATGCCCATCACCAGCGGTACCTTCTGCGTGAACGCCTGCTTGATGAGGCCGGGCAGTACCCCCTGCACCAGGGCCGAGCCTAGCCCGCAGAGGGCGGCGCTGGCGATGAGCAGGGCGCCGCTGGCCGCCTCGAAGCGCATGGCGCTGCCCATTCCCAGCAGCAGCAGGGCCGCCCCCAGCAACTGGCGCGGCCCGCTGCGACTGCGCAGGGCCGGGGTGAGCAGCACGCCGCCACCGATGAGCCAGAGTGGCAGCAGGGTCAGCCAGGCCAGGGTGTCCATGCCAAGCCCGAGCGCCTCGGCAATGTCGCGGCTGAGAGGGCCGATGGCGGTGAGAAACGGCCGCAGGTTGAGCCCGATCAGGATCACCAGCACCAGCAGGGCCTGCTGCTGGCGCGTATCGATGCGGGCCTCAAGCATGACTTTGCGCACCATAGAGCTCGGCGGCGGCCAGCGGGCTCGGCAGCTTGATAAGCGGCAGGGGGGGCGGCGCGAGGGGCAGGCCCAGCTTGCGGTAGGCGGCAGTGCTGTCAAAGCCGAACGGGGCCGCATCCTCGTTATCGAAGGCGTAATAGACGGCGGCGATGCCGTTCATCACCAGGGCGCTCAGGCACATGGGGCAGGGGTGACCACTGGCGTAGACGATGGCGCCCGCCAGCGGCCCGACCTGGCTGGCCTGGCGCAGGGCTTCCAGTTCGGCGTGGCGGGTGGGGTCGCCATCCTGGTGCATGCCGTTGACGGCGCTGGTCACCAGCTGGTTGCCTTGTACCAGCAGGGCGGCAAAGGGTCTGCCTCCCTGCCGGCGGTTGTGGAGGGCCAGTTGCAACGCCTGCTCCAGCCACTCCTGATGAGTGGGGTTGGTGGTGAGCGAGGCGATCAGGCGTGAGCCGGCGGGTTCGGCAAGGGAGTGGGGCATGACGGATCCTCGAGGCAAGGGGAGGAGACCAGCCTAGCGGGGAAGCCAGCCATGGGGAAATTAAATGATAGAATGATATCCAGTGGTTTTGTAAATGGAGTCACCATGCTGGATCCCCTCTTGCTGCGCAGCTTTGTCGCCATCGTCGACAGCGGCAGTTTTACCCGCGCCGGTGAACGGGTGCACCTCACCCAGTCCACCATCAGCCAGCAGATGCGGCGGCTCGAACAGCAGCTCGGCTGCCCGCTGCTGGATCGCTCCGGTCGCCAGGTGGTGACCACGGCAGAGGGGGAGAAGCTGCTGGGGCTGGCCCGCAGCATCCTGGCCCTGCTGGCCCGGGCCGAGGAGCAGGTGGCCGAGGCCAGCCTGCAGCTGAGTCTGGGGGTACCGGAGGATTTTGCCGCCGGCGCCATCGCCCCTGTGCTGGCGGCCTTTGCCCGCGATTACCCGCAGGTGCGGCTGGAGGTGCACAGCGGCCTCAGCCACGAGATCTGGCAGCGTTTCGAGGCCGGCGAGCTGGACTTGGCGCTGGTCAAACAGGCGCGGGGACAGGGGGCGCCGTGCGCCTGCTGGCGCGAGCCGCTGGCCTGGGTCGACAGCCGTGCCTGGCCCGCCAGCGAGCGGGATCCCCTGCCACTGGTGGTGTTCCCGAGCGAAGGGCTCTATCGACGGCAGCTGACCGAGGTGCTCGATGGGATGGGGCGGCGCTGGCGCATCGCCTACGTCAGTGCCAGCCTGGCCAGTTTGCAGGGGGCGGTGAGCGCCGGGATCGGGGTCAGCCTGCTGCCCCGGCGCTTGCTGCAGCCGGATCAGCAGGAGCTGACCCACTGGCCGGCGGTGGCGGCGGTGGAGCTGGCGCTGCACCTGGGGGCGGAGCGCGGCGAGCCGCTCACGCGCCTCTGCGAGGCCCTCATCAGCCTGTGTGATCGGGTGATGGGGCCCGCTGAGCGGTGAGGGGACGCAGGCAGGGGCCTGCTTAGCTAACCTTGGTGCGCACGATGAGCAGGGTGATGAGCGCCAGGGTGAAGACGAGCGGAGCCCAGGCGCCGTGATGGCTCACCAGGGTGGCGCCGGCGGCAGCCCCCCCGGCCACCCCCTGCTGCAGGAAGCCGCACAGAGCCATGGCGTAGGCGCCGTGCTCGCGGCCATCGCTCACCGCCAGCGCCATGCTGTTGGGAAAGAGCACCGCCTGCCCGAAGATGATGAGGCAGTAGCAGGTCATCATGGCCACCAAGCCACCGCTGCCCTGCAGGGCGCCCAGAGCCCAGAGCAGCAGCATGCCGCCGGCCGCCAGCAGTATGAGCGCGGCCCCCTGGCGCATCAGCTGGCGGCCTCCCACCCTGGCGACCCGTCGGTTGACCGTCATGGCGCCGGCGAAGTAGGCGATACCGATCAGCAACCCCAGGCTGCCGAAGGTGGTGACCTCGAGGGCAAACCCCTGCTGCAGCACGAAGGGGCTCACCTCCTGCAGGGTCACCGTGATGGCAAAGCCGATGCCACCGGCGCAGGCCGGCCAGAAAAAGCCGGGGCGGCGCAGCAGGCTGGCGTAACGGGCCCACATGCCGCCGCCCGTCGCCGCCGGGTTGGGCCCCTGCAGCGGCAGGCTGCTCATCAAGAGCAGCGCCAGCACACCGACCCCGGCCATCAGCACGAATCCCAGCTGCCAATGGGCATAGCGGCTGATGAGGCCGCCTATCCACTGACCGCCGCCAAGGGCGGTGATAAAGGCGATGGAGAGCACCGAGAGGCGGCGCGCCAGCTCATCCCCGTGCCAGTGATCCCGCACCAGGATGCGGGCGATGATGGCCGCGCCGCCGGCTGCTACCCCTTGCAGGGTGCGCAGGATCAAGAGCAGCGGCCCCTGGCTGGTGGTGGCCAGCAGCAGGCTGAGGCCGACAAACAGCAGCAGTGACAGGGCGAGAGGCAACCGGCGACCGTAGCGATCGGCGGCGGCGCCCCAGAACAGCACCGGCAGGGCGGCGCCGATGACGAACAACGAGATGGAGAGCTCGGCCCCCTGCCGGGTCATGGCGAGATCTGTCATCACCACGGGCAGGGAGGGGAGGTAAACGGTGGTGGCCATCTGGGCCATGAAGACGATGAGGCAGGCCAGCGTCATGATGCGGGCGGAGCGGCTCCAGAGACCAGCCTGGTCGAGACATTCCTGGTTATCCATAACAACTCTCGGGCAGTAGGGGAGCCATATCCTTGCACCGCCCGTGCGCCGAGTCAGCCCCTCGTCTGGGTTAAACCTGGCCGGTTTACCAGGGCAGAGCGCGGTATGTTCAGGCGATGGCCTGGCGCGGCAGCACGGCGAGCCAGAGTTCGACCTCGCCGCTGCCGGTGTCCGGGTCAAAGGCGGCGCCATAGCGCTCGAAGTCTGGCTTGTGGGCCGACTGGTAAGCGGACTGCGCCAGCCACTCCAACGCCAGCTGCCAGGTGTGCGGCATGGTCGAGACATGCCCCCGGTGCAGGAAGACGGCATAGGTCTGGGGCTCGATGCGCATCCGCCCCAGCGTCTTGGGCAGCACCTCCAGCGCGGCGACCTCCACCGCACACATGTATTCGCACTCGGTGGCGGTCACGCCGCAGATGACGCCATAGGCATGCTCGCCCAGCTGGCCCGGCAGCGGACCCAGGGCGCTGAAATCACTCCACTGGCCGCCGAAGTCGGCGTGGGCGAAGGCATGGTGACGGCGCAGGCCGGCAAGCTGCATGGGGCGGCCGGTTTCGAAACGAACGGGATCCGTCATGACACCTCCTGTGCAAGGTGGGGTGGCAAGGCAACCTTGCTCAGCACTCCTTGCCTTCGCTGAGCTTGCGCTGATAGTCCGCGGATACGATGGCCAGCGCCGCCAGGGCGAGGGCCGGCTCAATCCGGTTGGTCTCCAGCAGTTCGATGAGATCCACCGCGAGCTGGACCTCGGGCGGGGCAGTTTCCAATGACATGACAGACTCCGTAACGGGGAAAACGCCATTATACAGGGCCGCTCCCGGATGGGGACCTGTCTGGTGTTGCGGGCGACCCGGCTTAGAGGTGCTGGCGCATCTCCTGGTCGATCTGCTCGCGCAGGGCCATCAATTTGAGGGCGTACTGCTGCAACTGCCGATCGCTCTCGCTCTGCGGTTGCCACTGGGGCACAGGGGTCGGTTTGCCGTGCTCGTCCATGGCCACGAAGATGATGATGCAGTGGGTGGTCTTGTGGCGCTCCTGCTGGGTCGGGTGGCGGCTGTAGACATCCACCGCCAGGTGCATGCTGGTGGTGCCGGTGTGGATCACCTGGGCGTGTACCTCCACCAGCTGGCCTATCTGGATGGGGCGCAGAAAGCGGATCCCCCCCACATAGACGGTCACCGCGTAGCCGCCACACCAGCCGGCGGCGCAGGCGTAGCCGGCCTGATCGATCCACTTCATCACCATGCCGCCGTGCACCTTGCCGCCGAAATTCACATCGGCGGGCTCGGCCAGAAACTGCAGGGTCAGCTCGCGGGGTGGGGTCATGGGGTCTCCTTGATTGAGGGTCATTGCCGGTAGCTCTTGCGATAGGCGTCTGCCTGCTGGCAGGGGGCCAGGTTGTTGAGATCGGGCCGCTTGTTGCCCTCCCGTTGGCCGAAGCTGGCGAACTCCTGCTGGCACTTGGCAGCCTTGCCGCCCGCCTTGATGCAGGCGTCGATCCGCTGTTGCTTGCCCTGTTCGACCAGCTGTTGCTGGGCCTGCTGGCAGGCCGCATCCAGCTTGGCCTGTTTGGCATCTCTGTCCTCCACTGCGGCCAGCAGGGGGAGCGAGAGGGCACAACCGAGCAGCAATACGAGCATCTTCATGATGATTTTTCTCCTGATGGGGGGCGTCCGGCGATGACCAGGGCGATCCCCCCCAGGATGCCCAGGGTCGACAATACCAAGCGCAGCGACCAGGACTCATCCAACCAGATGAGCCCGGCCAGGGCGGCGAGCAGGGGCACCAGCAGCTGGACGCTGGCGGCCAGGGTGCGGCCAAGGTGGGGCAGCACCAGATACCAGAGCGCATAGCCAAGGCCGGAGGCCAGCGCCCCCGAGGCCAGGGCATAGCCGATGGCGGCGGGGCTGGTCTGCAGTTGCCCGAGCAACAGATAGAGCAGGGCGGCCGGCAGACTTGCGCGCAGAAAGTGGCCGGCGTTGGCTGCGACCGGGTCGGCAAAGCGTGAGGCCCGCAGGGTATAGCCGGCCCAGGCGATGCCGGCCACTATCATCAGGGCCGCCCCCAGCGGATCCGGCGCGCTGAGGCCGGGCAGCAGCAATACCACCAGGCCCGCCATGGCGAGCAGCAGGCCGAGCCACTGGCGGCGGGGCAGGGGCTCCCCGCGCAGCAGGGGCGGCGCCAGCATGCTGAGCTGGACGGCGGCAAACAGCAGCAGGGCGCCGGTGCCCGCGGTCAGGGTGAGGTAGGAGAACGAGAACGCCGCGCCATAGGTGATGAGGGCCAGGGCGCCGCCCCAGTCCCCCTGGCGGGGGATTTTTGGCGCGCGCCGCACAGCAACACCAGCACCAGGGCGCCGCTGGTCAGGCGCAGCAGGGTGAAGAGGGCGGGATCCATCCGCTCTTCGAACAGGGCGAGCCGGCAGAGCACCGAGTTGGCGGCGAACGCTATCAGGGTCAGCAGGGTCAGCGACAGCAGGCGGGGCAGCGGCATCCATTCACCTTGAGTTCAGTGGGGCAGGTTCAGCATGGTTCACCATCCAACGAGGAGGTCCCATGAAACAAATGCTGGAGCAATTGATGGGAGCTGGCAAGGGCTGGCTCAACGAAGGTGGCGACAGCCGCAAGGCGCAGATGAAGGGGATGGCGCAAGGGGGCCTCGCCGCCGGTGCCATGGCCCTGCTGCTTGGCAACAAGAAGGTGCGCAAATATGGCGGCAAGGTGGCGGCGGTGGGCGGCGCAGCGGCCCTCGGCGGCCTGGCCTACAAACTCTATCAGGACTGGCAGGCCCAGCAGTCTGCCCCGGCCCAGCCGACCCAGCCCCTCGATACCCTGCAGGGCAATGCGCTGGATGCCAGAGCCGCCCTCCTGGTGCGCGCCATGGTGGCGGCGGCCCGGGCCGACGGCCATATCGACAACGACGAGCGTCAGAAGATCCAGCAGTACCTGACCGAGCAGGGCCAGAGCGATGCGGCCCGCTGGATTGATGCCGAACTGGCCCGCCCCCTCGATCCCCACGCCCTGGCGCGGGAGGTGACCGACATGGAGCTGGCCACCGAGGTCTATCTCGCCTCCCTGCTTGCCATCGACGTGGATCACTTCATGGAGCGCGGTTATCTGGACGAGCTGGCGCGCGCCCTCAAGCTCGATGAGAACCTCAAAGGCAGCATTGAGCGCCAGGTGGCTCAGCTGGATGTTCCCGCCTGACCCCCGCTCAGTACATGGATTGTCGATAAGGCCCCGTGACGGGGCCTTGTTGTTTTCGGATGCCGGCCAAAGGCTGTTGCGGCACTTCTTGTCTGGCCGGGCAGCCACTATGATGGAGCCCGGGTCAAAGGGAGCAGATGAGACCGTCTCATCGCCAGGGCACATCATCGTCAGGACACAGAGGCAAGGAGCATTCATTGGAAATACGCAAGGCACGTGAGCAGGACATAGACGCCATCCTCGAGCTGAATCGGCAGATAGGGGAGATCCACTTCGCGCAGGCGCCGCAGGTATTCTGCCCGCCATCCCCCGAGGAGCGGGCCTTTCTGCTGGCAGCCATCGCCGCCGAAGGGCGCCTGTTTTGCGTGGCCGAGCAGGAGGGATCCGTGGTGGGCTTTCTGACCGCCCGCATCGACATCAACGAGACCATCCCGTTTCTGAGCAAGGAGCCCATCTGCCGTATCGGCACCCTGGTGGTCGATGAGGGGCACCGCTCCCGGGGGATCGGCAAGGCGCTGATCGCCCATTGCGATGAGTGGGGCAAGGCGCAGGGTGCCAGCCAGTTGCGGCTGGAGGTGATGGCATTCAACGAGCGCGCCAAGGCGCTCTACGAGAGGTTGGGGTTCAAGATGCTGTCACAGACCATGGCCAGATAAGCCCGTTTCAACCAGATAATTTCGCAAGGAAAAGGCCCCGTCATGGGGCCTTTTGGTCTTTGACGGGAGCTGTGTCCAGCTGTTGGTGAATCAGTTCGGCCAACCGGGTGAGGGCCGCCTCCAGCTGCTCGCTCCAGGGATGGGAGCTGTTGAGTCGCAGGCAGTGGTTGTGCAGCCCCTTGCTGGAGAAGAGGGCGCCTGGCGCCAGCGAGAAACCGCTGGCCAGCGCCTGGGCGTGCAGGGCGCGACTGTCGAAGCGCGGGTCAAACTCGAGCCAGAGAAAGTAGCCGCCATCGGGGGAGGAGATGCTCACTTCCCCCGGCAGCAGGCGCAGCAGGGCGGCCCGCATCTGCTGCTGGCGCTGGGCCAGGGTGTGGCGCAGCCGGCGAAAGTGGGCATCCACCCCGCCCTGGCGCAGCATCTCGGCCAGCGCCAGCTGGCTGGGCACATTGGTGGAGAGGGTCGACATCAGCTGCAGCCGTTGCACCCGCTCGGCGTGGCGACCCGCCACCACCCAGCCGACCCGAAAGCCCGGTGCCAGGCACTTTGAGAAGGAGCTGCACAGCAGGCTCTCGCCCCGGGTATCCCAGTATTTGATGGGCCTTGGCCGCTCACGGCCGAAATAGACCTCGGCATAGACGTCATCCTCCACCAGCGCCACCCCGCGTCGGTTGAGCAGCGCCATCAGCGCCTGCTTGTGCTCATCCGGCATGGTGTGACCGAGCGGGTGCTGAACATTGCCCATCAGCCAGCATGCCTTGATGGGGCGCTGGGCAAGGGCCTCCTCCAGCAGGGCGAGATCGATGCCCACCCCCGGGATCACCGGGATCTCCACCGCATTGAGCTTGAGCCGCTCGATGGCCTGCAGGGCGCCATAGAAGGTGGGGGACTCCACCACCACCCAGTCACCGGGCTCGGTCAGCACCTGCAGACTGAGGGAAAGCGCCTCCATGGCACCGGTGGTAATGATGATCTGCTGGGGATCCACCGCCAGCCCCTCGCTGGCGTAACGCTGGGCGATGGCCCGGCGCAGCGCCTCGTTGCCGGGGGGCAGGTCTGCCACCGTGCTGAAGGGGTCGAGCCGGCGCATGCAGCTGGCCAGCGCCCGCCCGAGCTGGGGATGAGGGAACAGGGTGGGGTCGGCCACCGACATACCAAGGGGCACCAGCCCCCGTGACTTGCTCGCCTGCAACACCTCGAACACCAGATCGTTGATGTCCACCGAGCCGCTGTAGTGCGCCTGCTGGGGCAGGCTGGCGGCAGGACGGGAAGGCGCCGCCTTGACGTAGTAGCCGGACTGGGGGCGGGCGAGTATCCGCCCCTGGCTCTCCAGCAGCTGATAGGCCTGCAGCACCGTCATGGGGCTCAGGCCATGGGTCTTGCAGCTCTGGCGGATGGAGGGGATGCGCTCGCCGGGTTGCCACACCCCGGCTTCAATCTGCTGTTGCAGGCGGTCGGCCAGCTGACGGTAAAGGGACATGTGATGCAGTAACTGTTATAGGTGTAATTCAATATAACTGCATCTGTTATAGGTGTCATGCTCCGTGGTGTACTTGTCTCGCACAAAACGTGCAAGGTAAATACAACAAAAGAGAGTGACGCATGATCAATCCGGATGACGTGGTCAGCCTGTCGCGCCTGCAATTTGGCGCCACGGCCATGTTCCACTTCCTGTTTGTGCCCCTCACGCTGGGGCTGTCCTGGATCCTGGTGATCGCAGAGTCGGCCTATGTGATGACCGGCAAGGTGATCTACAAGGACATCACCCGTTTCTGGGGCAAGCTGTTTGGCATCAACTTCGTGATGGGGGTGACCACAGGCATCACCCTGGAGTTCCAGTTCGGCACCAACTGGGCCTACTACTCCCAGTATGTGGGGGACATTTTCGGCACCCCGCTGGCGGTGGAGGGGTTGATGGCCTTCTTCCTCGAGTCGACCCTGGTGGGACTCTTCTTCTTCGGCTGGGACAAGCTCTCCCGCGGTCAACATCTGCTGGTGACCATGCTGGTGGCGCTCGGTTCCAACCTCTCCGCGCTCTGGATCCTGATCGGCAACGGCTGGATGCAGAACCCGGTGGGCGCCGAGTTCAACCTGGTGACCCAGCGCATGGAGCTGGTGGACGTGGCCGCGGTGATCTTCAACCCGGTGGCCCAGGTCAAGTTCGTGCACACGGTGGCGGCGGGCTATGTAGCCGCCTCCCTGTTCGTGATGGGGGTGAGCAGCTGGTATTTGCTGCGCCGCATGGAGGTGCGCTTCGCCCTGCGCTCCTTTGCCATCGCCTCGGGCTTTGGGCTGGCCGCCATTCTCTCGGTCATCGTGCTGGGTGACGAGTCGGGTTATCGCACCGGCGAGGTGCAGAAGGTCAAGCTGGCCGCCATCGAGGCGGAGTGGGAGACGGAGCCCGCGCCGGCCGCCTTCACCCTGTTCGGCTTCCCGGATCAGGGGGCCGAGACCACCCACGCAGCCATCAAGATACCCTATCTGATGGGCATCATCGCCACCCGCTCCCTCGATGAGGCGGTGACCGGCATCAAGGATCTCAAGGCCCAGCACGAGACCCGCATTCGCAGCGGCATGGTGGCCGCCGGGGCGCTCGAGCAGATCCGCGCCGGCAACGACTCGGCCGAGAATCGTGCGCTGTTCGACCAGCACGGTCAGGATCTCGGCTACGGGCTGCTGCTCACCCCCTATGCCAGCAACATCGCCAAGGCCGGTGAGGCCGAGATCGCCAGGGCGGTAGAAGACTCGGTGCCGCAGGTGGCGCCGCTGTTCTGGGGCTTTCGGATCATGGTCGGGTTGGGCGTCGTGATGCTCGGGCTGTTCGTGGCGGGTTTCGTCCAGCTCTGCCGCAACCGGCTGCTCGCCTCGTCCCGCCTGCTCAAGGCGCTGCTGTGGAGCATTCCGCTGCCCTGGATTGCCATCGAGGCGGGCTGGTTCGTGGCCGAGTTCGGTCGCCAGCCCTGGACCATCAGCGACGTGCTGCCGGTGTCGGCCTCGGTGTCGCTGCTGCAGCCGGGCCAGCTCTGGTTCAGCCTGATCTCCATCTGTTTCATTTACTCCTGCCTGCTGGTGGTGGAGTTGTTCCTGCTGCGCCGCGTGATCCGCCAGGGGCCCGCCGTGCTGCATACCGGCCGCTACAGCGGTGAACAACCCGAACTTGCGAGGATCGCCTGATGGATTATGAAACCCTGAAACTCATCTGGTGGGGGCTGGTGCTGTTCATGTTGGTCGGCTTCATCGTGATGGATGGCTTCGATCTGGGCATCGCCATGCTGCTGCCGGTGGTATCGAAAGAGGATGAAGACCGCCGACTGGTGATCAACAGTGTGGGGCCGGTGTGGGAGGGCAACCAGGTGTGGCTCATCGCCGGCGCCGGCGCCCTGTTCGCCGCCTGGCCGCTGGTCTACGCCGCCGCCTTCTCGGCGCTCTATGTGCCCATGATAGTGCTGCTGCTTGGCCTCTTCCTGCGCCCGGTGGGGTTTGACTATCGCAGCAAGCTGGCTGATCCCCTCTGGCGCCGCTGGTGGGATCGCGCCCTGGTGGCTGGGGGTCTGGTGCCGACCCTGGTGCTCTCTGCCGCCATCGCGCTGGTGATGCAGGGCCTGCCGTTTCGCTTCGACAGCGCACTGCGCCTGCACTACGGGGCCTTCGATTTCCACTGGAGCTGGATTGTCAGCGTGGTGGCGACCGGGGTGAGCCTGTTGCTGCTGCACGGTGCCAGCTTCCTGCAAGCCAAGGTAACGGGCACCCCTGCACTGCGGGCTCGTGGCCTCGCCATCCTGCTGGCACCGCTGGTGACCCTCTGCTATCTGCTGGCTGGCTGGCATCTGCTGGGGTTGCCGGGTTATCAGCTGACCGGCCTGGCGGGCCAGCCCTTTGACCCCAATGCCGCTATCAGCCCACTGATGAAGGGGGTGATCCCCCACGCCTGCGGCTGGCTTGGCAACTACTTTGACTACCCGCTGCTGTGGCTGGTGCCCCTCATCGGCGCCCTGGCACCGCTGGCCAGCGGCATCGCCGCCTGGCAGGAGAAGGGACGGCTGGCGCTGCTGGCCAGCGGCCTGGCCTGCGCCGCCATGCTCTGCTCGGTGGCCATCGCCCTGTTCCCCTTCGTGCTGCCCTCGTCGCTGGATCCGGCCAGCAGCCTGACCCTGTGGGACGGCACCTCCAGCTTCAAGACCCTGACCATCATGTTCGGGATCGTGCTGGTGCTGATGCCCATCAACCTCGGCTACACCGGCTGGGTCTACCGGGTGGTGCGCGGCAAGCTGGATCGTGCCGGCATCAAGCGCGACAGCCATCAACTCTACTGACCCCAAGGGAGCCGCTATGTGGTACTTCACCTGGATTTTGGGCCTGGGTTTCGCCCTGCTGCTGGGCCTGTGCAACCTGCTCTGGCTGGAAGCACGCTGGGAAGCCGATGAACGGGATGAGCCCCGCTCTCAACCCTGATCCCCCTCGGTCGGGGAGGGCAGACACTGCCTTGCCCCGACCCCTTTCTCTTGTCATCCAACCGACAGGTAATCCGTTATGAAACAGACAATCAAAGCGGTGACGCTGGCCATCGGCTGCGCGCTCGCCACCGCGCCGGCCTGGGCCGAGCCCGTACAACTGACGCCACTGGACAAGGCATTCACCCTGCAGGTGCTCGGTAGCGGCGGCCCCATCTCCGACGATCTGCGCGCCTCCTCTAGCGAGGTGGTCTGGTGGAAGGGCAAATCGCGCATCCTGATCGATGCCGGTGGCGGCGTCTATCTGCGCTTCGGCCAGGCGGGCGCCAAGCTCGAAGAGGTCGACTTCATCGGCATCACCCACTTTCACACCGACCATGTGACCGACCTGCCTGCGCTGCTCAAGGGGGCCTACTTCTTCAAGCGCAGCGATCCCCTCGATCTGGCGGGGCCGCAGGCCGGCTCGGCCTTCCCGAGCATGAGCGGCTACTTTGACGCCCTGTTCAACCCGAGTAAGGGGGCCTATGCCTACCTCGGCGGCTTCAAGGATGGCACCGATGGTCTCTTCCCCATCAATGTGCACGATGTGCCCTACCAGACACCCCAGCCCCATCAGGTCTATCAGCAGGATGGCCTGACCATCACGGCGCTTGGCATCCCCCACGGGGACGTGCCCTGTCTGGCCTATCGCATCGAAAGCGCCGAGGGGACCATCGTCATCTCGGCGGATCAGAACGGCAGCAACCCGGCCTTTGTGCCGTTTGCCAAGGGGGCCGACATCCTGGTGATGCCGCTCGCCATCCACGAGGGCGCTGATCCCGTATCCGCTTCGCTCCATGCCAAGCCCTCGGTGGTCGCCAGGATTGCCGCCGAAGTGAACCCCAAGCTGCTGGTGCTGAACCACTGGATGGGGGTCGGTCTCAATCACAAGAAGGAGGCGATGGCCATCGTCAAGCAGCGGTTCCACGGCCAGGTGGTGGCCGCCCGCGATCTCTCCAGTTACCCCGTTTCATCCGTCAAGGAGTCCAGCCATGAGTAACGCACACAGCAACAAGAGCTCCCGCAAACTGAGCCTCTCCATCGCCATGACCGGCCTGATCGCGCTGACCCCCGGGCTTGCGCTGGCGGCCACCCCGAGCGAGGCGCCGGTGAAGGCGGCGCCGAGCGAACAGCACGGCGGCAAGTGTGCGGCCGGCAAGTGCGGCACCGAGAAGCGCTTCGAGAAGCAGGCCCTCGACAGCGATCCGCAGGGCCGGCTGGTGCGCGCCCGCGATGGCAAGTGTGGTCTGGCGGAGCAGGGGATCAACGGCGAGACCCAGCGCCAGGAGAGCAAGATGACGGAGGGGGTATGCGGCCAATAAGCGCCAGCAGCCGTGGCGTGGGGCTGCGCCAGGAGCATCTGGCCCAGCTCTGTGCGGTGCCTGCCCGCCCCGGCATCGATTTTCTCGAGCTGGCGCCGGAGAACTGGATGGCCATTGGCGGCGCCAGGCGGGAGCAACTGCAGCAGATCGCCGCGCGCTATCCGCTGGTGGCCCACGGGCTCAGCCTCTCCCTCGGCGATTGCCAGCCGCTCAATATGACCCTGCTCGGCCAGATCCGCGCCTTTCTCGACGAGTTTGGCATTGAGATCTACAGCGAGCACCTGAGCTTTTCCCGCGATGCCCGGGGCTATCTCTATGAGCTGCTGCCGGTGCCGCGCCAGTGGGAGAACCTCCCCTATCTGGCGGAACGGATCCGGCAGGTACAGGATGCGCTGGCCCGCCCGTTGGTGCTGGAGAACATCTCCTACTACCACGGCTATGAGCACGAGATGGCGGAGGAGGCGTTTCTGACCGAGCTGGTGGCGCGCAGCGGCTGCGAGCTGCTGCTCGACATCAACAACGTTTTTGTGAACAGCCGCAACCACGGCTACTGTCCCGAGCGGATGATTGCCGGGCTGCCGGGCCAGGCGATCCGCTACTTCCATATCGCCGGCCATCTGGAAGAGGCGGACGGCACCCTGCTGGATACCCATGGTCGTCCGGTCTGCGAGGAGGTGGTGGCGCTGGCCCGTTATACGGTGCAGACCCACGGCCTGCGCCCCCTGCTGCTGGAGCGGGATCATCATCTGCCCCCCTTGCCCGTGCTGGAGGCCGAGCTGGCCCGGGTCCATCAGGCCTGCTGCGAGGTGATGGCGCATCCTGCGGGTCGGGAGGTGTGTCATGACTAGGCGAGAGCAAGCGGCATGGCCTGCCGCAGCGGTCCCGCCCCGGCTGTGGCAGCAGACCGAGTGGCTGGCCGGTTGCATACGGGAGTCGGCAGTCGAGCTAGCCCCCCACTATGTGCGCAGTGTGCGGGCCAATGTCGAGGCGGTGCTGGAGAGTACCTTCGCGCTTACCCTGAACCACCTGACGCCGGTTGAGCGCGATGCGCTGGTGAATGGCTTCGTCGCCCACCATGGCGCGATCGAGCCCGCCTTTCACCAGATTGCCACCGAGCTGGTGCGCCATGTGCAACTTCGCCAGGGGGAGGGTTGGCTCAACTGGCCCGGGCTGCGGCTGGCGCTGCTGGAGTATGAGTGGGCCTGCCTGTGCGTCGAGATTGACGAGGCGCAGGTGCCGCACCCGCTCGCAGGGGAAGCGGTGGAGATGGGCAGCCCGCTCTGGCTCAATCCCACCCTGCAGTTGCTGACGCTGCCCTTTGTGATCCAGCAGGGGCGGGTGGTGGCAGCCGGTCAGGCGCCTCAGCTCTGCGCCCTGTTTCGCTGCCCTGCCCATCAGCTGGTCAGCCAGGCGCTGCGCGAATTCGATGTGGCCCTGCTGCAGCTGCTTGGGCAGCAGCAAGGGGTCAGCGTGGCCGGGTTGGCCGCCCAGGTGCACCCCTATCGCAGCGGTTTTGATCTGCTGGGGTGGGCCCGCCATTTTCACCGGCTCGGCCTGCTGGTCACTCAACCGCCATCCATAGAACCCCCATCCATTGAACGTCAGGTACCCCCTTTCCAAGGAGACATCCCATGAACAACACCCTTATCCATTGGTACGAGCGGGCCGTGGCCCAGTGCAAGCGGCTCGATTTTCTGGCCCTGCTGGCCATTCGCCTCTACCTCATCCCGGTCATCTATGTGGGGGCCCACTCCAAGGTGGTGGGGTTTGCCGGCACGGTCGCCTGGTTTGGCGCGCCAGCCTCGGAAGGGGGGCTCAACCTGCCGTTCCCGACCCTGCTCGCCTTTCTGGCGGCGGGCACCGAGGTGCTGGGCTGCATCTGCATCGCCCTTGGTCTCTTTACCCGGGTCATGGCCATTCCGACCATCTTCCTGATGAGCGTGGCGAGCGCCATGGTGCACTGGAAGCACGGCTGGGATGCCATCGCCACCGGCAGCATGGAGGCGACATTGCGCCTCAACGGCTTTATCGAGTGGCTGGCCGCCAACTTCCCCGGTCGTTACAACTACATCACCGAGCTTGGGGATCCCGTGATGCTCAACAACGGGATGGAGTTTGCCGCCACCTACTTCGTGATGCTGCTGGTACTGCTGGTACTGCTGGTGTATGGCGGCGGTCGCTACGTCAGCCTCGACTACTGGCTGGCACGCGCCGTGACAGGCAAGGGCGGGCCGCAAGCGGCATAACAAAAACAAAATAAACAGAGCGTGAAAGCGAAACGAGCGGCATCAGCCGCTCGTTTCTATTTTGCAGAGCAAAGGCCTGCGGCTTCAGTACTGGGGGCAGGCCTGTGCCATCCGGGTGGCTTGCCGCTCGCTGACATGGGTGAGGCCGTAGGCCAGCAGCACGATCAGCGCGCCGATCCAGGGGGTGTGCATCAGACCCAGGTGTTCCACCACCAGGCCGCCGACCACTGAGCCCAGCGCGATGCCGACGTTGAAGGCGGCGATATTGAGGCCGGAGGCCACATCCACCGCCCTCGGCGTGTGTTGCTCGGCCTGTTTCACCACCAGCACCTGCAGGCCCGGCACGTTGCCAAAGGCAAAGGCGCCCCACACCAGCACGGTCAGTACCGCCAGCACCGGGTGCGGCGCGGTGAAGGTGAGCACCAGCAGCACCATGGCGAGACCGGCAAACAGCAGCTTCAGCGCTGGCAGCGGGCCCATCTTGTCGGCCAGCTTGCCGCCCCAGATATTGCCGACGGCGACCGACACTCCGTACACCAGCAGAATGAGGCTCACCGCGCCGGCGCTAAAGCCGCTCACTTGCTGCAAGATGGGGGCGAGGAAGGTAAAGGCGGTGAAGGCGCCGCCGTAACCGAGCGCTGTCTTGGCGTAGACCAGCAGCAGCGGCTTTTTGGTCAGCACCGAGAGCTGCTCGCGGATGGTCGAGGCCGCCCCCTTGGGCAGGTTATTGGGGATCAGCAGCAGGCTGCCCACCATGGCGACCAGGCCCAGCAGGCTCACCACCAGAAAGGTGTCGCGCCAGCCGAAGACCTGACCAATCCAGGTGCCGAGCGGGACGCCGGTCACCAGGGCTATGGTGAGGCCGCTGAACATGATGGCGATGGCGCTGGCCGCTTTCTCTTTGGCCACGAGGCCGGTGGCAATGGTGCTGCCCACCGAGAAGAAGACCCCGTGCGCCAGCCCGGTGAGGATGCGGGCGACGATCAGGCTTTCGTAGCCGGGGGCTTGCCAGGCGAGCAGGTTGCCGGCGGTAAAGAGCGCCATCAGCCCCACCAGCAGCCACTTGCGCGGCACCTTGCCGGTCAGTGCCGTCAGCACGGGAGCGCCGATGGCCACGCCAAGGGCATAGAGGCTGACCAAGAGGCCCGCCGAGGGGAGCGAGACATTCAGCTGCTCGGCGATGGTGGGGATGAGCCCCACGATCACAAATTCGGTGGTGCCGATCGCAAAGGCACTTAAGGTAAGGGCAAACAACGCCAGTGGCATAACAACTCCTTGGATGGTGACTCCCGACGGGAGAATGGCGCCAGTATGCCGAGGTGGTTTGTTGGCAAAAATGACGGCGACATCAAATTACTTTTGCCAAATAAGCAGCAATGGAACAGTGGAAGGAGGAGTGGCTGAGGCAACGCGGCAAGTACAACTGGTAGCGCACGAGGTGGGGGCAGAGACAACGCGTACGGCAGCAATCCGTGCATAGCGAGCCAGGACAACGAGAAAAGAGGAAAGAGGAAAAAGTTAAGAGGAAAGATTTAAGAAACAAAGGGTTGAGGGAAGGCGCTGGGAGATCGGCACGGGCGGCTGTGGTGCTGTGTTGGAGACAAAAAAGCGGGAGGCATGATGCCTCCCGCTCAGGTTCTCGTCGATGTTGTCGGGTTTTCTTTGCTCCCTTCTCCCCTTGCGGGAGAAGGGTTGGGGATGAGGGGGGCCTGATGACCCAAAAAGAGGAGCTTGCCCTCACCCTGACCCTCTCCCACAGGGAGAGGGGATAGCCCGTGGCTGCAATAGGCTCGTGCGGGTTGCCGCTATCCGCCGCCGAAGCGAGAGACCATGGCTCCACTCTCGTTTAATCCCAATCTGGCGCAAAGTCCGGGTCGGCACAGCGCTCGCCCCGCTCCAGGGTGGCGATGGCGGCCAGCTCGTCGGCAGTGAGGGTGACCTTCAGCGCCGCCAGGTTGGCGGCCAGGTTCTCCCGCCTGGTGGAGCTCGGGATCACCGTCATGCCCTGGGCCAGCAGCCAGGCCAGCGACACCTGGGCCGCCGAGACGCCGTGGCGATGGCCAATTTCCATCAGCAGCGGCTCGGTGAGCACCTTGCCATAGGCCAGCGGCATATAGGCGGTGATGGCGATGCCGTGATCTTTGCAGAACTCAACTACCTTGCGGTTTTGCAGCAGCGGGTGGATCTCCACCTGCTGGTGGGCGATGGCGCCCGGCCCCAGAATGTCGATGGCCTGTTTGAGCTGGGCCACGGTAAAGTTGGAGACCCCGATCTCGCGGGTCAGACCCCGGGCCTTGGCCTCGGCCAGCTGCTCTAGATAGACCGCCATAGGCACCTCATCCCTGGGGGAGGGCCAGTGGATCAGCGCCAGATCCAGATAGTCGGTGCCCAGTTTTTCCAGGCTCACCTCCAGGCTCGGGATCACCTTGCCCGGGCCGAACTCGCTGGTCCACACCTTGGTGGTCAGGTAGATATCCTGGCGGGGCACGCCGCTCTCGCGCATCAGCTGGCCCACTTCGGCCTCGTTGGCGTAGATCTGGGCGGTATCGATATGGCGGTAGCCAAGCTCGAGCCCTTGCAGCAGAGAGTCGCGCAGGGGTTGGCCGGTCAGGCGAAAGGTACCAAGACCCAGGTTGGGCATCTTCATCATTTATTCCTCAAATGGGTTGTAAAAATGCGCTCGGCGGCGCGGCACATCAGGCGTCCAGCGGTTGATAGCGGCGAATGGTGCTGCCGGCAAACCAGGGCTCGGCCGTGGTGACAAATTCGGTGAAATGGGGTTGGCCTTGATGGGCGCTGAGGGCGGCCTCGCTCTCCCACACCTCGTAGAGCATCCAGCTGTGGGGATTGTCCAAATCCTGATGCAGCTGGTAGCGCAGGCAGCCAGCCTCCTGCAAGGTGGCCGCGATCAAGGGGTCCAAGGCGGCGCGAAACTGGGGGGCGAATTCGGGTTTGGCTTCAAGCTGGGCAATCACAATCACGGGGGATGACATCTGAACCTCCTTGCAAAAACGAAGGGTCAGTATGCCCGCCGTCTATCACAGGAAACAGGGCGCTGGCCACAAAACAGTATTGAAGGGAGAGCAGCAATCGCGGTAGTGAGATTTTTTATGACTGATTATCTTAATTTGTCATTAGTGACCCTGTTTCTGCTATATGAACCAGTCTTTTGATAATTGAGGATGAGTTCAACGATTGTGTCTGATCTATTTGTAATGAATACCTAAAAAGATTAGCTAGTCTATGTATCTCATCAGTAATAAATTCATTATCCATATCGATGTAGGCCATTAGAAAATATGCGGATATTCTACGGTTGATATTTTCAACATATTCTGAAGTCGTTGGTGCAATATCGCTGGCAACATATTCAAAAAGGCAATATATATAATAAAGTAAATATGGAAGCCTTGTGTATAAATATCGTTGCTGACTATAAATTTGTTCAACACCTGAAAAAATAAAATTTATGTTCAGTAAATCTGTTTTTATCGATGAGTGTTCGGTAAAAAGATGCATCGCATGATTACAAACTCTATCGAAGCTATCATAGCTCTTTTTGTCATACCGTAATTCAGAAATATATTGACTGCTGAATATTTCCCTTAACCCCATCTTATCTAAAACAATGTCTATTCGTTGAGCATGGCCTACTGGCCCACCTCCATTTTTAGGTCTGAGAAATAATGGGTTTTTAGATAAATGCTCTACAAATGAATTTTTATCTATCGCCATTGACTCAAGCAGATATAAGCTTTCCTGTAATGGTTTTCGCAACAATATAAAGGAAACTGCCATTTTACCTTTTTTGGATGTAGATAGGCATTCAAAAATACAATGTAACATGTCTGATAAGACTGCTGGCAGCACAACAGTTCGTATTACTAAATTTCTTTGCTCACTTCTGTTATTTTCTTCAAGCCAATCCAAGATATGTTGGTCGGTCTTTTCTAAAGAAGAAACTTCTTCTTCATTTATATTTATAGACTGATTGAAAACATCATGCATCTCCCCAGACTTAATAAATTCCACCATGACATCGTGAATATATAAACACAATTCATGAGAACGCTCAAATTCTGTCGGGAACATCATTTTTCAGTGTTATCCTGTAATAGTCCTAGCGCCGAAATATAATAGCATGATATCGCATAGAATAAGCAGCTGAAAAATGCTGACTTGCTTCCCAATAGGGGTTAGATGCAGTCTGGCCCAGACCAGACTGCAAATTCATTTTTCGGGGTTCAACAAAGTGGAAGCTGCAGCCAGCGGGAAAATCGAACAGGGACACTAACTATGGTGCCCCCGCGCTAGCTACCTTGCTCTGGGTCTCAGCAATATGGGGCTATAGAACACCAGCAGGGCGCCCTTTTGCCATCAGGCGCTGGCCGGCTCCGACCAGACCGCAAATTCATTGCCGCTGGGCTCGACGAAGTGAAAGCGGCGGCCACCGGGAAAGTCGAACAGGGGGCGAACTATGGTGCCTCCTGCGCTGGTCACCTTGGTCTGGGTTGCGACAATATCGGCACTGTAGAACACCAGCAGGGCGCCGCCTTGCGCACTCTGGCTGCAGAGGTCTGCGCGATAGAAGCCGCCATCCAGCCCTTCTCCCTCGAAGGCGCAGTAATCGGGGCCATAATCGGCAAATTGCCAGCCGAAAGCGGCCTGAAAGAAGGCCTTGGTGGCGGCAAGATCCCTGGCCGCAAACTCCACATAGTTCAGTTTTTCATGGGCCCTGGTCATGAGGATCTCCTTGTCGGTGATTATTTCGGTTGCCAGCGTTTTTGCGTGCGGATCGTGGAGTGGGGCAAAGCGTCCCAAGGAGTCAGTTTGAGCTGCTTGCGCCGAAACCAGAGCCAGGTCGCCATCAGCAGACCAAACCCTATGCCAAACAGCAGGCTCTGGCGCAGGGCGAATGCTGGCGTTACCTCATGTTGCCAGCCGAAGAACCACATCAACACCCCCCAGATAGCGCCAGTGGGGATCCCCAGAGCAAGGACATTGACCAGAAAGCGTTCGTAGTGGGGCGGCCTGATGGTAAACCCAGCCTTTCGTAGCAGCCAGGTGATCGGCGGGTTGTAGTTGAGCGTCTGCACGCCCTTCTCTGCCAGCTCCCGGTGGGCGGCCGCCAGTCTACGTTCGAATTCCATGATGTTTTTCCTTGAGGTGTTTGGTGCCATACGATGCCGGCTTACCGCATTCTACTGGCAAACCCCGAGTGGCATGTGAGCGTGCCGTCACGTTATCTCCTTGTCGTGGCCTGGCCTGGCCATCTCAGGCTGTGGTTACCCATCACGCCAGGGCCGTCATGATGGCTGGATGAAGCCTTCTAGCGACCACCATGCCAAGTAAAATGGAGATAAAGAGAGGGAGAGGATCCCGGCTGCGTCGATAGCTGCGCCAGTTGCCATTATGGTGACGGAACAGCCGGTAGGTGAGAACCACAAGACAAATTGCGGTTTGAATGAAGCAGTTAACTGAAAAACTGATCATGAATTTGACGAAATCGGGCAAGGTGGGAGTCCGTGTCTGTGAGGTTTGCTTTGCAAAAGGGGCATGGCACCTGGTGTCAATCCGCAGGGTTCTTCACGCTTTTTCTGTCGCGCCTGCACTGGTGGATTGGCATGCCAGCTGTTCCCATGGGGTCAAATCAAGCTGCCTGCGCCTTTGCCAGAGCCTGATTAAGGTAACGAGACCAAACAGACCAGCGAATAGAGCTGTGCTGAACAAGGATGATACGAAGGATCTTCCCTCTGGGTGCCAAACGAACGTCCACATAATCAGACCCCAGATCGGCGCGATACTGAGGCTGGCATAAAGAAAATTGACCAGCCAGCCCGCGTAATAAGGTGGCTTGACGGTGCAGCCGAGTTTGCGCAGCAACTTGAACACCCATGGGTTGTAGTCGGATTCCTTGATGCCTTGGTCAGCCAGAGTCTGATGGGCTATGGTCAGCCGTTCTTCAAATGTCATTGATTTGCCTTATATCGAAGCGGCGTCATATGGTACTTTTTTTGCGGCATTCTACGGATTAAGCAGGTTGAGGGATAGCGCGCATATCTGGTTTTTCTCCCTGAAATACCGGCACGGCTGCCAGAGCGCCCTTGCCAACCCAAGGACATTGCGCCTATAAAGGCCCATTACTCTTGTCTGGATTGCAGCAATGAAGACCCATTCTGATGAACTGACCCTGTTTGTAGCGGTGGTGGAGGCGGGCAGCTTTCGCCAGGCGGCGGAAAACCTCGGCATGGACAATTCGGTGGTGAGCCGCGGCATCAAGCGGCTGGAAGAGAAGCTCGCCACCGTGCTGCTCAATCGTACCACCAGGCGGGTCAGCCTGACCGAGGAGGGGGGCTGGTTCTATCAGCGGGCGGTGAAGATCCTGACCGAGATGAGCGAGGCGGAGGGGCTGCTGCTGATGCGCCGCGAGCAGCCGGAGGGGGTATTGCGGGTCGATGCCGCCACTCCTTTCATCCTGCACCGGCTGGTGCCCATCATCGGCGAGTTTCGCCGCCGTTATCCCGCCATCGAGCTGCAGCTGCACAGCTCCGAGGGCTTTATCAACCTGATGGAGCGGCGGGTGGACATGGCCATTCGCATCGGCGAGCTGACCGACTCCTCCCTGCGGGCATTGCCGCTGGGCCGCTCGCGGCTGCGGCTGCTGGCATCCCCCGACTATTTGCGCGAGCGCGGCACCCCGCGCCAGCCGGCGGATCTGCTGAGCGGGCACGAGCTGCTCGGTTTTTTGCATCCCGATCACCTCAACCACTGGCCGCTCTTGAGCCAGGAGCAGGGGGATCGCTTTCCCATTAGCCCGACCCTGCGCGCCAGCAGCGGTGAAACCCTGCGCCAGCTGGCGCTGCGGGGGCAGGGGATCGTCTGTCTGTCGGATTTCATGACCGGGCCGGATCGGACGAGCGGGGCCCTGGTGGAGGTGCTGGCCCGCAGCAACAGCGGCGCCTCGCGTCCCATCAATGCGGTCTTCTACTCCGATGCCCAGCGCGACATCCGGCTGCGGGTCTGGCTCGATTTCCTCAAGGAGCAGCTGGGCAGCCATGCCCTGTGATCCAGCGGTCGGGTGAAGGGGCAGAGGGCTGCACCGGATAAGCAGACGGCCGCCTCAAGGGGCGGCCGTCTGCCTGGGAAGGTGGGGAGGGCTTAGCGGGGCAATCTGCCCCATACCCGGCTGAGCAGAGCGCCACCGATGGCAGGTGGCACGGCCAGCAGCAACGTCCCATACCAGGGGAGCTCAGCCAGGGTGGCGGCCAGGACGATGCAGGTGAGCACCAGCAACTGGGCAACCATCATCAGCAAGGTGCCTTCACGGGGGGTCAGCGCCGCCTTGTGGGTGACACAGGTTTGGGCGGCGGGGGTGTGAGTGGTGGTCGGCTTCATGGCGATGTCCCTGGGTTGCGTCTGATATGACTCAACGATGACTAGCAATGGCCGTTCCAAAGTTTTTCGTGTTACTTATCAAATGGTTGTGTGTGTTCGTGCCATTCCCGTTTCGGGAGTGATGCAAAATCGTTCGCAAAATGAAAACGCCACCCCAGGGTGGCGTCTTGTCTGACCGACAGCGGCTCAGCCGATCCGGTATTGGCGGATCTGCTCGTCTATCGCCTTGGCCAGTTCGAACAGCTCGCGACTGGCGGCATTGCTCTCTTCTGCGTGCTCCCGTTGATGTTCGGCCACCATGGCCAGCTCGTCCAGCGCTGTTCTGGCTTGTCCCATCTGCTGATCCTGCGCCTGGGCCAGCGCACTGATCTCGTTTATTTCGAGGGCGGTCTGCTTGATCTGGCGGCTGGCATCCATCAACACCGCCCTGGCCTGATGCATGCGGTCATGGCTCTCTTCACTCAGGGTGCGGGAGTCAGCCATGGAGCCGCTGGCCTGGCGGGTACCCTCCTGCAGGCGCAGGATGAGATCCTGCACATCCTTGGTGGCGGTCTGGGTGCGCACCGCCAGCTGGCGCACCTCGTCGGCCACCACGGCAAAGCCGCGCCCCATCTCGCCCGCCCGCGCTGCCTCGATGGCGGCGTTGAGCGCCAGCAGGTTGGTCTGGTTCGAGACGTCACGGATGAGGTTCATGATCTGGGTGATGTTGTTGCTGTCCTTGACCACCTCTTCGAGCAGGGCGGAGGAGCTGCCGATGCTGCTGCGCAGGGTATCGAGCTGCTGGGCGCTCTGACTGACGTCCCGTTCGATGGCGAGCATGTGATCGGCGATGCGGTGGGTCACCTCGTTGACCCCCTCAGAGCGACCGGCAATCTGCTCGGCATTGTCGCCGATGAGGGCGACCACGCTGCTCAGCTCCTGGATGCTCTGGGCCTGCTGGCAGGCCTCTCCTGCCAGGGCCTGCGCCTGATGCAGGGATTGGGAGGACTGGGCCGAGAGGGCGCTGCCTGACTGCTGGAAGCGGGAGAAACTCTGGTTCAGGCTCTGGATCAAGCGGTTGAAGCTCTGCGCCATCTGGCCCAGCTCCGACTGATCCGAGAAGTCGAGACGGGTCGCCAGATCCCGATCGGCGGTGATGTGGTGCATGCCGTCGGCGGCCTGGCGAATGGGGCGGCTGATGGAGTGGGCGAGCCAGGCGGAGGCCAGCATGGCGAGCCCGCCGATAGCCAGCGACACCATGATGATAAGCCGGCGGGATTCGCTGCGTCCCTCCTCCAGTTCGGCTGCATTGATCTCGCCTATCAGCAGGCGATTGAGTGCCGGAATGTAGCGCACGGCGATCAGATAGGTCTCTTTCCCAAGCGTCAGCGCCTGGACCGCGACCTGTTCTCTGGCTGCCGGGATCAGCGTCCTGACGGTGTCGAGGAAGGCGCTCTGATGGTGGGCAGCCTCTTTGAGCTCCTGCTCTGGGTGGATCTCGATATGACCCTCCATGTCGGCCAGATAGACCTGCCCGCTCTTGCCTATCCGGTAGCTGCTGATGAGTTTGCGCAGTGCGCTCATGTCGATGGAGGTGCCGGCCACCGCCAGAGTCTTGCCCCCTGCCGTGACGGCGGTATTGATATAGAGGGAGGCGCGCTTGTCAAAGTCGGAGATGTCGAGGTTCAGCTCATTGGACTTGCCCCGTTTAAGAAAGCCGTAAAACCACTCGTCTTTGGGATCCGATGCGCTCAGTCTCTTCTGGGCCGTGGTGCCGTTGCTGAAGTTGAGCAGGGTGGCGCTCTGGCGCGGCGCGATAAACACATTGCCCCCGATGCGTTGCTGCAGTGCTAGAAAATAGCGCTCCATGATCGGCCACTGCTCGGCGGGCATCTCCTGGCTCAGCCAGTCGATGACAAAGCTGTTGCCGGCCAGTGCCTCGGCCTCGGTCAGGTGCTGGGTCAGTTCGGCGGTCAGCTGGTTGGCGATGCGCTCCACGCTGCTTGGCAGCTCATAGCGCTCCACCCGCTGCTGTGCCTGGTCGTGGGAGATCTGCTCCAGGATCAGGGTGATGCAGCTGATGGCAATGATCATCAGGATGGCTACTCCGAGCAGGATCCGGCTGCGGATCCCGAGCCCCGACCAGAGTGATTGCAATCTAACAAGGTGTATCGCCCGCTCCATAACGCTCTCCTGTATTAAATAAGGTCGCATATGCGACCCAAGAGATGATTATAGATAGATAACTCAATTGAGAATGGCTGACATGAAATCGTCATCAAGGCAGGGGCGGCTGGCAGGCCATAAAACAAGAGGCCGACATTGCTGTCGGCCCCTTCAATTTTTATTTCAAGGATATCGCTTGCCCGATCACTCCTCTTCGGCCCAGCGGCGTGAACGCTCGACTGCCTTCTTCCAGCCGTTGTAGCGTTTGGCGCGATCGTCGCGGTCCATCTGCGGGACGAACTCACGGTCCACGCTGAACTTGTCTTCCAGCTCTTCCGAGCTCTTCCAGAAGCCGACGGCAAGGCCAGCCAGGAAGGCGGCGCCCATGGCGGTGGTCTCGATCCGGGTCGGACGCACTACCGGGGTGTGCATCATGTCGGCCTGGAACTGCATCAGGAAGTCGTTGGCTACCGCGCCACCGTCCACCTTCAGGGCCGCCAGCTTGATGCCGGAGTCCTGCTGCATGGCGTCCAGCACATCGCGGCTCTGATAGGCGATGGATTCCAGCGCGGCACGGATGATGTGGTTGCGGTTGGCGCCGCGGGTCAGGCCGACCATGGTGCCGCGAGCATACGGATCCCAGTAGGGGGCACCCAGACCGACGAAGGCCGGTACCAGGTAGACGCCGTTGGTGTCGCCCACCTTGGAGGCGAAGTAGTCGGTATCGCGGGCATCGTGAATGATCTTCAGCTCGTCACGCAGCCACTGGATGGTGGCGCCGCCCATAAACACCGCACCTTCCAGCGCGTAGTTCACTTCCCCTTTCGGGCCGATGGCGACCGTGGTCAGCAGGCCGTTGCTGGAGCGAACCGGCTCGGTGCCGGTGTTCATCAGCATGAAGCAGCCGGTGCCATAGGTGTTCTTGGCCATCCCTTTCTCGAAGCAGAGCTGGCCGAACAGGGCAGACTGCTGGTCACCGGCGATACCGGCGATGGGGATGCGGGAGCCGCCGCCACGGGTGGTGTAGCCATACACCTCGGAAGAGGGTTTCACTTCCGGCAGCATGGAGGCAGGGATGCCCAGCTCGTCCAGCATGCGCTGATCCCACTTCAGGTCGCGGATGTTGTAGAGCATGGTACGGGAGGCGTTGGTCGGGTCGGTGACGTGTACTTCACCGTTGGTCATCTTCCACACCAGCCAGGTGTCGATGGTGCCGAACAGCAGCTCGCCATTCATCGCCTTCTCGCGGGCCCCTTCGACGTTGTCGAGGATCCACTTCACCTTGGTGCCAGAGAAGTAGGCATCCAGCACCAGACCGGTGTTTTCACGCACGTACTCTTCCAGGCCGCGGGCCTTGAGCTCTTCACAGATGGCCGCGGTACGACGGCACTGCCAGACGATGGCGTTGTAGATGGGTTTGCCGGTGGCCTTTTCCCATACCACTGTGGTTTCACGCTGGTTGGTGATGCCGATGGCGGCGATCTCTTCGCTGCGCAGGCCAGTCTTGGCCAGCACTTCGGTGAAGACGGAGGACTGGGTCGCCCAGATCTCCATCGGGTCGTGCTCCACCCAGCCCGCTTTCGGGTAGTGCTGGGTGAATTCGCGCTGGGAGGTACCGACTATGTTGGCGTCCTGGTCAAACACGATGGCGCGGGAGGAGGTGGTACCCTGGTCCAGAGCGACGACATATTTCTTTTCAGCAGACATGATGTTCTCCACGTTTTTATTTTCCACGTTTTTACACGTTGGGGAGGGCCGCTCTTAGGCGGCGGCCTCTTCTTTGGCGGTTTGGGCAGCTTGCTCGGTGGCGGCAACACGGTTGCCCGGCACACAGGGAGCCAACACTTTCACATAGAGGGCGGTACCAATCTGGGCGCCGACGATGGGGCCAAGGATGGGGACCCAGAAGTAGGGGTTGTCACGACCACCGGTCAGGGCCACGTCACCCCAGCCGGCCAGGAAGGCGAACAGTTTGGGGCCGAAGTCACGAGCCGGGTTCATGGCAAAACCGGTTAACGGGCCAAGGGAGGCGCCGATCACCGCGATCAGGATACCGATCAGCAGGGCGGCGGCGAAGCCTTTGGGGGCGCCGTTGTTGTTGTCACCCAGTGCCATGATGCCCAGCATCAGCACGGCGGTGATCACCAGCTCGACGGTGAAGGCCTGCATGTTGGAGAGCAGGGCATTCGGGTAGGTAGAGAAAATGCCGGCGGTGCCGAGGCTCTCGACGCTGCCGCGTACCACGTTGTGGGTCACTTCCCACTGGCTGAAAAGGTTACCATAGAGGAAGTAGACCAGCGCCGCGAAGCAGAAGGCGCCGGCAACCTGGGCGATGATGTAGGGCACTACCTTGCGCTTGTCGAACCCGCAGAAGGTCATCAGGGCCAGGGTGACCGCAGGGTTGAGGTGGGCACCTGAGATGCCGCCGGTCACATAGATGGCGATGGCGACGCCCAGACCCCAGGTAATGGAGATTTCCCATTGCCCGAAGTTGGCACCGGCCAGCACCAGTGCGGCCACGCAACCGACGCCGAAGAAGATCAGCAGGCCGGTTCCGATAAACTCGGCGATGCACTCGCCAAGCAGGGTATTGGGTCTTTGTATGCTCATACCGTTATTCCTTATATCCACCCAGAGTAGGTTTGATGTTCCGTTTTGTTGTTTTTCATTCCCATTGTTGCGCCCGAAAACGTTTCTTCTTGTTTTTTGAGCTGACGCAAACGTTATGCTCGTTTGCGCTCGTTCTCGGACGAGAGAGAAAATAAACCGAAATCGACCATTCACCACTCCCTCCCCGCAGGAAATGTGGACAAGATCCCACTCATTGCTAAGAAAATGTGACGGAAAGCAAGTTGATACCATGATTATACCACTTAGTGGGTAGCCAAAAGCCTTGCTACACAAGGGATTGCGGCTGATGAGTGATTACTCATCTGACACTTTCTTTTGTAATAAAACTGCAATATTTCCGACTACATCACAGATTAAATGTTCACATATGAGCACAATAGGCTCGCTTTCGAATCGGGACTCCTCTGATTGGTCAGCATGGACAGGGCACCCTCAACCGCCCACAACAACAATAAGGAAGCAGAACATGCTTAGTCTCTTCAGGCCTGCACCACACATAGACAGGCTCCCGGCCGACAAGGTCGACCCCTTCTACAAACGCATGCGTTGGCAGGTGTTCTTCGGGATCTTCTTTGGTTATGCCGGTTACTACCTGGTACGGAAAAACTTCAGTCTGGCCATGCCTTATCTCATCGAGCAGGGCTTCTCCCGCGGTGATTTGGGCCTGGCCCTGTCCGGCGTTTCCATCGCCTACGGTCTCTCCAAGTTCCTGATGGGGAACGTGTCGGACCGCTCCAACGCCCGTTACTTCCTCTCCGCCGGTCTGCTGCTGTCGGCCGGTATCATGTTCATGATGGGGACCATGCACTGGGCCACCTCCAGCATCGCCATCATGTTCGTGCTGCTGTTCCTGAACGGCTGGGCACAGGGCATGGGCTGGCCGCCCTGCGGTCGCACCATGGTGCACTGGTGGTCGCAAAAAGAGCGGGGCGAAATCGTCTCGGTCTGGAACGTGGCCCACAACGTGGGTGGCGGCATGATAGGCCCGCTGTTCATTCTGGGGATGGGCTGGTTCAATGACTGGCGCAGTGCCTTCTACGTGCCGGCCGCAGCGGCAGCCGCCATCGCGGTGATCGCCTTCTTCGTGATGCGTGACACCCCGCAATCGGTGGGCCTGCCGCCCATCGAAGAGTTCAAGAACGACTATCCGAAGGATTACAACGAGAGCCACGAGCAGGAGTTTTCCGCCAAGGAAATCTTCATGAAGTACGTGCTGCACAACAAGCTGCTGTGGTACATCGCGATCGCCAACGCCTTCGTCTACCTCATTCGCTACGGTGTGCTGGACTGGGCGCCGACCTACCTGAAAGAGGCCAAGGACTTCAGCGTCGACAAGTCCTCCTGGGCCTACTTCCTCTATGAGTGGGCCGGTATTCCGGGCACCCTGCTGTGCGGCTGGATCTCCGACAAGATGTTCCAGGGCCGCCGCGCCCCGGCCGGTATCCTGTTCATGGTGCTGGTGACCATTTCCGTGCTGGTTTACTGGTTCAACCCGGCCGGCAACCCGACCATCGACATGATGGCCCTGGTCGCCATCGGCTTCCTCATCTACGGTCCCGTCATGCTGATCGGCCTCTATGCTCTGGAGTTGGCACCGAAGAAGGCGGCCGGCACCGCGGCGGGCTTCACCGGTCTGTTCGGTTACCTGGGTGGCGCGGTTGCGGCCAACGCCATGCTGGGTTACACCGTTGACCACTTCGGCTGGGACGGTGGCTTCATGGTGCTGACTGCCTCCTGCTTGCTCTCCATCGTGCTGCTGGCGATGACCCTCAAGCACGAGAACGAGTCGATTGCCGCCAAGGCTGCTGTTCATAAGGCATAAAACGTGATCCTGCCCTTATCGATTGGAAAAGGGATCAGGTAAACTGCCCAAGGCCCCGCATCTGCCGGGGCCTTTTTTCGTCTCATCATCGGAGTTCAAGCGTGAAGCAAACCCAACGACATCTGGAGATCCTGGACGTCCTGACGCGGCAGGGCTTTGTCTCGACCGAGGATCTGGTGACCCATTTTGACGTCAGCCCCCAGACCATTCGCCGGGATCTCAACGATCTTGCCGAGCAGAACAAGATCCGGCGCCACCATGGCGGGGCCTCCCTGCATTCGAGTACCGTCAACACCGCCTACAGCGCCCGCAAGGTGATGCAGCTCAAGGAGAAAGAGCGCATCGCCCGGGAAGTGGCCGCCAACATCCCCGACGGCTCGTCGCTGTTCATCGACATCGGCACCACCACCGAAGCCATCGCCCGCGCCCTGCTCGATCACCGCGAGCTGCGCGTGGTCACCAACAACCTCAACGTGGCCAGCATCCTCACCGCCAAGGATGACTTCACCGTCATCATCGCCGGCGGCGAAATTCGCAACCGGGACGGCGGCATCGTGGGGGAGGCGACCCGCGACTTCATCGGCCAGTTTCGGATGGACTACGGCGTCATCGGCATCTCTGGCATCGACAGCGACGGCTCACTGCTCGATTTTGACTACCATGAGGTGAAGATCGCCCAGGCCATCATCGCCCACTCCCGCCAGGTGTTCCTGGCCGCCGACCACACCAAGTTCGGTCGCAACGCCATGGTCAACCTCGGCAACCTCAGCCAGATCCACGCCCTGTTCACCGATCAGGAGCCGCCGGAGAAGCTGATGCGGCTGATGTCCCAGCATCAGATCGAGTGTCACATCTGCTGAGTCACCGTTAATCCGCTCCAGCATCAGGCCGCCATCGGGCGGCCGCTTCGTTTTCAGCTTTCCGCCTTTCTGCTCGCCTTCATCCCACTGCCGATGCCGCGCTGATCACCCCAAAAAGCGCGAACTCGCTCACAGCCTTGCCCCCGTTTTCCCCATGCCCTGCCGCTTTATCACCGACCGACAGCATTTTTAGCATTGCCAAAACAATCGCGATCACATTTTCTCCATAAAATGTTCGTTTATCATTTTTTCATGCTCTAATATGAGCGAAATCAAACATTGCGACGGTTTCGCAAGATCAAAATAAGAAAGTAGGTGAACATGAGCGAACATTATGATCTGGTCGTCGTCGGCGGCGGCATCAACGGCGTCGGCATCGCGGCCGATGCGGCGGGGCGTGGGCTGAAGGTGGCGCTGTTTGAAGCGCAGGATCTCGCCTCTGCCACCTCTTCCAACTCCAGCAAGCTGATCCACGGCGGCCTGCGCTATCTCGAACACTACGAATTCCGGCTGGTGAAAGAGGCGCTGGCGGAGCGGGAAGTGCTGCTCGGCATGGCCCCTCACATCGCTCGCCCCATGCGTTTTCGCCTGCCCCATCGCCCGCACCTGCGTCCGGCCTGGATGATCCGCGCCGGCCTGTTCCTCTATGACAACCTGGCCAAGCGCGACAAGCTCAAGGGCAGCTGCGGCGTGCGCTTCCTGCCGCAGGATGGCCTCACCGCCGGCATCAGCAAGGGGTTCGAGTACTCGGACGCCTGGGTCGACGACGCCCGGCTGGTGGTGCTCAACGCCATGATGGCGCGCGACAAGGGCGCCGACGTGCAGACCCGCACCCGCTGCGTCAAGGCGGTGCGCGGCTCCAAACACTGGACCCTGACTCTGGAGCGGGAGGGGGGCGAGCAGTTCAACGTCACCTGCCGCGGCCTGGTCAATGCAGCCGGCCCCTGGGTCAAGACCTTCTATGACGAGAGCCTGCACGAGAAATCCCCACGCGGCATTCGCCTCATCAAGGGCAGCCACATGATAGTGCCGCGCATCCATGAGCGCGAAGAGGCTTATATCCTGCAAAACGAGGACAACCGCATCGTCTTCGTCATCCCTTATCAGCAGGACTACTCGCTGATTGGCACCACCGACGTGGAGCACAAGGGCAGCCCACGCGAAGCCAAGATCAGCGACGCCGAGATCAACTACCTGTGCAAGGTGGTCAACGCCCACTTCACCCGCCAGATCGCCCCCAAAGACGTGATCTGGACCTACGCCGGGGTGCGCCCGCTGTGCGACGACGAGTCCGATTCGCCGCAGGCGGTGACGCGCGACTACACGCTGGAGCTCAGTGGCGAATCCGATGGCGCGCCGCTGTTGTCGGTGTTCGGCGGCAAGCTCACCACCTACCGCAAGCTGGCCCAGGCTGCCTGCAACAAGCTCAAACCCTGGTTCAGCCAGATGGGGGATGACTGGACCGCCAACAGCCGGTTGCCCGGTGGCGAGTTCGACTGCTCGGTGCGCGAACTGGCGCGCGCCTTTGCGCTGGAGTTCGACTGGCTCGATGATCGCAGCGCCCTGCGCATTGCCGAGGCCTATGGCGCCCATGCCCGCCTCTGGCTCAAGGAGCCCAGTGGTCAGCACTTTGGTGCCGGTTTGTACGAAGCCGAGGTGCGCTACCTTATCGAGCGGGAATGGGCCTGCACCTTGGAAGACATCCTGTGGCGCCGCAGCAAGCTGGGGCTGCGCCTCTCCGACGCCGAGCAGCAACAACTGGCTGCCTGGCTGAGCGAACACCATCACGCCCTGCCAAAAGCGAGCTGATCCCCTGCGGGCGGCCTCGGCCGTCCGCCGTAAAACTGCAATAAACCTCTGTTATAACAATAACCTACATCCCATAAACAATAACAAAGAGCACCGCGCATGAAAAAACATACTCGCTCCCTGATTGCCCTTGGTCTGGGGGCTGCCTTGGCATTGCCCGCGTTGGCCGCCGAGGAAGGCAAAATCGTGATCGCCCATCGGGGCGCCTCCGGCTACCTGCCCGAGCACACCCTGGAGGCCAAGGCATTGGCCTATGGCATGGGGGCCGACTATCTGGAGCAGGATCTGGTGATGACCAAGGATGACCAGCTGGTGGTGATGCACGATCACTTCCTCGATGGCATCACGGACGTGGCCGAGCGCTTCCCCGGCCGGGCCCGCCCGGATGGTCGCTACTATGTGGTGGATTTCACCCTGGACGAGGTGCGCTCCCTGCGCATGACCGAGCCGTTCCAGCTGGTGGACGGCAAGCAGGTGCCCGTCTATCCGGCCCGCTTCCCGCTGTGGAAGTCCAGCTTCAAGATCCACACCTTCCAGGAAGAGATCGAGATGATCCAGGGGCTCAACAAGAGCACCGGCAAGAACATCGGCATCTACCCGGAGATCAAGGCCCCCTGGCTGTTCCGCCACGAAGGTAAGGACATCTCCAAGGCGGTGCTCAAGGTGCTGAAGGAGTACGGCTACACCAGCAAGAACGACAAGGTCTATCTGCAGTGTTTCGATACCAACGAGCTCAAGCGCATCAACAGCGAGCTGATGCCTGCCATGGGGATGGATCTCAAGCTGGTGCAGCTGATGGCCGAGACCGACTGGAACGAGACCATGGTCTACGATGCCAAGGGCAAGGCGACCCCCTACAACTATGACTGGATGTTCAAGCCGGGCGCCATGAAGGAGATCGCCGCTTACGCCGAGGGGATCGGCCCTTGGAAGCCGATGATAGTGCCGGAGCCGGGTACCCTGGGCAAGCCGACCTTCACCGGCATGGTGAAAGAGGCCCATGCGGCCGGCCTCAAGGTGCATCCCTATACCTTCCGTCAGGATGAGGGCCAGATCCCGGCCTACGCGAAAGACTTCACCGATCTGCTGAACATCTTCCTCTATCAGGCCGATGTGGATGGCGTGTTCAGCGACTTCCCCGACAAGGCGGTCGAGGTGATCAAGACTCACGGCAAATAATAAAAGAAGAGCAACACGGGAATGCAAGCGGGGCCAGGTGCCCCGCTTTTTTATGTCTGCTGGCAAGGGAAATCAGTAAGGGTGTAACTATAAGTTTACGATTTTGGTGTTTTGATCATGTGGCGAGCACTACTTTCTGGCCGAAAGGGTCTCTTTTGTGGTCATTTATCCATCTGCTAGCGAATAAATCCGCTAGTTTCACTTGATTGTTTGTTTTTAATTGGTAAGGTGGGGGCGGTTGCGTAACAAAGTGCTGACTTGTGTAAACAAAGCTGAACGGTCGGCGCAGTTGGCTTGAAACAGTAGAGAGAATGAGAAAATGCAAAGAGACCCCCTCAACAACATCCATATCCAGTCCGAACAAGTGATGATCACGCCTGCCCAGCTCAAGGAGAAACTGCCCATCTCCGATCGCGCGCTGGCATTCGTGCAAGGGGCCCGCAATACCATCGCCGACATCATCCACCGTCGCGATCACCGTCTGCTGGTGATCTGTGGTCCCTGCTCCATCCACGACATGGACGCCGCCAAAGAGTACGCAACCAGACTCAAAGTGCTGCATGACGCCTATCAGGACACTCTCTACATTGTCATGCGGGTCTACTTTGAGAAGCCACGCACCACGGTCGGCTGGAAGGGCTTCATCAACGACCCGAACCTGGACGGCACCTTCGACGTGGAGCTGGGGCTGCACCGGGCCCGCGAGCTGCTCTGCTGGCTGGCCGAGCTGGAGCTGCCGCTGGCCACCGAGGCGCTCGACCCCATCAGCCCGCAATACCTGGCGGAGCTCTTCTCCTGGTCGGCCATCGGTGCCCGTACCACCGAATCCCAGACCCACAGGGAGATGGCGTCCGGTCTCTCCATGCCGGTTGGCTTCAAGAACGGCACCGACGGCAACCTGGGTACTGCCATCAATGCGCTGCAGGCGGCCTCCAGCCCTCATGCCTTCATGGGGATCAACCAGCAGGGCCAGGTCGCGCTGCTGCAAACCCAGGGCAACCCGGATGGGCATGTGATCCTGCGCGGCGGCAAGCACCCGAACTACGACTCGGTCAATGTGTCGCTCGCGGAAGAGGCGTTGGAGAAGGCGGGCCTGCTGCCCGGCCTGGTGGTGGATTGCAGCCACGGCAACTCCAGCAAGGATCACCGCCTGCAGCCCAAGGTGGCTGACAACGTGATCCATCAGATTGAGGAGGGCAACCGCTCCATCATAGGGGTGATGCTCGAATCCAATCTGTTCGAAGGCAATCAGTCGAGCGAACAGCCCAAGTGCGAGATGCGCTACGGTGTCTCCATCACCGATGCCTGCATCGACTGGGAGACCACGGACGCGCTGCTGGCCCGTTGCCACAGCCAGCTGACGGCACCACTTTTGGCCAGAACCAAGGCATAAGCCGTGGTATCTTGTCAGCACTGATTGAACAATCGAGGTGTCACCGGCCGAGGCGGTGACACCTCGTTGCCTCTTGAATCACAGGGCGTCGCTGCGGGCGGCGCCGCAGGGACCGGATATGGCTGAAGAGTTGAATGCCCTCAGGGACAAGATAGACGCGGTGGACAAGCAGCTGATTGATCTGCTGGCCGCCCGTCTCGCCCTGGTGGGGGAAGTGGGGGAAGTGAAGAGCCGGCACGGCCTGCCCATCTATGCACCGGATCGGGAGGCGAGCATGCTGGCCCGCCGCCGCGCCGAGGCCGGGGCTCTGGGAGTGCCGGGGGATCTCATTGAAGACGTGCTGCGCCGGGTGATGCGCGAGTCCTATATTCTGGAATCCGCCAGCGACAAGGAGCACCACTTCAAGTGCATGAAGCCGGACCTTGGCAAGGTGGTGATCATCGGTGGTCAGGGGCAGCTCGGTCGTCTGTTTGGCAACCTGTTCAGTCTCTCGGGCTACCGGGTCGAGACCCTGGGTCAGGCCGACTGGCCGCGCGCTGACGAGATCCTGCACGGCGCTGGACTGGTGATGGTGGCGGTGCCCATCGACGTCACCTGCCAGGTGATCGATCGGCTCGGCAACCTGCCCGAGAACTGCCTGCTGGTGGACGTGACCAGCGTCAAGAGTGAACCGCTTGCCCATATGCTGGCGGTGCACAAGGGGCCGGTGCTGGGGCTGCATCCCATGTTTGGGCCGGACGTGGCGAGCCTCGCCAAGCAGGTGATCGTCTGCTGTCAGGGGCGCGACAACGATGCCAGCCAGTGGCTGCTGGAGCAGATGACCATCTGGGGCGCGCGTTTGCAGCAGGTGGAGGCCAGGGCCCACGACGAGGCGATGACCTTTATCCAGGCGCTGCGCCACTTTGCCACCTTCGCTTACGGCTGGCACCTCTCCCGTGAGCAGGCCAACCTCGACCGCCTGCTGGCGTTGAGCTCCCCCATTTACCGGCTGGAGCTGGCCATGGTGGGACGGCTGTTTGCCCAGGATCCCCACCTCTACGCCGACATCATACTGTCGTCGCCGCAGAATCTGGCGATGATCCGCCGCTACTACCAGAACTTCGGCGAGGCGCTGGGGCTGCTGGAGCGGGGAGACAGGGAGGGCTTCATCGAGGCCTTCAGCCAGGTTTCGGGCTTCTTTGGCGAGCGGGCGGACGAGTTCCTGCGCGAGAGTCGCACCCTGCTGGCCCAGGCCAACGATCGTCGCCATCACGGCTGACGATGACCAAAAGCAAAAGGGGCCAACAGGCCCCTTTTGCTTTTGCATGCCAGCGCGCGTTGCGCCGCCTCTATTCCGGCTGCGGCAAGCGCAGATCGGCGCCATCCCAACCCAGCGGCAGGGTGAGCAGCTGATCGATCAGCTCCCGCCGATCGGACTTTTCCAGATAGGCGAGGTAGAGCGGACGGCTCAAGGCCTGGGCGCCTTCCACCAAGTGCAGACGCCCCTGCTCCAGGAAGGGGCTTACCATGCGCCTTGGCAGGTAAGCTGCGCCGCCGTTGGCCAGCACGAACTGCAGCGCCATATTGGCGGAGCTCGAGTGCAGCACCGGGGTCTTTTGCAGGCTCTGCAGCCGGCTGGGCTGCGGCTCAAAGCTGGTGCCCCAATCCAGATGAATGTGCGGCATCTGCATCAGGCTGTCGGCGTTGGCCGCGCCATCCCGGCTCACCAGCTCGAACACCAGCTCACCGATGGGGTGCAGGGCAATCTCGTCGATCTTGGTCGGCTCGGAGAGCAGGGCGAGATCGAGGGAGCGCTCCAGCAGCTGGCGACACAGATGCTCGCGGGAGGCGGTCTCGAGCCGCACCGCAAGACCCGGGGCCAGGGCATAGACATGGTTGAGCCAGTCATTGAAGTCGAGCTCCCAGAACACCGCGGGGGCGCCGATGGCGAGCTGCTGGCTGAAACCGGGGGAGAGGGCCACATCCTGCTTGGCGCGGCCCAAGGTATGCAAGATGGCGTCTGCGTAGGGCAGCAGACGCTCACCGGAGGCGGTCAGGCGGATGTTGTTGCGATGGCGGGCAAACAGACTGACCCCGAGTTGCTGTTCGAGCTGGCGGATCCGAAAGCTCACCGCCGACTGGGTCAGGTAGAGATTTTCAGCAGCCCGGCCGAAGTGCCGGGTCTTGCTGACCTCGATAAAGGTCCGAAGCAGTTCGGTATCCATTAATCGATGGACTCGTCGCTACCGCTGCCACCTTCAAAACCGCCGCCACTCGCTTCCTCGTTGGCACCGCCGGCGACGGTGCACAGACGGTGCACGCGCTTGGGACCGATCACCTTCAGATACTTGAACCACACCTTGGCGTGGGGGTTGTTGCCGGCGGCGCCGGACTTGACCTGCTCGATGAAGGCGCTTTCCACGTCATCGCGTGCGGCCAGGTTGCCCTGATAGAGCGCCAGCATGGCGGTACCGTATTTTTCCAGACTGTCCGCTTCGGCCACAGTGAATTCGCCACTGCGACGCAGGCCACGGGGAAAATGTTTGAAGTCGTTGAAACGCTTGTCTGATTCGAAGCTCATAGTGCTCTTTTTCTGGTTAGTTTGACCTTTGCGGGCAAGTATCATCAGGCCGTCGCAGAGTGCAAAATCAATTTTTTCACTATATTGATAAATCTCTTTCATCGAAAGTGATTTGCCGCGGATCCATGGGCCCGGGTCGGCTGAAAAGGGCAAAAAAGTGAGAAAAAAAGCGGAGTTATGTCAGGTTCTATAAAGGTTGGCGGGGTGGGAAACAGCACAGTTTGTTACAAATAAAGCGCCATTCGGCGCTCTATTTGATGTCATTCATGAACCAAAGCGGGAGGTTTGGTCTCGGTAGAGACTCACTCGATCATGGCTGGCTGAGCCAGGGTATCGGCACGCCACAGACGGTAGCGCACTTCATACTCCTGCGGTACGTAGAGCACGAACGGCAGCTTGGAGTTGTAGTTCACGAAGAAGCCCTGGCCGTAGATCTGGACGAAGGTCTCTTTCTTCTGGCCATCCGGGCAGGCCATCAGGGTGCTGATGGGATCGGACACCTTGCCGAGCATCAGGTAGTTGTAGCCCCAGCCTTTGACGCTGTGCTGTTCCAGGTTGCCGGCAAAGCGCGGCACATTGCAATCGACCATCATTTTCTTGCCGACCTGCAGCTCGACCATCATGTCGGCTTCGTTCTCGACTTCCGGCAGGCGGATCACCACACGTTCCTGGTTCACTTCGGCGGCCGGGAACATGCTGATATCAAATTTTTTCGGTTCGGCGGCGAAGGCATGGCCGCCCAGCAACAAGGCGCCCAGCAGGCTAAAACGCAATACGGTTTTCATCTGTACCTCATGGGGTTGGTTCAACGCCGCTAGACTAACCGCTCTGCCCGTTTCATGCCAGCGATCTGCTACGTAAAAACTGCGTAAAATGATGCAGATCCGGCACACAATGACGTCTTCTGGCTATTTTCTGACAGGGCGCAGATCCGCCGAACGACAGGCCGGGCCGCAAACGCGGGTGGCCAGCCGGGATCCTGTGTTCATCGGGATCCCCTGGCCACCCGACTCCATCAGCGCACCAGCAGCACCTGCTTGGCCCAGGCGCCGGGGGCCCGCATGCCGACGGCGCCGCTGGTGATATCCAGGTAGGCGACCCCCTTGCTGGCTGGCACCGGGGTGGAGGACCAGAGGTAGACGTAACCGTCGTTCACCTCTTTGCCGTCACCGGCCATGGCGCGGGGGAAGATGGTTTCGTTGAGCGCCGGCTTGTAGCAGGCGGACTCCAGCACGCTGGCCAGCTCCTTGATGGTAGGCAGGCGCCAGCCGCCGTGGCCGCCGAAGTTGTACAGCGCATGGCTTGGCTCGGTGCGGATCCGCTCGGCGGTCAGCAGGGCCTGCTGCCAGTAAAGCCGGGTCGGTTCGCCTTGGCAGCTCTGGTTGCGCCAGGTCTGGCCGAGCTGGCAGCGCATCCAGGTCAGGCCGGTGGATCGATCCGTGACGGTGCCGTTGCCGCGGTCGATGAAGCGGGCAGTAGGGCTGGTTCTGGGCATGTTGTCATCACAGATGGCGGTGGCCAGGGCGAGGGGACTGCCAAGGGTCAGCAGCAGGGTCAACATCAAGCGGTTCATCGGGTTACCTCCGCCACCAGTCGCAGTTGCAGACCGTTGGCATCATCGCTGTTTTGAACTGTGGTGGCGTAGTCGGTGCCGGCGTCATCGCCAAGGAAGATGTGGGCGATGGCGCTGATGGGGGCGCTCTCCAGCCGGCGCGAAGGGGTCAAAGTCTGGCTCCAGTAGTAGCCGCTGAAATCCTTGCTGGTGGTGCCGACATCGGGGAAGTAGCGCACGTCCATGCTCACCGGCTGGCCGTCCTGGCGGGAGAGGGAGCCGTAGTGCTGCAGGCTCATCAGCTCGCGCGAGTGGGGCATGCGCCAGCTGGTGATGCCGCACAGCTGCTGGGCGTTGAGCCACTGGCGGTACTGCTCCGTGGTGCAGATGGCCTCGCCATCCGGGCAAGCGTAGTCCAGCTCCTGCTGGGTGGGGTGATAGTCGTCAAGCTCCCAGGCGAAGGTGCGGTGCAGATCCCGCGGACTGGCGGGATCATCGAGCTTTTTTTCCCAGACCAGGCCGGTATTGAGATCCTCCACGCACTCCCAGGCGGGGGCGTCATCGGCCAGCGGCTGTCCCTTGCCGTCGAGCTTGCGATAGCGCAGCGGCGCCTTGTTGAGGCTGGCCTCCTGCCCCGGGTGGTCGGCGGGTTCTTGGGTGATCAGGTAGTCGACCCCGTCCGTGTAGGTGGTGACGCCACTGCCGGTGATCAGTGGATGGGAGTGCTGTTGCAGCAGCCGGGCACTGACGCGCTCCTGCTGGCTGGCCAGCTCGCCGTGCAGGGCAAAGTGGCCAGCCAGCTCGGGCAGCAGGCTGCCGATGGCAGGCCACACCAGCATATGCAGGGTGGCGGTGGAGAAGCCCTCCTGGGCCTTCAGATCGGTCTCGACGACCGCCTGCAGCAGCTGGCCCAGCGCCAGGTTGAAGTCGCTCAGCCGGGAGAGGGCGGCCAGATCCTGACCCGGTTGCAGCGGCGCCAGCGCACTCAACAGCTCGCCGAGGGCTTGCCTCGGGGGCTGCCCCTCGGCGATGCGGTATTGCAGCAGGGTGCTGAGCGGGCTGGGGGTCAGGTGCTGATCATCGAGCCGGGCTGCGGGGTGGAGCAGCACGGGGGCGGCCGGGTTGCTTGGCAAGAACAGCAAGGTGCTGGTCAACAGGGCCGGGGCGCTGCCGCTCAGCCGGTGAGTACCGGCCGCGCCGCTGACACTGGGCTCCCCCTCATCACAAGATGCATTCTGGTTGAGGTTGACGCACAGGGTGCCGGCTTCGGGCAGGGTCACGGTCAGGCTGTAGTCGGGGACCGCCAGCGGCGCCTCGTCCGAGCCGCCACCGCCACAGGCGGTGAGCAGGGGGGCCAGCAGGCAGGCCAGGCGGGAGTAATGTGGTGTCATCTCTAGTCCTTGGGGAGGGGGCCTTGGCCCCCTCTTCTTATATATGGATGGGGTGGATTCAGGTGCGCTGGCGCAGGCGGCGCCAGAGTGCCAGCGGTAGCAACCAGAGCAGGTTGGCTGCCCCGCCGCCGCTGCCGTCGTCCACCTGGAAGTGGATGATGCCGTCATCGGGTGGAGTGACCGGCTTGCTGCACTGGGCGCCGGTGCGCTGGCTGATGCTCCAGCCGTTGATGCGGCCCTGGTTGCCGGGCTTGCTGTCCACTATCTCCAGCGTCCAGCGACCGGCCAGCGGCTCGCCTTCCAGCGCGCTGAAGGGCTGCAGGGGCAGCAGCTCGGTGGGGAAGACCCCCTTGAGGCGCGGCAGCGGGCTGTAGCCCTTGTCCCAGATCTGGATGCGGGTGCCGGAGGGGGAGTTGAGCCAGATCTCCAGCTCATCGAGCGCCGGGTGTTGCAGATCCAGGTTCAGCTGCAGCCGATCGCTCACCCTGGCCTCGCTGCTCTCCAGCAGCAGGCTGGTTTCACTGAGGCCACGCACCTCGTCGCTGATGGCATCGCTCAAAGTGAGCGGCTGGCCGCTGGCGCGGCTGACGATGGGGGCGCCGATGGGCAGGGTCAGCGACTGTTGCCACTGGCGCTCGGTCGGGCTGGTACCGCTCATGGCGAGGCTGACCGGCAGCGCCACCTCGTCGCCACAGGCGAGCGGGCTCTGGGCCAGCAGGCGCAGGGTGGTGGTCATGCTGGCACCCGCCGCGAGGGTCGCCGGTTGCCAGTTGTAAGGATCGGCCTGCAGCCCGCTTGGCAGCTGGAGGGCCAGCTCGTTCAGGGTCACCGGCCCCTTGCCCTGGTTGGTAAGGGTCAGTTGCACCGACTGGCGCTGCCCCAGCTCGATGACGCTGCCATCACTCAGGCCCACATTGACCGGTGCCTGCAGCAGGCCGTGCTGGCGAAACGCCTGCTCCAGCAGCCTGGCATAGGGGCGCGCCGGGTAGAGGCGAGCGGCGGTATCCACCGTGATGCGGGCCAGCTGCGGCATGCGGATGGCCGGGCCGAGACCGAAGTGGGATTCGATGATCAGGCGATCAAACTCGTCCCGCGCCCCTTCGCCCTGCTCGGCGACCGCTGCCAGCAGCGCCTGGAACAGCGGGGTGCCCCACAGCTGGTCGCCATTGCTGCCGTTGATGGTGCGGTGGGCCGGATAGTTGTAATCCGGGTGGTAGCGGGCGCGTAGATCGTCCAGCTGACGCGGGGTGCGGTCGGTGAAGCGGGCATCCCAGTTGAACACCATGGCGGGCTCGAACTGTCGACCTGCTTCGCTGCGCTGGCGGTGGCTGGCGGCCAGGTAGTCGCTGAAGCCTTCGCCGATGGCGCCCCAGTCCGCCTCGTCCCCGAGATCCGGCACTATGTGATGCTGCACCGCGTGGCCGAACTCGTGCCAGATCACCATGGGATCCTCGGCATCGGGCACGCCGCTGCGACCCAGCTCCAGCCTGCGTTCGAACGGATCGTAGAGGGAGTTGTCCTGATAGCCGGCCTCGGTGTCGATGTCGAGCGCCCCCGGGATAAGGTCGCTAAAGCCGAGGCGCTTGAGGTGGCGCTGGGCCAGATCCAGGTGGTAGTAGGCGTTGATGTCGGCAAAGCCGCGATCATCGCGGGTCAGGCGAAACCCCTGCGGGCTGTCGGCGCTGAAGGGGGCGGTATCCGGCTCCATCGCATCCACCACCCGGGCGTGGGGGCCGCTCAGCAGATAGCGTCCTCCCGCCAGGGTGACCGGCAACGGCACCTTGTCCTGATAGGCGGCGTCCGCCAGTTGCAGGGCTTCGTGCCAGACCAGACCGGCGTCGCGCAGCTGGGTGCGGGGATCCGGATCGAATACCCGAGCCTCCAGCTGGGTGTCGCCTGCGTCGACGGTGCGGCTGGCCCGGGTGGTGGCCGCATCCATCCAGCGGCCGAGCTCGCGGCTGCCGTCACAGCTGGCGAAGAGCTGCACCTGGCTGGCCTTGGCGTTGCCCGCCTGATGCTCGCGCACCCGCTGGCGCAGGGCCGGCACCAGGGTGTCGCCGTCGCGCCAGTACCAGGCCTCGACCGGACCAAGGGTGTCGATCTCGCTGCCGCCATCGCGCAGCTGTTCCAGCAGGGGATCCAGATTGCCGGCGGCATCGCAGCCGGGTTCGCGGCTATTCAGCGGCCGGCTGTTGTGATAGATGCGCCAGGGCTTGCCGGCCTTGTCGACGCTGACGGCGGCCTGGATAGTGGCCACCGGCAGGCCGTTGACCAGCTGGCGGAAGCTGTAGTGATGGCCGAGCAGGCTGGCCCTGTCGTAGTCGGGGGCGAGCGTCACGCCGAGACGCTGTTCGAGCCACTGCTGCGGCGTCGTGGTCAGCGGTTGTTCATCGACAAACTGCAGCTCGGCCGCCAGCAGTGGCTGGGAGAGCAGGGTTGCCGCCAGCCAGAGGGCCAGGGAAGAGGGTTTCATGGTTTACTCCAACACAAAAATGAGAAAAGGGATCACCGGCGGGCGCCCGCCAGGGTGAGCAGGAAGGCGTACTCGCGGGCCGCCTGCTGGCGCGCGTTGCCCGGGCTGGTGCGGTGGCCGCCGTCGAGGGCCGTACTGAGCAGATAGGGGCCCGCTCCCGTGCTGTGTTCCCGCAGGCGGGCCACCCACTTGAGCGGCTCCCAGTAGGGCACCTGACTGTCGTGCAGCCCGGCCGTCACATAGACGGGGGGGTAGGGGGCCGCGTGCAGGTTGTCGTAAGGGCTCAGGCGACGCATGGCGGCGTAATCGGCGGCAATGGCCGGGTTGCCCCACTCGGCGTACTCCTGGCGGGTGAGCGGCAGTTCGGGATCGCTCATGGTGCCGATGAGATCGACGAAGGGCACCTGCAACACGGCCCCGGCGAAGCGGGTCGGCGCCTGGTTGAGGGCCGCCGCTACCAGCAGGCCGCCGGCGCTGCCGCCCATGGCGAACAGCCGGGCGGGGTCGATGGCGGGATCCCGGGCCAGCGCCTCGGCCACGGTCAGGAAGTCGTCCACGCTGTGCTGCTTGTGGCGCCCGCGTCCGGCCAGATACCACTCATCCCCCAGCATGCCGCCGCCGCGCACGTGGGCGATGGCGTAGACGAAGCCGCGATCCAGCAGGCTCAGCACCTGCGGCTGGTAGTAGGGGCGCATGGGGGTACCATAGGCGCCATAGCCGTAGAGCAGCAGCGCCTTGGGGGTGTGGATGTCCTTGCGCCACACCAGGGAGACCGGCACCTTGACGCCATCCTTGCCCACCACCCAGCGGCGCTCGCTCTGGTAGGGGGAGGGGAGGGCGGCCCGGGCGTCCGGCAGCCAGCGGCCGCTGGCGAGATCGAGCTGGCGTTGGTGCGGCGGCTCGGCCATGCCCTGACGGCGGATCAGGATCTGCCCGCTGGCGGGGTCGTGAGCGCCCTGGATCCAGGCCGTGCCGGCCCCCTCGGTCAGCAGCAGGCGATGGCTGAGCCGGCCGCGGCCATCCAGCACGTCGAGCCAGTCATCCCCTTTGTGGCGATACTGCAGCACCGTGTAGTCGGCAAACAGGCGCCACTTCTCGAGGCTCCTCTGCTCGCCGGACCAGAGCGGCTGCCACTCTCCCTTGGCCACCTGGCTCAGGTCGGCCACCTGATAGAGGCCGAGGGCACCGTCCCGGTTGCTCTTGAGCAGCACCCGCTCCCCCTGGGTATCCAGGTAGTACTCGAGGCCGGCCTGACGGGCCTTGAGCAGAGCCGGTGTGCCCTCGTCCAGCAGATACTGCTCGGCGCTGTCGTGGTTGTTGCTCTGCAGCAGCAGGTGGCGCCGATCCGTGGTGCGATAGAGGCTGAGCAGCCAGGCAGGGTCCGCCTCCTGGTGGATTTGCTGCTCCTTGCCATCGCGCCAAGCCCACAGCTGCCAGGGGCGCAGGGTGCGAGGTTCGTTGGCGATGGTGTAGAGGGTCTTGCCATCCAGGCTCCAGAGCAGATCGGCGGCCCGGTGGGTCAGGGTGGCCAGGGGCTGGCCGTCGGCCAAGTTGAGCAGGGTAATGCGGTAGTCCCTATCGCCCTGCAGATCTTCGGCCAGGGCCAGCCAGCGCCCGTTCGGGTGCAGGGCCCAGCCGGCGAGCTCGTAGTAGCCGCTGGCCGGTTGGCGGGCCGCCAGTCGTTGACGGGGTTCAGCCTGCTCGCCGCTGCGCTGCCACAGGCTGCCGTCGGCTTCCATCCGCCACTGGCTGCCCGCCTCGCTCAACCACTCTTGCGGCATGGGCTCGCCGCGCGCTTGCGCCTGCCACTCGGCCTGCAGAGCCTGCTCCAGTGGCCGCTGAGCGGCGAGCTGCTGCTCGGTCCAGCGGTTCTGCTCGCCCAGCAGGGCCAGCAGGGCGGGATCCTGGCGGCTGTCGTCGCGCCAGCCGCCGTAGGGATCGAGCCGGGCCCGCTCCCCCGGCATCGGTAGCGGGCGGTGAGGAATAAGCGGCGCCGACGCGGCGACGGCCTGGCTCGGGGCGCCGGCAGCTGCAAGGGCGGCAGGCTGGGTGGGCGCCGGAGTGGCCAGCAGGCTGGCCAGCATCAGGAGTGCGTGCATCAGAGCCCCACGAAGGTGTAGCGCAGGCTGGCGCTCAGGGAGCGGCCCGTCTGGGTGTAGAGGCCCGCATCCGTGCCTGCTTCCAGCCCGGCGACGTCCTGATAGCGGGTGTAGCGGGTGTCGAGCAGGTTGTCGAGCTTGAGGTTGGCCTTGAGGGCGTCGGTGATCTGCCAGTCGGCGGTCAGGGCGAAGCTGAGCCAGCCTGCGGTTTTCAGGCACTCGCCCTGCTGCTGGGTCAGGCTGTTGCCACAGCTGGGCACCCGGCTCATGGCGGCGGCGTAGTCGGCCTGCAGCCCCAGGCTCCAGTCGTTGGCCTGATAGCTGAGGCGGGTGTTGCCCTCGAGCGGAGTGAGGTTGCGCGGCGATTCGCCCTGGCTGGTCTTGCCGTCGACCCAGCCCAGCTTGGTGGCCAGCTCCCATTGCGGGGTCAGCCAGTAGCTGGCGGCGACTTCGGCGCCCCAGGTCTCGGACTTGGCGACGTTGCGATATTGACGCAGCATGACCCCGTCGCTCAGGCGGAAGCCCACCTGACGCCAGTCGACGAAGTTGTAGTAGCGGTTGTAGAAGAGGGCCGGCTTGATGCTCCATTCGTCCCCTTCGCCGCTCACCCCCCACTCGAAGCTGTGGCTGGTCTCCTCCTTGAGATCCGGGTTGGCGATGATCTCGAACGGCGGCAGGGCAAAGTAGTGGGGGATGTTGCCGTACACCTTGTCGTAGGAGGGGGCGCTGAAACCGTTGGCGTAGCTCAGCCAGCTGCGCCACTGCTTGTTGAAGCGGTAGCTGGTGGCCAGGCTCGGCGAGAGGTGCCAGCTGTGGTTGCTGTCGCCCCGGCCATCCTGCGGGCTCAGCCACTGCTGATCCATGCGCAGGGTCGGGGTGAACTGCCACTGGCCCAGGGTCGCCACGTCCCCCAGCCAGATGCCGGCCCGATCGGTGCGGGCGCTGCTGAAGGGGGCTGACTGGGTGGGTTGGGGGATGCCGGCTTCCAGCATCAGCTTCTCCACCGGTCGCTCGTGCCGGGTGCGCGCCAGCTCGAGGCCGTAGCTCAGCTTGTGCTCGACGGCGCCGGTGACCAGATCGCGGCGGATATCCAGCTCGCTGCCGAGCAGGTGCTCGGTGAAGGTGGCCAGCTCCCGCTCGCTGCGATAGCGGGGGTAGCCGCTCAGCTCGTCATTTTGCAGCAGGCTGCGCTTGTTGGCGGTGTTCTTGGCATAGTTGCCGTGCAGGTTCCAGGTAAAGCGGTCGGCCAGCGGATGGCCCAGATCCTGCGCCTCCCAGCTCAGCTTGCCGCCCTGGGAGCGCTGGCTGCCGTTCTCGCGATACTGGCGCACCTGCCACTTGCCGTCGGGCTGGGGAATTTCGCGCGGCCCCTGATCCCGCTTGGCGTTGTCCTCGAAGTAGTCGATCTCGAGGCGCAGCAGATGGTGCTGATTGAGGGTCAGGCTGGAGCTGGTGGAGGCGCTGAGGCCATCGAGATCCGCCGGGATGCGGCTCTGGTCGTAGTTGGCAGTCTCGTGCCCCTGCCAGCCGGAGAGGCGCAGCAGGTGGGCGCTCTCGCCCCAGCGGGCGGCGCCGGTGGCGCTCAGTTTCTGTTTGTCGCTGCTGCCGTCGTGCAGCACCTTGCTGCTGAGGTAGCCATCCTGCCCCTGCAGGTAATCTTCCGGCTGCTTGGTGGTGATGACCACGGTGCCGCCGATGGCGTCCGAGCCGTGCAGGGCGGAACCGGCTCCCTTGGCCACCTCGATCTGCTTGACGTCATCGAGATCGAAGCTGAAACGGCCCACCTTGTCGTTGAGATCGTCGGCGCCGAAGCCGTCGCTGACCCGGACCCCGTCCTTGACGATCAGCACCCGGTTGCCACCGATGCCGCGGATGCTGATGTTTTGCGGCCGACCCGCCGAGCCGGTCACAGAGACGCCGGGTTCGTTCTTGAACACGTCGGTGAGCTCGGTGGCTATCTGGCGCTCCAGATCCTCTTCGGTGATGACGGTGATGGAGCCCGAGATGTCGGACAGTTTCTGCTCGACCCGCTGACCCTTGACGATTATGGTCTCGCGCGCCTTGGGCGGGGTGGTGCCGGAGGTGTCTATCCCTGCGGGATCGCCGGCGGCCAGCGCTGTACCGGACAGCAGCATGGGCCAGTAGTGAAGTAGTGTTTTCATTTTGAGAATAATTATTATTTAAGCCTGAAGGCCGCGGATTATTGCAGAGAGGTCCAATCAGATCAACGATTGATAATCATTATCATTTTGTTTTTATGATCCTGATCAGGCTGCATTTTTTGATGAAGACATCAGTAGCAAAGTGGGCCAACGTTTGCGCCTGCAGGACGCAGGGCAGGCAGACGGGGGGATGAAATAGGGGAGGGTGGCAAGGTGTTGGCTGAGGGTTTGGCAGCTCATGCCAAGGTTATGTCGGCAATAAAAAACCCGCTCGAGGAGCGGGTTTTCAAGGGATACAGGACGGGCCTCAGGGGGCGCGGTAGAAGCGGTTCAGCTCGTTCATCACCTGGATCATGACCCCCATGTCCGGGGTGCCGTGTTTGATGGGACGGTAGCTGTTGCGCTCCAGCAGCTCGAAGTCACCCTGCTTGTTGAAGTGGGTGATGGTGTTGCCCTGATAGATGGCAAAGTCGCGCTGATCCCCCGCCAGCAGCCAGTTGCGCGGGCTGTTGTCAAACAGGTTGCGGCCTATGCTGTAGTCCCGCTGCGGGTTGCGCACCCCCAGCATCCCCTGCATCAGGGTCGGCACCAGATCCAGGTGGCTGCTCACCGGGCTCGTCGGCAGGGTCTCGTTGCCCGGCCAGGCTAGCACGAAGGGCACCTGCACCTGATAGGGTGAGTAGTTGGTGCCATAGCCCCAGCTGTTGCTCTGGGTATCGTTGAACTCCTGGCCGTGGTTGGCGGTGACCACGACGATGGTCTGCTCGCCAATGCCCTGCTGCTGCAACTGGGTCAGCATCTGCTCCAGCAGCTGATCGGTGTAGAAGACCGAGTTCTTGTAGCGGTTCTCCAGCTTTTGCAGGTTTTCGGCCTGATAGGCGGTGGCCGGGTTGAACTTGGTGAGCTCCGGCTGGAAGGGGCCCTTGATGCCGGCCGGCAGCTGGTAGTCGCCCGGGCTCGACAGATAGACCAGCGAGAACCAGGGGCGGTCAGGGGAGCGCTTGGCGAGCCACTGCTGCCAGTCGCCGACAAGCTGGGTATCGTCGGTCTGCTCGGAGACGAACACCTGCTTGCGCAGGCCGGAGAGGATGCTCTGGCGATACTGCTGGGCATCTTCCAGCGCGCCGAACAGGCCGAACTGGTAGTCCTGGCGCAGCATCTCGTCAAACAGCACCGGCGGGGTCTTGTCGTTGCGAATGTCGTCGTAGTAGTGGCCAGGCAGGCCGTAGAACAGGCTGAACATCCCCATGGCGTCATCGTTGCCGCCACTCATGTGGTTGGCAAAGTTGAGGTGCTGATCCGCATAGCGCTGCAGATTGGGCATGTTGATGTTGTTGAGCATGTCGGCCCGCAGGGAGTCGACCACCACGATCAGCAGGTTTTTGTGGGTCAGCGGGGCGTTGACGCTGAGCGGGCGCAGCGGGTAGCGCAGCCGGCTCGCACTGTCGCCATCCTGGGACTCGGCCTTCTTCTCGTACTGATCCAGATCCAGCCAGCCGTGCTTGGCGAGGAAGCTCTTGGCGGTCATCGGGTAGGAGAGCGGGAAGTTGGCGCGCTGCATGGTGATGGGCTGATACAGGGTGGCATCGGCCCAGCTGTTGACCACGTGGGTCAGGATGAAGCAGACCAGCAGGGCCAGCCCCACCTGATTGCCGTACTGGCGGCGCTTGCGCTTGTTGATCTTGCGCCACACATAGGCAGACAGCAGCAGCTGCACCAGGAAGATGGTGGGTACCGCCACGAAGATGATGCTCCAGATCGAGCCCTCCTCGGTCTGGGCCTGATCCAGCAGCAGCTGCCACACCTGACCGTTGAGGTGGAACTTGAACAGCTGGAACACCTGGGTGTCGATAAGCAGCAGCACCAGCGCCAGGGTGGCGATGATGGCGGAGATGAAGCGCAATGGTTTCTCCCTGGGCAGCACGAAGCTCAGGGGGAAGATCGTCAACAGGTAGGTGACAAAGCTCAGAAACGAGAAGTGACCGATCCAGCTGATGATGAGATAGGTCACGCCGAGCGTGGTCGACGGCCAGCTGATCGCCCCCAGATAACGGGTGGCGATCAGCATGGCCAGAATGATGTTGAAGAAGGAGAACCAATGCCCCCAGGTGATCAGGCGAGAGACATTATCACGATAGGGGTTGCCGGTTTCGACCATAGTGATCCATCTGCTTGAAAAACATCAAAGAATGCGAAGAGACTCAATGAGCGTCGTGGCGATGATCGACCGAGGCGGTGAGCGCCTGGATGAATTTCTCGGTGATCGCCTGACGCTGGGCCGGGGCCATGCCATTGATGATGTTGGTGGTCAGGTTGCCGAGCACCATCAGACTGAGGTCCACCGGCGCCTTGTGCTTCTCCAGGGCGGTGATCAGGTCGTTCATCAGGGCGTCAAATTGCTCGTTATTGTACTTTGATACGATGGGCATAATCTTGGGTTCATCTTGGTTCAAAGCGCCTTATAATACTTCACCCTTTCGGCTAACACTATGGCTTTGTGACATGAGTCTCGATATCGACAAGATCATTCTTCACTCCCTGCGCCAGGGCGGCGATGGTCAACCTCACGCCGACACCCGCAGCCAGCTTCTGCCTGCCGATGAGGCGGTACAGGGGCTGATGGCGGAGCTGCACCGCATTTACAACGGCAAGGGGGGCAAGGGCTTTGGCTTCTTCGCCGACCCCGAGGCCGCCGTCGCCGAGCTGGCAGAGGGGGAAGAGGCCCCCAAACAGCCCTCTCCCCTGTTTCGCATCGCGCTGGAAAAGCTGCTGGACGAGCAGCTCGAATTCGTGCCCTTCTCGGTGGAGATGACCCAGCTGCTGGTCAAGCAGCTGGTGGAGCACGCCCTCGACGAGCAGGGGGTGCTGCTGTTTGCCAAGTACAACTACGTGGGTGTGGATTATCTGATGATCGCCCTGCTGGAGGGCAAGGAGAGCGTCACCGTCAGCGAGGCGCTGGAGCTGCGCCACATCCAGTATCTGGATATCGGCAAATTGAACCTGGTGGCCCGCATCGATCTCACCGAATGGAAAACCCAGGCTGATTCGCGCCGTTACATCACCTTCAGCAAGGGCCGGGTCGGTCGCAAGCTGGGTGATTTTTTCATGGATCTGCTGGGTGCCCGCGAGGGGATGGATGCCAAGATCCAGAACAAGGGGCTGCTGCAGGCGGTGGACGACTATTGCGACAGCCGCCAGCTCGAACCGGCCGAGCGCAACGACTACAAGAAACAGGTCTTCAAATATTGCACCGAGCAGGCCAGCGCCGGTGAAGAGATCGAGATCAGGGAGCTGTCAGCGGAGCTCTCGTCAAAAGAGGCAGGGGAGGGCGACCTCGATTTTTACAGCTTCATCGGTCAGGAGTACGAGCTGGAAGAGCGCTTCCCGGCCGACCGCTCCACCCTGCGCGGGCTGACCAAGTTCGTCGGCTCCGGTGGTGGGCTGACGTTGAGCTTCGAGCAGAAGCTGCTCAACAGCCGGATTTTCTACGATCCCCAGACCGATACCCTGACCATCAAGGGGGTGCCGCCCAACCTCAAGGATCAGCTGTTGCGCCAGTCGTAATGTGATCTGCTTTCCACTTTTGGCAAAAAGACACCGCAGCCTGCTGCGGTGTCTTTTTATTTAACGGGGTAGGTGGCAGCGAAACCAACTCGGTGATTTGTTAACAAATTAAACAGAATAATCCCTGTGAAAGGGTTTTCAATGAGGTGAAAACCCTTTCATTCATGTTTATTTATTTCTCTTTGGTAATTTAATTTCTTAATTTGGCGATAAATATGCCAATAAATGGCGTTAACCCCCTGAAATAAGAAAATGTTTTCAGAACTTTCCGGAAGAAAATACGTAATTGCGTTTCAAAAATGCGAGTTGCGTCATGTGAGGCGGTAACGGCTTGGGATAATATTCATCTCGCACACAATGCTCTTGCAGCGCGGAACTAATACAAGGAAAGGCTCATGAAAAAGAAATTGCTGTCATCCCTGATCGGTCTGGCTACTCTGGGTGTGGCTTGCTCTGCCACTGCCGCCATTGACGAAGGCCAACTGACCATATGGATCAACGGTGACAAGGGATACAATGGTCTGGCCGAAGTAGGTAAGAAATTTGAAGCCGAAACCGGCATCAAGGTGACGGTTGCTCACCCTGATCAGGTGGAAGTGAAATTCCAGCAAGCCGCTGCTACCGGCAACGGCCCGGACATCTTCTTCTGGGCTCACGACCGTTACGGTGAGTGGGTCAAGGCCGGTCTGCTGGTCCCCGTGACCCCGAATGCCGCCACCAAAGCCAAGTTTGAACAGTTCGCCTGGGATGCCATGACCGTCGATGGCAAGACCTACGGTTATCCGGTTGCCGTCGAAGCCGTCAGCCTGATCTACAACAAGGATCTGCTGCCGGAGCCGCCGAAGACCTTCGAAGAGATCGCCAAGATTGACGAGACTCTGAAGAAGAGCGGCAAGCGCGCCATCATGTGGGCCTATGACACCCCCTACTTCAGCTACCCGCTGGTGGCTGCCAACGGTGGCTACGCCTTCAAGAAGACCGCTACCGGTTATGACGTGAAAGACACCGGCGTGAACAACGCGGGTGCCAAGGCCGGTGTCGGCTACATCTCCGAGATGATCAAGTCCGGTCACCTGGAAAAAGGCATCGACTACGGTGTGATGGACGCCAAGTTCAACAAGGGCGAAGTGGCCATGATGATCAACGGTCCCTGGGCCTGGAGCAACCTTGACAAGAGCGGCATCAAGTACGGCGTTGCCTCCCTGCCGACCCTGAAGGGTAAACCGGCCAAGGCCTTCGTCGGCGTGCTGGGTGCCACCATCAACGCCGCCAGCCCGAACAAGGATCTGGCCATCGAGTTCCTGGAAAACTACCTGCTGACCGATGCCGGTCTGGCGCCGGTCAACGCCGACAAGCCGCTGGGCGCCGTGGCGCTGAAGTCCTTCCAGAAGACCCTGGAAGCGGATCCGCACATCAAGGCCACCATGGTGAACGCCCAGAATGGCGAGCCGATGCCGTCCGTGCCTGAAATGAGCCGTTTCTGGTCCTCCTTCGAAACTGCCCTCAAGAACGTGACCTCCGGCCGTCAGAGCGTTGACGAAGCCCTGGATACCGCTGCCAAGCGTATCGTTCAGTAAGCACGCACTACCCGGGAGGCCGCAATGGCCTCCCACTCTCTCAAATCTCTCTTGGCGTTATAAAGGTTAATTGGCATGGAAGTAGTACCTTCTATCGAATCCTATGCCGGTCCGAAGGATAAGCACACCTGGCTTAAGTGGACCATTGCTGCCCTGGTAGCCATCCTCAACGGTTATGCAGCCGTGATGATGTACGCCAGCGGTGAGTGGGTATTCGCTCTGCTTGATCTGGTGGTGGTCTCCGTCGGTCTGTATGTCTTCATGAACAAGAAGACCTATGCCCACCGCTATATCTTCCCCGGTGTGGCTGGCATGGTTGTTTTTATCATCTTCCCTCTTGCCTACACGATCGGCATCGCCTTCACCAACTATTCGGGATCCAACCTGCTCTCCATCGAGCAGGCGCGGGATTACCATCTGAAAAAAACCTATAAGGTGGCGGGCGGTGAATTCGATTTCACCCTCCTGGGTGGTGAGAACAATCAGTTTCAGCTGCTGCTGAAACAGGACGACCAATCCTTTATCAGTCAACCCGTTACCCTGATGAACAACAAGGCCCGTGAGCTGGCTGTCCGCGAGGGCAGGGTTCATGACAAGGTACAGGTTGTTCAGCTGCAACCCCTGGCCGGTGAGGCCGTGGATCAGGTTGCGCCCATCCGGGCCATCGTCGACCACCGCACCCACCTGAGCGCACTCGATCTGGTGCTGCCGGATGGCGGAACCCACCTGACCCTGAGCAGCCTGCGCAAGTTCGCCGCCCAGAAACAGCAGTACACCCGTCTACTGGACGGTGCCGTGCTCAAGTCCGGGGTGGTGATCAAAGACAGCAACCTGCTGCGTGACAACCAGAGCGGCGAGCTGATGCTGCCCAACGGCGACACCGGCTTCTATCAATACATCGACGAGCAGGGCCAGTTTGTCGGCAAGAGCGTGGCACCCGGTTTCGTGGTGAGCGTGGGCTGGAAGAACTTCGCCCGTATCGTCACCGATCCGGGCATCCAGGCGCCGTTCCTGCAGATCTTCGTCTGGACCGTGATCTTCTCCGCCTGTTCGGTGGGCTTCACCCTGGCCATCGGCATGGTGCTGGCCTGTCTGGTACAGTGGGAGTCCCTCAAGGGGCGCGGCTTCTACCGGGTCATGCTGATCCTGCCCTATGCCATCCCGGCGTTCATCTCCATCCTGGTGTTCAAGGGCTTGTTCAACCAGAACTTCGGCGAGATCAACCTGTTCCTGGAAGCAGCGTTCGGCATCAAGCCTGACTGGTATACCAACCCCTTCCTGGCCAAGGTGATGATCCTCATCGTCAACACCTGGCTTGGCTACCCCTACATGATGATCCTCTGCATGGGCCTGCTCAAAGCCATTCCGGAAGATCTCTATGAGGCGTCCGCCATGGACGGTGCCGGTCCGGTGCAGAACTTCTTCAAGATCACAGTACCGCTCCTGATGAAGCCGCTGACGCCCTTGTTGATTGCCTCGTTCGCGTTCAACTTCAACAACTTCGTGCTTATCCAGTTGTTGACCAACGGCGCGCCGGACATCATTGGCGCCAGCACCCCGGCCGGGACCACCGACCTGCTGGTGAGCTACACCTACCGGATCGCGTTCCAGGGCTCGGGTGGTCAGGACTACGGTCTGGCCAGTGCCATCGCCACCGCCATCTTCCTCATCGTGGGTGCGCTGGCCTTGCTCAACCTGAAATTGTCCAAAGCCGACAAGCAACTGTAAGGAGGCTTCAACATGGCAATCGTACAACCCAAATCGGTCAAATACCGGGTGTGGGCAACCCACCTGGTGATGTGGGGCTTCCTGGCACTGATCATCTTCCCGCTGATCATGGTCATCGCCATCTCGTTCAGAAACGGCAACTTCGCGGTAGGGGAGATCATCCCCTCCAACCCGACCCTGGATCACTGGAAGCTGGCGCTGGGCATGTCCATCACCAACGCCGACGGCAGCATCACGCCGCCGCCGTTCCCGGTGCTGACCTGGTTGTGGAACTCCATCAAGATCGCGGGCATCACCGCCCTGATGATAGTGGTGCTCTCCACCACCTGTGCCTACGCCTTCGCCCGCCTGCGGTTCCGTGGCAAGTCCACCATCCTGCAGGGCATGCTGATCTTCCAGATGTTCCCGGCGGTGCTGGCACTGGTGGCCATCTATGCGCTCTTCAACAAGATTGGTGACTACATCCCCTGGCTGGGTCTCAACACCCACGGCGGCCTGATCCTGGCCTACATGGGCGGCATCGCCCTGCACGTCTGGACCATCAAGGGCTACTTCGAGACCATCGACTCCTCCCTAGAAGAGGCGGCGGCCATCGACGGTGCCACCCCGTGGCAGGCATTCCGGTTGATCCTGCTGCCGCTGTCGGTGCCCATCCTGGCGGTGGTGTTCATCCTGGCCTTCATCGGTTCCATCACCGAGGTGCCCATGGCCTCCATCCTGCTGCAGGATGTGAACAATCTGACCCTGGCGGTCGGGGCCCAGCAGTACCTCTATCCGCAGAACTACCTGTGGGGTGACTTCGCCGCGGCCGCCGTGCTGTCGGGCTTCCCCATCACGGTCGTCTTCCTGCTCGCCCAGCGCTGGCTGGTGGGTGGTCTCACTGCCGGCGGCGTGAAAGGTTAACGGTTCATGGCCGGGGGAGCCGACTCCCCCCGCTATCACGATTTGCAAAGATTCAAGAGCGGAGCTCGACATGGCTGAAGTAGTACTCAACAACGTTCGCAAAAATTACGACCCGGCTGTCCACAAGGACACCCTGCGCAATATCAACCTGGCCATCAAGGAAGGGGAGTTCATCGTCTTCGTCGGCCCGTCCGGTTGCGGCAAGTCCACCCTGCTGCGGATGATCGCCGGTCTGGAAGACATCACCAGCGGCGAGCTGACCATCGGCGGGCGCTACATGAACGACGTGCCGCCGGTAGAGCGCAACGTGGGCATGGTGTTCCAGTCCTACGCCCTCTATCCGCACATGAACATCTACGAGAACATGGCCTTCGGCCTCAAGCTCAAGAAGATGGACAAAGAGAACATCCACAAGCGGGTGATGCGCGCCGCCGAGATCCTGGGTCTCGAGCCGCTGCTGGACCGCAAGCCCAAGGCGCTCTCCGGCGGTCAGCGCCAGCGGGTCGCCATCGGTCGCTCCATCGTCCAGCAGCCGCAGGTGTTCCTGTTTGACGAGCCGCTGTCGAACCTCGACGCCGCCTTGCGGGTCAAGATGCGCATCGAGATCGCCAAGCTGCACAAGGAGCTCAACTCCACCATTATCTACGTGACCCACGACCAGGTGGAGGCCATGACCCTGGCCAACCGCATCGTGGTGCTGAGCCCGCTCAAGGCGGACGCGACCACCAACCTGGAACAGTTCGGCACCCCGCTCGAGCTCTACCACAACCCGGACAACAAGTTCGTGGCGGGCTTCATCGGCTCTCCCAAGATGAACTTCCTGGCGGGCGAGCTGGTGGAGATTGGCGAGCAGGAGTGCCTGGTCAAGCTGACCACGGGCGACAGCGTGCGGGTGCGGGTCGATGCCCGCCGCGGCGCGGTTGGCGACAAGGTGGAGCTGGGCATTCGTCCCGAGCACCTGGTGCCGCTCGATCACGCCCATGCCGACAGCCGCGTGAGCGGGGTGGTGCAGGTGGCTGAACACCTGGGGGCCGAATCCTTCGTCTACATGGACGTGGCGGGCCACGACTTCACCGTCAAGGCGAGCTCCGACGTGGACGTGGCCACCGGCCAGCAGTACAGCGTCGGCATTCCGGCCGAGGCCTGCTACCTGTTCGATGCCAAGGAGCAAGCCTTCCCGCGCACGGCCAAATACATCCGCACCTGACAAGGGGCGGCTGCCGAGGTTTCCTTTTCTTTATATTCAATGCCTTTTTGCCGGTCGCAAGACCGGCTTTTTATTGCCTGCCGTTTGGCGAGAACGGCAGGCGAGGTGGCAGTGCTCAGGCCTCGAGCGCAGCTGTGATGTCCGGTACAAAGTGCTGGCTGGTGAGCGGCGGGCGCTCGTAACCTTCGGTGCTGATAGGGGGCAGCTCTATGTGTTCGTAGTGGATCGCCTCGTAGGGCACCTTGCCCAGCAGGTGAGAGATGCAGTTGAGGCGGGCGCGGCGCTTGTCGTCTGCCTCCACCACGAACCAGGGGCAATCCTCGGTATCCGTGTAGGTGAACATGTCATCCTTGGCGCGGGAGTATTCGACCCAGCGCGAGCGGGATTGCAGATCCATCGGGCTGAATTTCCAGCGCTTGATGGGGGTGCTGATCCGCTCCTTGAAGCGCTTCTCCTGCTCCTCGTCGCTGACCGAGAACCAGTACTTGATGAGGGTGATGCCGGAGCGAGTCAGCATCCGCTCGAACTCGGGGCAGGCGCGCAGAAACTCGCGATACTCGTTGTCGCTGCAAAAGCCCATCACCCGCTCGACCCCGGCCCGGTTGTACCAGGAGCGGTCGAACAGCACCATCTCGCCGGCAGCGGGCAGGTGGGCCACGTAGCGCTGAAAGTACCACTGGGAGCGCTCCCGGTTCGAGGGGGCGGGCAGCGCCGTGACCCGGCAGACCCGGGGGTTGAGTGGCTCGGTGATAGCCTTGATGACGCCACCCTTGCCGGCGGCGTCCCGCCCCTCGAACACTACCACCACCTTCAGCCCCTCCTGCTTGACCCACTCCTGCAGCTTGACCAGCTCCTCCTGCAGATGGGCCAGGTGGTGCTCGTAGGTCTTCTTGTTCAGGCGCGGGCGCTTCTTGCTCTTGTCCTTCGGCATGATTGTCTCCTTATTGAGTCCTTTCCAGATTGCACCAGGCAGGCGTTACTGCCAAGGGGGTCGTGTTACACTGCCGCCTCACGAGCCGCCGGCAATAGAAAAACATGACGCCAGTGATGGCGATGTGCACTGCCGTCTCATCACCGGCTGTTGGCAACAGGAGAAAACATGAAGCAAGTTATGGAGATAGCAGGCCGCCAGATGGCCTATCTGGACGAGGGGCAGGGCCCGGTCGTGCTGTTTGGTCACAGCTACCTGTGGGACAGCGCCATGTGGGCGCCCCAGGTGGAGGCCCTCAAGGGGCAGTACCGTTGCATCGTGCCCGAACTGTGGGGCCACGGTGATTCCGATGCGCTGCCCGAGGGGGGCTGCACCCTGGCGACCCTGGCCCGCGACCACCTGGCCCTGCTCGATGCGCTCGGCATCGACGAGTTCGTGCTGGTGGGTCTCTCCATCGGCGGCATGTGGGGCGTGGAGCTGACGCGCATGGCGCCCGCGCGCCTCAAGGGACTGGTGCTGATGGACAGCTTCGTCGGCCTCGAGCCCCAGATCACCTGCGAGCGCTATCTCGGCATGCTGGCCATGATCGAGCAGCTTGGCACCATCCCGGCTCCCATCGTCGAGCAGGTGGCGCCGCTGTTCTTTGCCGACCAGCCGGATGCCGCCCTGATGAGCGGTTTCAAGGCGCGCCTCGCCGCCTGGCCGGCTGACAAGGTGGCCGCCATGGTGGCGGTGGGCCGCAGCTTCGTGACCCGCGAAGATCGCATCGAGTGGCTGGAAGAGATGAGGCTGCCTGCGCTGGTGATGACGGGTTGCCAGGACAAGGCCCGCCCTGTGCTGGAAGGCTACCTGATGGCCGAGGTGCTGGGCTGCCCGTTCAAGGAGATCCCGGCGGCCGGCCACATCGCCTCGCTGGAGAACCCTGCCTTCGTCAACGACGCACTGGCCGAGTTTCTGGCCCGCCTGTGACAGCGTTCTCTGCCGGATAACAAGAAAAGGAGCCATAGGCTCCTTTTCTCTTTGGTGTGGGTGTGGTCTGGGCGTTACCAGATATAGCCGAGCCCCAGCCCGGCATAGAGTTCCCCCTGATGCTGGACGAGGGGGCTGTCCGCGATGTCGCCGTCATAGCGCTCGTAGTTGATGCCAAAGCCGCCGATCCAGTTGGCGTTGAAGCGATAGCTGCCGATGAGGGAGACCATGGGGGAGAGGGTGGTGCCGGTGTTCCATGTCGGCCTGTCCGCCCTCGCTTCGTCTTGCGAGACACCGCCGAAGTAGTAGTTGGCGAGGTTGTGGCTGCGCAGCATGACGCCGGCCCCCGGCATCAGCAGCAGCGGGCCGCGGATGATGGGGAAGTTGGCCCACAGCATCAGCTCCTGGCCATTGCTGGTGCCGGTCACGTCGCTGGTGGCCCGCACGCTCCAGAGAGCATAGGGGGTGATGAGATCGGCCCCGATCCCGGCCTCGAACTCACCTTTGCGCTTGTCGAGGCCGTGCAGGAAGGGATCATCGTCCGGATCCAGATTGCCAAAGCGCATCCGGCCGAAGGCGTAGGTGGAGAGGCCGCCATTGCGGCTCAGGTAGTAGCGGGCCCGATCCCCCAGGTACATGAGGTTGTCGCCAAAGTAGAGGGCACCCGGGATCGGCAGCAGGGTGTCATCCTGGTGCTGATAGCGGGCCTGACCGCCGATGACGGCCCCGCCCAGCACCAACCCTTTGGGGATGGGGCTGTCGGGGCTGTCGCTGGAGAAGGCGCTGAGCGCCCCGATATCGAGATCGGCCCGGGCCGGCAGGGTGGTCAGGAGCAGGGCCGCCAGCCCCGTCCGTGTGAGCATTTGCAATATCTTCATGGACACTCCGTTGTCATCGATGGCCAGGCACGACTATCGCATTATTTGGGCACGGCGGGCAGCTCTTCGCGCTTGGGCCAGGCATTGAGCACTGCCTTGACCAGGGTGGCGAGGGGGATGGCGAAGAAGACCCCCCAGAAGCCCCACAGGCCGCCAAACACCAGCACGGCAACGATGATGGCCACCGGATGCAGGTTGACCGCCTCGGAGAAGAGCAGAGGTACCAGCAGATTGCCGTCGAGGGCCTGGATCACCAGATAGGCCACCATCAGCCAGGTGAACTCGGGGGTCAGCCCCCACTGGAACAGGGCCACCATGGCCACCGGCACCGTCACCGCGGCGGCACCTATGTAGGGGATCAGCACCGAGAAGCCCACCGCCACCGCCAGCAGCGCCGAGTAGCGCAGCCCCATCAGGGCGAATGGGATATAGGTCGCCACTCCGACGATCAGGATCTCGATCACCTTGCCGCGGATGTAGTTGAGGATCTGCTCGTTCATCTCCACCCAGACCCGGTTGACCAGGGTGCGGTTGCGCGGCAGGAAGCGGCGCAGCCCCCCCATCAATATCTCTTTGTCCTTGAGCATGAAGAACACCATCAAGGGCACCAGGATGGCGTAGATGAGTATGGCCACCACGTTGATGAGGGAGCCGAGGGAGGCGGTCACCAGCTGCTCGCCCCCGCTCAGGATACGCTGTCGCATGTTGTCGATAACGGTCTCCACCAGGCTGACATCGACCAGCTCGGGGTACTGCTCCGGCAGGGTGCGCACATAGTCCTGAGCATGGGAGAGCATGGCCGGGGACTCCTTGGCCAGGTTCAGCCCCTGGCTCGCCAGGGTCGGGATGAGCCCGAGGAACGCCATGGCGGTGAGGGCGATGAACAGCAGCAGGATAAGGCTGGTAGCCAGGGTGCGCGAGAGCCCGGCCCGCTGCAGCCGGCTCACCGGCCACTCCAGCAGGTAGGCCATCACCAGTGCGACCAACAGTGGTGCCAGCAGATCGCCAAACAGCCAGAGCACGGCGAAACAGGCCGCCAGCAGCAGAAACAGGGTGACGGCATCGGGATCGGAGAAGCGGGTCTGATACCAGCGCTTGATGACTTCTAACATGGCGACATCCTTTACGTTACTGGGGCTGGCTGTGGTGCCTGGCCCCGACCACCAACTGCAAAGAGAGGGTATTGTCCGGCGCTTCCTGCAAGGTGAAGGGGTGACCCTGGCGCTGCAGATAGGCGGGAATGTCCTGCCGGGAGCCGGCATCGGCCAGCCGGATGGCGAGGGCTTGACCGGTTTTGGCCTCCCGCAACCAGAGCTTGAGCCGGATCAGCGGCTCGGGGCAACGCCAGGGGGTCAGGTCGAGGTATTCCATGGAGGCTCCATCGCGCGTGATGGCAGCTATTATGGCCGTGATGAGAGCACGAAACAACGCTTGTAGCCCTTGATGGGCAAGGGTATTCTGCCGGTGTCCCGGTAGGGTCTGATTGGAGATAGAGATAACGTGGCACGCTTTTCCCCCCTGATGGCATCGCTCCCCCTGCTGGCTTCCCTGATGGGCGCCACTTTCCATGCCCAGGCCAGCAACCAGCTTCCCGACATCGGCACCGCCGGGGTGGCCGCCCTGCCCATCGAGCAGGAGGTGCGCTACGGCAACGCCTTCATGCGCTTTGCCCGGGCCGGTTTGCCGATCATAGATGATCCCGTGTTGAGCCAGTACATCGACGATCTGGGCCAGCGGCTGCTCTCCAACGCCGACGGGGTGCGTTTCCCGTTCACCTTCTTCCTCATCAACGACCCCAGCATCAACGCGGCCGCCTTCCTCGGCGGGCGGGTCAAGGTGCACACCGGCCTGTTTCTCTATGCCGACAGCGAGAGCGAGCTCGCCTCGGTACTGGCCCACGAAATCACCCACGTGACCCAGCGCCACATCGCCCGCTATATGGAAGCGCAGGCGAGCAGCTCCGCCATGACCCTGGCCGGCCTGGTGGGCTCCATTGCGCTGGCGGTGATCAACCCCACCGCAGGGATCGCTGCGCTGCAGACCACGCTGGGTCTCTCCATGCAGTCGGCCATCAACTACACCCGCGACAACGAATACGAAGCGGACCGGATCGGTATGAAGACCCTCTACGACGCCGGTTTCGATCCCATGGGCATGGCCAACTTCTTCCAGAAACTGGCGGCCGAGTATCGCTACGCCAGCAAGCCGCCTGAGATGCTACTGACTCACCCGCTGCCGGAGACACGGATCAGCGAGGCGCGCGCCCGGGCGGGCAGTTATGGCCGTCGCAATCTGCCGCCGAGCCTCGACTTCTGGCTGGCCAAGGTGCGCATCCAGGTGCGTTTCGGCACCGAGAGCCCGCAGGCCCTGCTCACCTATTTCGACAACCGGTTGCAGAAGGGGGACTACCCGCTCAAGGATGCGGCCATCTACGGCAAGGCGCTGGCGCTGCTGCAGCTCAAGCGCACCGACGAGGCCGACGCCCTGATGCAGGAGCTGGTGACTCGCCACCCGGAAGATCTGTTCGTGGTGGACGCCCTCACCGACATCGACTTGGCCAAGGGGCGCAGCGCCCAGGCCATCGCCCGGCTCGAGAAGTTCCGCACCCGCATGCCGGACAACGAGGTGGTGGTGGTGAACCTCGGCAACGCCTACCTGGAAGGGGGCAACTACAAGAAGTCCATCGCCATTCTCGACCCCTATGCCCGTGAGCACGAAGAGAACAACCTGGCCTGGAGCCTGCTCTCCGATGCCTATCGCAAGGCGGGCAGGATGACCGAATTGCACATGGCGCGCGCCGAGATGCTCTCCCTGCGCGGTGACTACCAGGCGGCCATCGACGAGCTGATCGTGGCGCGCGGTACCACCAACGACAAGTTGACCCTGGCAAGGCTGGAGGCACGGATCACCGAGCTGGAACGGGCCAAGAAGGATCTCGACAGCCTCAAGGGCTGACGGGCCAGCGGCTCGCACGCACGACAAGGGCGCACCAGGGTGCGCCCTTGTCGTTGATGCAGGTGGCCGATGGGCAACAACAGGGGGAAGGTTGGGGAAACAGAGCGGCCGGCGGCAAGGGGTCAGGCGTTCAGTGGCCAGCCGGCTTGACGGAGGCCCTGAGGGCCTCTACCCGCGATGGGGTGAGCTCCCCCACCAGGCTCTGCAGGAGGTTTCCTTTGCCATCGAGCAGATAGCTGGTGGGCAGCCCGGCGGGACGGGGGAAGGGGAGGCTCGCCTCCTGCCGGGGGATGAGCAGCGGCACCCTGATGTGGTACTGCCCGGCCAGTTTGCGAAGCTCGGCCGGTGTGGTCGGGTCATAGTTGACCATCACCACGGCGATCTCTCCCTCCTGCGCCAGCGCCTCCAGCAGCGGCAGCTCCCGCAGGCAGGGGGCGCACCAGGGGGCGAAGTAGTTGACCAAGAGTGGCTTGCCGGCAAAGTCAGCCAGGGCCAACGGCAGGTGCTGGCTGTCGGTGAACTGGGGGGCCGGGCTGCAGGCCGTCAGCAGGCCGGCCACAATCAGCCAACAAATTCGTTTCAATTCCTGCACTCTCGCGCTTACCCTGACCATCAGTTTCCCCTACAATAGCGCCGTTTCTTGTCCCATCTTGCGATTAATCAGGGAGTTATCATGAGCGAGACCCAAATCTACCACAATCCGCGCTGCTCCAAGAGCCGTGAAACCCTGGCCTTGCTGGAACAACACGGGATCGCCCCTGCTGTGGTGCTCTATCTGGAGCAGGCTCCGAGCGAGGAAGAGATCCGCACCCTGCTGAGTCAGCTGGGATTCAGCGATCCGCGCCAGCTGATGCGCACCAAGGAAGATCTCTACAAGGAGCTGGGGCTTGACGAGGTGAGCGGCGACGCCCTCATTCGCGCCATGCATCAGTATCCCAAACTGATCGAGCGCCCCATCGTCATCAAGAACGGCCAGGCCCGCATCGGCCGCCCGCCCGAGCAGGTGCTGGAGATCCTCAAGTGAGCACCCGCTTCGCCCGCCTGCTGACCCTGGTCGGCTTTTTCGGCCTGCTGATCTGGGTGCTGCTGTGGCACCTCTGGCTCTCGCCCCATCCCGACCTCAACCCCTGGCTGCTGCCGGTGATCTGGACTGTGCCGCTGCTGTTCCCGCTCAAGGGGATCGTGCAGGGCAACCCCTACACCCACGCCTGGGGCAACTTCGTGCTGATGCCCTACTTCCTGCACGCCCTGACCCTGATCACCACGGATGAGGGAGAGCGGTGGCTGGCGGTGGTGGAGCTGCTGTTCACCGTGCTCGCCTTCATCGGCACCATCTATTACGCCCGCCTGCGCGGCCGCGAGCTGGGGCTGAGCATTCGCAAGAAAAAGGATGCCGACAGCTGACCCGCTGGGTTTCTACCCTGGCTTGCAGGGGAAAACGGGCTGTCGCTGCGAGCACAGTGCGAGCGCGCATCCAAATGAAAAGTCCCTGCCAAGGCAGGGACTTTTTTATGGCCAAAGTGGCCTTGGCTACGCTTGCCGTTGGCTTAGAAATGAATGGTCAGCTGGGGCGCTTTGGCCGGGGTTGCCTCCGAGGTATAGACATATTTATCGTAGAAACTGGCATAACCGGGATCGAGCGTGAAGCTCAATCTTGGTTGTTCATAGGTATCGCCACTCCCCGTTTTTGCCCTGTCCAGGGCGGCATTGAACAAGTCAGTGACATCAACCCAGGCCACCTGTTCACTGGAGTAGGTGATTTGGTCGCTGAACTTGGGCCGGTACTCTTTCCAGCTGTTTTGTCGCATCGCCCAGGTTGAGGCGTTGGCGCTGAAGAAGTAGTAACTCCAGTAACTGGAAATATATACGGTGCCGGGATCGTTCTGTTCAATTCTCAATGAAACCGAGCTCGGTTTTCTGTTGCCATATTTGGCGACGTATTCACCCAGGTTGAATGAGAGAAATCCCCAGGTCATGGCAGGATTGTAAGCACCATCGGCGCCGAGAGTCAGGTAGTTGTTTTGAGACTGACTGACTTGTTTGGGATCATAGGTATAATAGGCCATGTCTTCATCGGCATAGATGGCATAGGTGCCATCGCTTCTGACCTCATGGGGCTTGTTATATTCCCCTTCTGCCGCGCAATAGTTCTTTATGGTGACCTGACTTGATGGTACACCGAGACGAATATCAAGACCTTGCTTGGGAGTCAGCGTCACATTGCCCAGTTGTCCTGAATTTATCAGGCGCTTGGCATCGCTATCCGGATCCAGCGTGTCCTTGGTATAACTCAAGGTGGCGGGATACTCTTTCATGGTCAAATAGTAGGGAACGAATTTCCCCTCGGCGTCCGTTTTATTCACCATGGTGATGTCTTTATTCAAGATATTGTCATGGAGGGTGGCGGAATTATTCTTCGCCGTGACGATCAGGGAGATGCTATCCACAACCCCTTTTCCCCCCTTGAATGAAATGCTCGGGCGCTTGCTGTTCAAGCGGTCGTACAAATACATCAAGGGCACATCATCGGTGACTACCGTATACAGCTTGGAACTGCTGCCATTGGTAGACATAGCGGCATAGGAGAAGCTGTCATTATTGCCATCTATATCGTGAAGGTTGGTGAACTGTGGGGTGACATCCGCACTGACCAGATATTTGATCTTCAATCTCCCGGTGAGATTGACGCCGGTATTCTCGGTCGTGTTCCAGCCACTCATGGTCAAGCCCGACTTGGCATTGCTTGCCAGCACGACGTTGGAGGGGATGAAGGTGGTGACCAGCTTGTATCCCTGGGAGCTGGAGCGATCACTATAGGTCTTGTCGACACGGACCTTCGGGGTGGTCAACAGGGTGAACAAGCCCATGGGCTCATCATAGAGCGGGAACGAGATATCACTGGCACCATTTTCGCCAAAATCTTGCCAGGCGGTGGACAAACTGCCCGGCATTTTCAGTTTGACCGTGATGCCAGGATCTGAGGAGGTCGTTTCACCCCGCAAATACACCTCCGAGAAGGAGATTTGTGGAATGATTGGGCTGTAGCCGGGCACGGCCGCCGCCTGTGTTCCGAAGATGGATCCCACGCCAGACAGGGTGCCGGCCAGTGCCTTGAAGCCTGCCGTTACACTGCTTCCCCCCGGGGCCAGCTCCATCATGCCGCCCAGAAAGTCGCCTGCGGCACCCAAGGCATCGCTGGCCACGGCATTGGAGGTGGCGGAGTCGTTGATGCCGCCGAAGACATTCTGCAGGTCGGAGAGATTGCTGACGGTATAATTGCCGGCCTGTTCCAGGTTGTCGCTCAAGCTACCCGAGACGTCCATCAGATAGGCCGCCGGATCGCCGATACCCTCGTCGGTGATATTCTGCGAGATACCGGTGGCATGCCCATACAGTTCAACATTGGCGATCGCTTTTGGACTGATCTTGATGTTCAAGTCAATCTCATCTGAACCGGCGGAACAGGGATCCAGATTCACCTGGAAGTCGGTCACCCCCCAGCCACCATCCTGCGCGTTATTGATGGCGCCAAAGCCGGTCTTGCTGCTGGAGTAGAATCGGGCATCCGCGCTCTGGTTGCTGTCAAAGAGCTTGGATTTGCCAGTGGTGGAGAGCGTCACCGCAACGCCGGTGCCTATGGTGTAACCGGGGAAATATCCCATCACCCGCAGTTTTGCCGTCATCCGGTTGTAGAGGATGAGATAGGGATATTGATTGGTTGAAAATGCATCATCTCCATCGGCAGACCAGACGGACTTCGCATTGGCATAATGCTGCATCTTGTAGCCAAGATTGAATTTGAGGAGCTCCCAACCGCTATTGGGGTCCACGTCGGGTATTTTGTCTGCGATGGATCTGGCTACCCGCCTGGTGCAGCTTGTGGCGGGAGGAAGCTGATTACCCGGGCCCATGATATCCGAGGTGATGGCTGCGCCACCCGGAATATTGTAGAGCGATTCTATTTCGCAGATATAGAATGGGCTGGTCATCAGCTCATCTTCTCCGCTTATCGAAGACATGCCAACTTGCAGGTGTTGGGTACGCCAGTCGAAAATATTCTTGCGCTGTTGTTGAATTGCCTCTGCCGTATTTGGGTAGCGCGCATGATCCGGGTGGGTAATGACGGCTTCCTGTTTCCAACGAGCATCTATATCCAGCGGAGTGGCTGCATGCGCCATCAATGGAAGCATGGCACTGACGGCCATCCATAATGTTGAATGCCTGATCTCCATTATCATAATTCTCCAGGTTTTAATCGCTATTGTAAAATCTTACAATTGACAGATATCGAGAATATTATTCTCGCAATGAATATGTCAGCGAGTTTTAAATGAAACATATCCATTACCGTGAGGGTAATAATTAATACTGGCTAGTCAATGACTTTTTTATTATTCTGGAGGTTATGGATAATAGCAGCGGCATTCGACAGGCGTTTTTATATGAAAATAATGTCAGTCAGAGCTGGTGTGGCACCATTTATGTGGAGCCTTCATTGATGTTGATTTTTTACAGCCAGAGCGATATATGAAAATATATATTCAATGAATGAAATATTTTCCATCAAGGGGCATTGTCAAGCAAATATTCCTTACCCCAGCTCAACCGGAGTTATGCTCCCGTGAAGTACGGGGAGCGAAAGAGAGTGTGTTTGCCGTCATTTCGCGGGGTACTCATGGTTGCGGCCGTTCATCCCCGCCACGATAGTGGACCAGCTGCTGCACGCTGAACTGCATCAGCTGGGGATAGAAGCGCAGAAAGCCCTCTTCGCACTGCTGCCAGCGGGCCGCGTCCAGGGTCGTGAGCGCTTCTCCCAGAGGTTGCGGGCGGCGCAGCCGGCGACCTATGCCGTTGAGGGCCTGCGCCAGTCCCTCTTTGCGCTGATAGGAGGCGATCCAGTCCTGCTCTGCCATCCGCTTGAGGGGTAGGGGCAGACCCTCCGGCAGCTGGGTTGCATCTGCCAGCAGGTGCCGGTAACTCTGCTGTAGGAAGCGGGGCAGGGCCTCGTCATGAAACTGCGGCCAGTGCAGGCTGAGCCAGTGGTCGTAGAGCATGTCCACCAGGATGCCGCCAAAGCGGCGCCAGGGGGCCTCGAAGCAGGCCACCGCCGCCCTGTGTTCGGGGTGGCCGTCGGTGAAGGCGTCTATCTTGCGGTGCAGCCAGATCCCCTCGTCAAATTGCGCGGCGAGGCCGGTGGGCAGGGCACCCTTGACGAAATCCCCCAGCAGGTTGCCGGTGAGGGAGCTGTGGGTATGGGCTGCCAGATGCAGGTGAGCCAGATAGTTCATGAAGGGGGAACCAGCCAAAGGGATTGCCGCTGAGCCTAGCGGATCCGGCGGCCCTTGCCTATGAAAACGGCCGCCTGGCCGTGAGGAAGTGCTTCCCTCCCTGACCGTCGGCTGGGTAGAGTGCAGCATGGCTGCCGCTTGACGGCGCACATCAACCTCACGAGGAGCATGCCGCATGTTGACCCTGATCGAAGGGGCCGAACTCTATGGTCCGACCCCGCTTGGCCGCCAGGATCTGTTGGTGGCCGATGGCCGCGTCGCCTGGCTCGGGCAGGGATTGTCTGTCCCCGCCGACTGGCCGCTGACGCGGGTGGACGGTCGCGGCCGCTATCTGGTGCCCGGACTGGTGGATCCGCTGGCCCACATCACCGGCGGTGGCGGCGAGGGGGGCTTTGGTTTTCGCACGCCGGAGCTCTCGGCAAGGGAGGCGCTGAGTGCCGGGGTCACTACCCTGGTGGCGGCGCTTGGTACCGATAGCCTGACTCGCAGTCCGGCTCAGGTGCTCGGCAAGGTGCGCGAGTTTCGCGCCGCCGGGGTGAGCGCCTTCATGTATACCGGCTCCTACCATCTGCCGGTCAAGACCCTCACCGGCACGGTGGAATCGGACATCATGCTCATTCCCGAGGTGCTGGGGGTGGGGGAGGTGGCCATCAGCGATCACAGATCCAGCGCACCGACCCACGACGAGCTGGCCCGCCTGGTGAGCGAGGCGCGGGTGGCCGGGCTGCTCGCGGGCAAGAGCGGGGTCAGCTTCTTTCATCTGGGGGACGGGCGCGGGGCGCTGGCACCGCTGCGGGCCTTGCGCGATGGCACCGACATCCCGCTGCGCCAGCTCTACCCCACCCACTGCAACCGCAATCCCTGGCTGTTTGCCGAGGCCATCGAGTGGGGCCGGGCCGGCGGCTGGGTCGATCTCACCACCTCGAGCTTCCCGGACCTGCTGGACGATGGTGAGTTGCTGGCGGCCGACGCCCTGGTGGCGCTGCTGGCGGCCGGGGTACCTGCCGAACGTATCAGCTTCAGTTCGGACGCCAACGCCAGCCTGCCGCGCTTCGACAGCGAGGGGCGTCTCATCGAGCTGCGCTGCGGCCAGATAGGCAGCCTGTGGCAGGCGCTGGTGGAGAGTTGCGGCAAGGGGATCGCGCTGGAGGTGGCGCTGGCGGTGGTGACGGCCAATCCGGCCAGGGCGTTGGGGTTGGCGGCCAAGGGCACGCTGGCGGTGGGGCAGGATGCGGATCTGCTGCTGATCGACCCCGACACGCTCACCATCGAGCGGGTGATGAGCGGCGGCCGCTGGCGCAGCTGAATATCGGAGTTAATGGGGAATCCGTGATGTCAGGCCACCCCTCTTTTAAACAACAAGCCCGGCAGCAGTGCCGGGCTTGTTGTTGACCGTGGGCCAGTCAACGGGTCGAGATCAGATGGCCAGGAAGCCCAGGATTAGGATGGGGCCGAGCAGGCTCAGGATAAAGCCGGAGACGATGGCCACCGGCACCACCTGGATGCCGCCGGATTTCTGGATGACCGGCAGGGTGAAGTCGAGTGCGGTGGCGCCGCCATAGCCGATGGCGGCGGAGGGGTGACGGCGCATCAGCATCGGAATGATCAGGATGGCGATGAGCTCGCGCCCCAGATCGTTGATGAAGGCGGCGGAGCCCAGTACCGGCCCCAGCTTGTCGGCCACCAGGATGCCGGAGAGTGAATACCAGCCGAAGCTGGAGCTGAGGGCCAGGCCGTGGGCTAGCGGCATGCCGAGCAACTGGGCGGCCAGCAGGCTGCCTAGCCAGCTGCTGACGATGACGGTGGCGGCGATCTTCATGCCCCAGGGGTTGAGCAGGATCTGGCGCAGCCGCATGCCGGAGTTACGCATCTGCACCCCGATGAGAAACAGCAGCAGCATCAGGGCCCACTCGCTCCACTTGTCGATGGGCAGGGCGCGCAGGTCCACCAGCAGCCCCAGCAAGACGCCACCGAGCACCACGAAGCAGAGCTGCAGCGACTCCCACAACAGGTGCAGCTTGCTCGGCATCTGGCCGTCGCTGGCTTCATGCGTAGGAGGGGAGCGCCGATCCAGCCACCAGAGGGCCAGCAGGTTGCACAGGGTAATGGCGGCGAGCATGACGCCGGCCACCTTGAAGATCACCGCCAGGTTGCTGCCCAGGTTCTCCACGTAGGCGAGCCCCAGCCCCATCAGAAACAAGATGAGATAAACCATCTTGCCCAGCGATTGATTGACCAGCTTGATCAAACGGGCGGAGGAGAGGGGTACCAGATAGCCGATCACAAGCGGCAGCAGGATCAGCAACACATTGAGCAACATCGGGGCCTCGATCACAAAAACTGACAAAAATGACACCTTATCATCACTTATTGGCCCTGTGTCACATATTTGTGTGTTTGCCTGCCTCATCCGGAACTTTTTATCGATTTGTTATGTTTCTGGTATGAAATGAGGCCCCGTTTCGGGGCATCTCCCCACCCTGGTGCAATCCAAAAACGGCGCGAGTCGGCGATTTTTCAACGGGATGCGAGGGCGGGCCTGGTGAATAAAGCCACTTCGTCTGCCTTATGGCATGATGGGCGGAATTTTCTTGCCAGTAGTGCGCTGCGGGTATAAAAAGGCGGTGTTATCGAACCGGGGTGATTAGCATTTTATGCAGACAAAGTGCTGAAAAATACCTGTTTGGCCAATAAAAATACAGACAAAACACCAAAGACCTCGGTTCTGTATTGTTTTTTGACTATCCGAGTGATATTTTCGCTGAAGGTTGCCATCGGTTAACTTTTTGTTAAATAAGCGATGGCGTGAGTCACGCCCCAGCGGCGTCTAGGGACAGACAAGGTTGTAATGGATGAGCGACGTTGCCGCACTGGAAGTTCGTGATCTGCACAAGTATTTCGGCACCCACGAAGTGCTCAAGGGCATCGATATGACCGCCCACAAGGGGGATGTCATCTCCCTTATCGGCTCCTCCGGCTCGGGGAAGTCGACCTTTCTTCGCTGTATCAATCTGCTGGAAACACCCTCTTCCGGCACGGTTTCCCTCCATGGCGAGCTTATTCGCATGAAAACCAACCGCACCGGTGAACGTCTGCCGGAAGACATGCGGCAGGTGGAGCGCATTCGCAGCCGGCTGGCCATGGTGTTTCAAAGCTTCAACCTCTGGTCGCACATGACCATCATGCAGAACATCATCGAGGTGCCGATCCAGGTGCTCAAGGTGCCCCGCGCCGAGGCCATTGCCAAGGCGGAACAACTGCTCAACCGGGTAGGGCTGTGGGAGCGGCGCGACTACTACCCGGGTCACCTCTCCGGCGGCCAGCAGCAGCGGGCGGCCATCGCCCGGGCCCTGGCGGTGGAACCCGAGGTGATGCTGTTTGATGAACCCACCTCGGCGCTCGACCCCGAGCTGGTGGGCGAAGTACTCGGCCTGATGCGCGAGCTGGCCGAAGAGGGACGCACCATGCTGGTGGTGACCCATGAGATGTCGTTTGCCCGCGATGTGTCGAACAAGGTAATGTTTTTGCACCAGGGCCGCGTGGAGGAGGAGGGCAATCCCAAGGAGATCTTCGCTCATCCCAAGTCCGAACGGTTCAAGCAATTCATCTCCTCCATCTATTGATGGCCGGAGCTGAGCCCAACAATCTGCAATTGCAACAGTCGATGACTTTATCAAGGAGAGATACATGAACAAGCTGATGCTGGCGACTGCCATGGTTACTGCCCTGTCCTCCGGCAGCCTGATGGCCAAGGAGTGGAAAGAGGTGCGGATCGGTGTCGAAGGTGCCTACCCCCCCTTCTCCTGGACCGAGCCGAGCGGCGAGGTGAAAGGCTTTGACATCGACATCGCCAACGCCCTGTGCGAGGAGATGAAGGTGAAGTGCACCCTGGTCAAGCAGGACTGGGACGGCATCATTCCGGCGCTGTTGTCGCGCAAATATGACGCCATCATCGCCACCATGGACATCACCGAAGAGCGCAAGAAGAAGGTGGACTTCACCCAGAAGTACCAGCACATTCCGGCCCGCTTCGCTGCCAAGAAAGGCACTGAGGTGAAACTGGAGAAGGCCTTCATGGATGGCAAGACAGTGGCCGTGCAGCGTGCCACCTCCATGGACACCTTTATTACCGACAACTTCCCCAACGCCACCATCAAGCGTTACGGCACCGCCGATGAGGCCTATCTCGACCTGAAATCCGGCCGCGTCGACTACGTGCTGGCCGACTCAGCCGCCATCAGCGACGGTCTGCTCAAGAAAGAGGGCGGCGATGCGTTCGAGTTCGTGGGCCCGAAACTGACCGATCCCAAGTGGTTTGGTGAAGGCGCCGGCATTGCGGTGCGCAAGGCCGACAAGGATCTGAAAGAGAAATTCAACGCCGCCATCCTGGCGCTGCGTGCCAACGGCAAGTACAAGGCGATCAACGACAAGTACTTCGACTTCGACGTCTACGGCGAGTAACTCCCAAGGCTCGCTGCCAGAGGCAGGAGCCAGGGCGTGACACGCACAATAGCGACAGGTTGACCCTCGTCTGTAGTCATCGGGCCCGTCGTCTCTCGCCAGGGAGTGATGGGCCCGCTTAGTTGCGATGGAACTGCATATGTTTGATTTGAAAGGATACGAAACCTCCCTGCTGGAGGGGGCCTGGGTCACCCTGGAGGTGGCGCTGGCCTCCCTGCTGCTGGCGCTGGTGCTCGGCATGCTGGGGGCGCTGGCCAAGCTCTCTCCCTACAAGTGGGCCCGCGGCTTTGCCACCGCCTACACCACCGTCATCCGCGGCATTCCCGATCTGGTGCTGATGATGCTCTTGTTCTTCGGCGGTCAGGTGCTCATCAACAACCTCTGTACCTGGGTCAACGAGACCTACAACAACTACCTGCTGGCGAGCAACCCCAACCAGGAGTGGGTCTCCCTGCTGCCCGATTACATCGACATCAGCCCGTTTGCGGCCGGGGTGGCCACCATCGGCTTCATCTTCGGCGCCTACATGACCGAGACCTTCCGTGGCGCCATCCTTGCAGTGGACAAGGGCGAGCTGGAAGCGGCCCGCGCCTTCGGCATGCGGGCAACCCAGGTGTTTCGTCGCATCCTGTTTCCCCAGATGATGCGCCACGCCCTGCCGGGGTTTGGCAACAACTGGCTGGTCTTGCTGAAAACCACGGCGCTGGTCTCCATCATCGGGCTCGATGACATGGTACGCAAAGCGTCCCTGGCGGCGGGCTCGACCCAGCTGCCCTTCACCTTCTACATGGCGGTGGCCCTGATCTTCCTGATCTTCACTGCGGTCTCCACCTCGGCACTGAAATGGGCCGAGCGTCACTATGCGATAAAGACGAGGTAAGCCATGGATTTTTCAATCATTCTCAGCGAATGGCCCACCTACTGGCAGGGCCTCTATACCACGGTACTGCTGGTGGCCGCCTCCCTGATCCTCGGGCTGATGCTGGCGGTGCCGCTCGGTATCCTGCGCAACAGCCGCAACTGGCTGATCAAGGGGCCGATCTGGGCCTACATCTACTTCTTTCGCGGCACCCCGCTCTTGGTGCAGCTCTTCATCATCTACTACGGCGCCGCCCAGTGGGAGTGGCTGAAAAACAGCGTCGCCTGGGATCTGTTTGCCGAAGCCTGGTTCTGCGCCCTGCTGGCGTTCACCCTGAACACCGGGGCCTACACCGCCGAAATCGTGCGCGGGGCCGTGCTCAACATGCCAAAGGGGCAGATTGAGGCGGCCAACGCCTTCGGCATGACCCGCTGGCAGACCCTCACCCGCATCATTTTGCCCAACTCGTTTCGCCGGGCACTGCCGGCCTACAGCAACGAGGTGATCTTCATGCTGCAGGGCTCGGCGGTGGCGGGCATCATCACCATCGTCGATCTGACCGGCGCCGCGCGGATCATCAACTCCCGCTACTACAGCCCGTTCGAGGCGTTCCTGACCGCCGGCCTGCTCTACATGCTGCTGACTTTCGTCATCGTCTGGCTGTTCAAGAAGTGGGAAGCCCGCTGGCACGCCCACCTGCGCCCCCGCACCGTGTAATGGCCATAAAAAAAGCCCGCAATTGCGGGCTTTTTTGTCGCTGCGTGTCCCTCAGCGGCCCAGGTATTCCCGGTCGAAGAAGGTGTTGACCCAGTGGGGGCGGTAGATGGCGAGCAGGGTCATGGTCATGCCGTTGAGCAGGGCTTCGGGGAAGAGCAGCAGTGGCCAGATGGAGAGGTAGTCGGCGCTGATGGTGTACCAGGGATAGGTGTCGCTCAGACCCATCAGCAGGGCGCTGGCCACCACCTTGACCGAGATGGAGAGGGCGCCGCCAAGAAAGGCCACCACGAACAGATAGACGAACAGGTGGCGCGGCAGCCAGGCCCAGCTGGCCAGAAACAGCAGCCAGGTGGTGGCGACCGGCAGGGCCACGCCGATGAGGGCCTGCCAGCCGATGTCGGCCAGGGGGATGACCCCGAAGTAAGAGAGGACCAGCAGGGTGAGGCAGGGGGCGAGCAGGGCGAGGCGCCAGCCCAGCAGCAGGGTCAGGCTGGTGAGGCCGAGAAAGTGCACCTCCAGCCCGTCGTGCAGGCCGGCCCGCAGGGTCCAGAGCGGCACCAGCACGATGGCGCCGCCAAGGCAGAGGTGCTGGTAGAGCGGATTGTCGTGGAGGGTGCGCAGCAAGGTGCCACGCAGGCTGAATGTGAGCAGCAGTACCCAGAGCAGCAGGGCGGCGGCTTGTCCTTCACTCATGGCAGATCCTTGTCCGGTGACGGCATGCAGGTGGGCGAGGCCCGATGTGAAAGGGGCCGGCGTTTTCCCGGCCAGCCCCTGAGCTATCAGTATTTGACGTTGTTGTGGTACTTGGCGAGGATGCCCTGGACGCGGTCCATGGTCTCCTTGCTGGGCGGCTTGATCCCGGTGAGATCATAGGTGTCGCCCAGTACGTCCCACTTGTGCTTGCCGAGTTCGTGATAGGGCAGCAGTTCCACCTTCTCGACGCACTCTCCCAGCTCGGCGATGAACTGGCCGAGCCCTTCGGCGCTCTCGTCATCGTCCGACCAGGTCGGTACCACCACGTAGCGGATCCACATGGTCTTGCCCTTGGCGGCCAGGTAGCGGGCAAACTCCAGGGTGTACTTGTTGCTGACGTGGGTCAGCGGAATGTGCTTGTCGTCGTTGATCTGCTTGATGTCGAGCAGCACCAGATCGGTATTGTCGAGCACCTTGTCGAGCTGTTCGTCGTAGTGACGGACGAAGCCGTTGGTATCGAGGCAGGTGTGGATGCCCTTCTCCTTGCAGGCGGCGAACAGTTCGGCGATGAAATTTTGCTGCAGCATGGCTTCGCCACCGGAGGCGGTGACGCCGCCACCCGAGGCATTCATGAAGTGGCGATAGCTGGTGATGTCGCTCATCAACTCCGGCACTGTCACCTCGCGGCCGCCCTGGGTGTCCCAGGTGTCGCGGTTGTGGCAGTACTTGCAGCGCATCAGGCAACCCTGCATGAACACGATGAAGCGTATTCCGGGGCCATCGACGGTGCCGCAGGTTTCAACGGAATGGATCCGGCCAATGACCCCGGATGTATCGGTGGTCACACTGGTTTCAGCGGCGGTGCCGCTGACTTCGACAGCAGGGATCCGATTAATGACAGACATAGACGACTCCAATGATTCGAGCAGGCCGTTATTTTATTACATAAAGCCCTATAAATCCTACATGTTTAGCCCGGAGCCGGGGCACCCAGCAGGCTCTCGAGGGCTTTGGCGGTGAGCGGCCTGCTGGTCAGGAAGCCTTGATAATGCTGGCAGCCGAGGGCTTTGAGGATGGCGAGCTGCTCTTCGTCCTCGACCCCTTCGGCGGTGACGGTAAAACGAAAAACCTTGGCCAGTTCCAGGATCGCCTTGACGATGGCCTTGTCCTGCTCGCTGTGCACCAGGGTCTGGATGAAGCTTCTGTCGAGCTTCACCTCGTCCGCCGGCAGGTCGCGCAGGTAGGCGAGCGACGAGTAGCCGGTGCCGAAATCATCGATGGAGAGCAGGATGCCGAGCTCCTTGAGCTGGCGCATCCTGGCGATGCTCTCCAGCCGGTTCTCCAGCACCACGGATTCGGTCACCTCCAGCAGCAGGCGGGAGGGGGGCACCCCGGTATCGCGCAATATGTATTCCACCTGCTGCACGAAGCCTGCGGTGTGGAACTGGCGGGCGCTGACGTTGACCGACAGATGGGGAATGGCCAGCCCGCGGTTGAGCCAGAAGCTGTACTGGGCGCAGGCGGTCTTCATCACCCAGTAGCCGATGTCCTGGATGAGGCTGGTCTCCTCGGCGATGGGGATGAACTCCGCCGGCGGCACCATGCTGCCATCGCTGCGTTGCCAGCGCAGCAGCGCCTCGATGCCGGAGAGCGCGCCGTTGTCGACCCGGTATTGCGGCTGGTAGTGCAGTTGCAGCTCGTGGTGGCGCAGGGCATCGCGCAGCTGGTTGTTGAGCGCCAGCTTGCTCTTCTCCTTCTCCGCCATCGCCTCGCTGAAGAACACATAGTTGCCCTGGCCGGATCGCTTGGCCATGTGGGTGGCGGTGTCGGCCTGCTGCATCAGCACCAGGTGATCCTTGTCCTCGCTGGAGAAGAGGCTGATCCCCACCGAGGCGCTGCAGTGCAGCTTGTGATCCTCGATGTCGAACGGGATGCGAAACAGCCCCATCAGCTCGCGGGCGAAGTGTTCTGCCAGGATCTTGGCGGTGACATAACCCTGGCCCAGGGCGCTGAACAGCAGGGCGAACTCGTCCCCCGAGATGCGGGCCAGCACTAGGTTGTCCTGGGGCAGGGTCTTGAGCCGCTCCACCACCGCCTGCAGCAGCAGATCGCCGCAGGCATGGCCGAGGGAGTCGTTGATCGACTTGAAGTTGTCCAGATCCACCAGCAGCAGGGCGCCCCACTGGCCGCTGGCCTCCTGCAGGGTGCGCTGCATGATGTCGTTGAGGCTGCGGCGGTTGTAGAGGCCGCACAGATCGTCGTAGTAGGCGAGCTGCTCGATGTGGCGCGCCGCCTCCTTCTCCTGGCTGATGTCATAGAAACTGCAGACATAGTGGCTGATCTCGCCGTGCTCATCCTGCACCCCGCTCACCATCAGCCGCACCGGAAAGAGGTGGCCATCCTTGTGCAGACAGCGCTCTTCGCCCATCCAGAACTCCTGGGCCGCCACCGCCTCGCGCACATCCTGCGCCAGGTGATCGCCATAGTAGGTGGGCCTGAGCCGGACGATATGCTGGCCGATCATCTCATCGTCGGCAAAGCCGGTGATGCGGGTAAAGGAGTTGTTGACCTTGAGGATGATCCCCTTGTGATCCATCACCAGCAGACCATCGTGGGTGTTGAAGGCCACCTCGGCCAGCCGCAAGGCTTCGTCGGCGGCCAGCCGCTGCAGTTCGACGGCGGCCCGTTCGTGCTGGCTGCTGAGAGCGTCGAGCAGCGGCATGGGGTCGGCCAGCGGCGTGTCGAGCAGCAGGGTGAGCTGGCCGATGGGGGCGCCCTGCGAGCCGTGCAGCGGAATGCCGACATAAACGGGGGCATTGAGTGCCAGCAGCTGGCTGGCCTGGGGATAGCGCAGGGGCAGGTCTTCCACATAGACAGCCTGGCCGTGCTGGAACAGCTCCTGGCCCGGGCCCGGGTCCATCTGGATGGGCTTGAGCACCGAGAAGGTTTCCCCTTCCAGCACGCAGCGCGGGATCATCCAGAGATCCTGACCGCGTGGCTGGTACTCGCCGATCCAGCCGATGCGCGCGCCACTGACGCTCATGGCCCAGCGCACCAGGGCGCGGCAATAGGCGATGCCGGTCAGCAGGGTGAGCTCGGCAGGCATCGCCAGCACGGCGGGCTGGACCGGTTCCGGCACCGGTTGCCAGTGGCCGAGCAGCTGGGCGCTATGACGCACCAGCTGCAGCATCTCTTCGCTCAGCGGGGTGGCGTTGAGGTATTCGAGGCTCAGCACGCCGATGAGTTTTTCCTGCTCCAGCAAGGCACCGTCCAGACGCGAGCTCACGCCGGCATTGGCCAGATAGTAGTGATGACTCAGCATGGGCTGGTGCGCGGCTTCCGAAAAGCTCAGGGACTTGCGGGTGCGCAGGGCGCGGATGTAGCGACTGTCGCCGCGAATGGCGGCTACCTCGTCGGCACCGAGAGTGAAGACCGGGGTCAGCTGCTCGCTGCCGAGGGGGCCGTTGGCCTGATAGTGCCAGAGGATGAGGCGATCGGCCCCCAGGCTCTCCTTGAGGGCCTCCAGCATGGCGGCAAACTGCTGCTGGCTCGCCATCTGGCTCAGGCGCGGCAGTTGCAGTGCCAGGTCGGCCACCGGCTCCTGACGCAGGGTCTGCAGGCAGATGAGCCAGAAGGCATCTTGTTCGTGGGAGAGGGCAATATGCCACTGCTGGCCGGCAAAGCGCAGTACCAGCTTGCCGCCATGGCCGCTGGCCAGCAACTGTTCGATAGGCAGGCGCAGCGCATCCGGCAACTGGGCCGGCCAGGGGCCTCTGGGCTCATCGAGCCAGTAGAGCGGGGTTTGCATCACATCGGTCAACGCGACCAGCCGTTGGCTGCGCACGTCCAGACGAAAGAACAGCGGTGTCTGGTTGGCAGAAGAGAGATGACTGAGCGCGGTTGACGACATGAACTGATAACATCCTGTTGAACGACTGTCGGGTGGCAAGAATACTGCAAAATTGGTGCAAACAAAATTTCATTGAAATCTAAATTAGAAAATACTAATTTAATGTCAATTTGTCGTTGACTGGAGTCTTGCTGATGAAACGGATCCTGATTGTAGGCGGGGTAGCGGGGGGCGCGTCTGCCGCCGCCAGAGCCCGCCGTCTGAGCGAAGAGGCGGAAATTGTGATGTTCGAGCGGGGCGAGTTCGTCAGCTTCGCCAACTGCGGGCTGCCTTATCACATCGGTGGTGACATCCCCAACCGGGATGCCCTGCTGTTGCAGACCCCCCAAAGCTTCAAACGCCGCTTCAACGTGGATGTGCGGGTCTTTCACGACGTCATCGAGATAGACAAGGCCGGCAAGAGCCTGCTGGTGCGCAACCTGCTGACCGGTGAAGAGCGGCGCGAACCCTACGACGTGCTGCTGCTTAGCCCGGGCGCGGCCCCCATCCGGCCTCCCTTCCCCGGCATCGACAGCCCGGGTGTGCACACCCTGCGCAATATTCCCGACATGGATCGCATTCTGGCGGCGCTGGCGCACGATCAGCCGCGCCATGTCACCGTGGTGGGGGGCGGTTTCATCGGGCTGGAGATGATGGAAGCGCTGCACCAGCGCAAGCTGGACGTCACTTTGCTGGAGCTCTCCGATCAGGTGATGGCACCGGTGGATAAGGAGATGGCCAACATGCTCCATGCCCGCATCCGGGAGGAGGGGATCGACCTGCGCCTGCGCACCGGCCTCTCCGCCATCGAGAGTCTGGATGTGCTAGCGGAAAAAACTGCTGCCGTGGCCACTGAACAACGGGGTGGGCTGCGACTGACCCTGAGCGATGGCACCCGGCTCGATACCGGCTTGCTGATCCTGGCCATCGGCGTCAAGCCCGAGACCCTGCTCGCAGCCAAGGCGGGGCTGGACCTGGGGCCCCGCGGCGGCATCAAGGTGGATGTCGCCATGCGCACCTCGGATCCCTTCATCTATGCGGTGGGGGATGCGGTGGAGGAGACCGACTTCGTCACCGGCGAGTCTGTGCTGATCCCGCTGGCGGGGCCTGCCAATCGGCAGGGGCGCATCGCCGCCGACAACATGCTGGGCCGCGCCGAAACCTACAAGAAGACCCAGGGTACCGCCATCTGCAAGCTGTTCGATCTGGCGGTGGCCAGCACCGGGCTGAACGAGAAGCGGCTGCTGCAGCTGGGGCTGCCGTTCGAGAAGGCCTATGTCCACCCGGGCAGCCACGCCGGTTACTACCCCGGTGCTCACCCGGTCAGCCTCAAGCTGCTGTTTGCCCCCGATGGCAAGATTTACGGCGCCCAGGCCATCGGCAAGGACGGGGTCGACAAGCGCATCGACGTGCTGGCGGTGGCCCAGCGCGCCGGTCTCACCGTGTTCGATCTGCAGGATCTGGAACTCACCTATGCACCGCCCTTCGGCTCGGCCAAGGACGTGATCAACATGGCGGGCTTTGTGGCCAGCAACCACTTGAAGGGGGATACCCTGCTCTGCCACGCAGCCGAGGTAGAGGCTCGTCACCCCCATCAGCAGGTGCTGGACGTGCGCAATGGCCCCGAGCTCGACAAGCTGGGTCGCATTCCGGGGGCGATGCACATTCCTCTGGATGAGCTGCGCAATCGCCTTCATGAACTGCCCAAGGATAAAGAGCTGCTCATCAGCTGCCAGGTGGGCTTGCGCGGCCACGTGGCCTGTCGCCTGCTGAGCCAGCACGGCTTCAAGGTGAAAAACCTCTCCGGCGGCTTCAAGACCTGGCAGATGGCGGTGATGGAGTAACCCGCCACAGCCGCAAGCGAGCGCCGACCCCAGGGTCGGCGCTGTTGCATCTGGCGGGGGGCCGCCGGCGTTTTAACGCAATGAGCTTTGTGTCAAGCGAGCCTGATCCCTTATCCTGTTGGCTATTGCGCTGCACTGGCAGCGAGCCAATCAGGGATGACATTTATGCGCCGCGTCGACTCTCACCCTCGCTTCTCTCGTTCCTCACCACAACAGGTGGCCATCCCCGGGCGCCGCTGGCCGGCCCTGCTGCTGGCGGGGCTCACGGCGCTGCTGCTGAGCGGCTGCGGCCCCGACAAGCCTGTCGCCAATGAGCCGACCACACCGCCAGCTGCCCAGCAGGAGGTAGGGGCGCCAACTTCTGTAGTGCAGGCCAATGCCCGTCAATATCGGGATGCCCCGGCGCTGGCGCTGGTCTTCTCCGGCCCATTGGTGCCCAAGGCGAAGTGGCAGAGCTGGCTTTCTGTGAGTGAGGGAGGCAAGCAGGTGCAGGGGGAGTGGATCCTGGCCGATGATGGCCGCACCCTCTACTTCCCGAACGTGCAGCCCGATAAAAGTTACGAGGTGAGCCTCAAGGCGGGGCTGGGCCCATCCCCCCAGCGCTGGACCCTCAAGACCCGGCCGCTGGAGGCGGGAGCCTCCTTTACCGCCAGCGGCATGGTATTACCGCTGCGCGACGAGCTGCGCCTGCCCATCAGTGCAGTCAACGTGGATGAGGTCAATATCGACTTCTTTCGGGTCAATGCGGAATATCTGCCGCGCTTTCTGGCCGAGTATCGCCCCGGTGCTGGCATGGGCAACTGGGAGCTTGAGCAGATCACCAAGCGGGCCAAGCGGGTGTTCAGCGGCCGCTATGCGCTGGAGCTCGATGCTAACCGGCGCGAGACCCGCCTTATCAATGTGAAGGAGCCGCAGCTGGCGGAGGCTGGCGTCTACTTTGCGGTGATGTCGCCCCTTGGCAACTACGACTGGCGCAAGGAGACCACCTATTTTGCGGTGAGCGACATGGGGCTCAGTGCCCGCCGCTACCGCGATCAGCTGGAGGTGTTCGTGAGCTCCCTGGCAAGCGCCGACCCGCTCAAGGATGTGCAGCTCTCCCTGCTCGACGAGAAGGGCAACCGGCTGAAGGTGCAAACCACCGATCCGCAGGGCCATCGCCGCTTCGATCAGGTGCAGGGGGCCCGCCTGCTGCTGGCCGAGCAGGGCAACCATCTGGCGGTGCTGCGCCTCGATGGGGCAGCGCTCGATCTCTCCACCTTCGATCTCGGCACCCAGCCCTGGCAGGCTCAGCAGCTCTATCTGTTCAGCGGGCGCGACCTCTATCGTCCCGGCGAGCGGCTCGACAGCGAGATCCTGCTCAAGGGCCAAGATGGCCAGCTGCTGCCGGGCATGGCGGTGGAGCTGGAGGTGAAACAACCGGACGGCCAACTGCTCGAACAGAAACGGCTGCTGCCCGATAGCCTTGGCGCCGCCCACTACGGTCTGCGTTTGCCGGATGATGCGCCGCTGGGGCGCTGGACCATCAACCTCAAGACCGCCGCCGGCAGTCGCTTCGAGTGGCCCTTTCTGGTGGAGGAATTTCTGCCGGAGCGGCTGAAACTGCAGCTTGGCAAGGGGCCGGATGGGGAAGTCACAGATCTGGACGCGGCCCTCACTCTGCCACTGCAAGGGGACTATCTCTATGGCGCGCCAGCGAGCGCCACCAAGGCCAAGGCGGAGGTGAAAATCAGCCGCGCCACCATGCCTTTTACCCAGTGGCAGGAGTTCACTCTGGGTGACGTGCTGCTCGCCGAGCAGGCCAAGGATCTTGAACCGCTGAGTCTCACCCTCGATGCGCAGGGGCAGGGGGCTTTTTCGCTTGCTGATGAGCTCGACAATGTGAGTGCTCTCGGGCCGCTGGAGGTGGCCTATCGGGTGTCGCTTTCCGAACCCGGTGGCCGCGCCGTCAATCGCAACCGCACCCAGTATGGCTGGCCAGCGGGCAGCCAGTGGCCGGCGCTCAAGGCCGACTTTGTGGCGGATCGGGTGGAAGGGGGCAAGCCGCTCCCCTTCCAGATCCTCAACCTCGATGCGCAAGGTCAACCGGTGGCGGGAGCGGTGAAGGTGCGCCTTATCAACGAGTACCGCGATTACTACTGGCACTACGCCGATGGTGAGGGGTGGAAGTACGAGTTCAACAGTCAGCCCTATCTGGAGCAGGAGCAGACCCTGCAGCTGGATGGCAAGGGGCCGACCCCGCTCACGCTGCAACTGGCGGCGGGCTGGTATCGATTGGAGGTGGAGAACAGCCAGGGCCATCAATCGAGCCTGCGGGTGGAAATAGGCAGTTACGCCTGGGGCGGCGGTGGCGAGCAGGCTCGGCCCGACAAGATTGCCATCACCCTCGACAAGCGCGCCTATCAGGCGGGTGACAAGGCCAAAGTGACGTTGGTTGCCCCGCGCCCCGGCAAGGGGCTCTTGTTGGTGGAAGATGGCGACGGCCTGCGCTGGTGGCAGCGCATCGAGCTCAAGGGGGAGGGTGGCGATGCCAAGGATGCCCGCGGCGAGTTCGAGATCCCGGTCAGCCCCGAGTGGCAGCGCCATGACCTGCATATCTCGGCCCAGATCGCCGCGCCAGACAGCGCCTCCAAACCGGCTGGCAAGCAGCAGGGGCAGAGCCTGCGCTCGGTCGGTCTGGTGCCGCTCACCCTGGATCGGGAAGCGCGCCGTCTGCCGCTTACCCTGAGCGCGCCTGATAAAGCGGTGCCGCTCACCCGGCTGGAGGTGACCGCCACTTCCACCCCCAACAGTCAGGGGCGGGTGGTGCTGGCGGCGGTGGATCGGGGTGTGCTCAATATCAGCGACTACCAGCCCCTCGACCCGTTCGAGATCTTCTTTGGTCGCAAGCGCTTCGCCCAGGATTTGTTCGACAACTACGGCCAGGTGATCCCGCCGCAGGATGGCAAGCTGGCTCGCCTCAACTACGGGGGCGACCGGGCGCCGCTGAAAAAGGGCGGCGCGCTGGAGAGCCGGGTCGAAATAGCAGCGCTGTGGAGTGGCGAGGTGAGTTTCGATGAACAGGGCAAGGCGGTGATCCCGCTCGATCTGCCCAACTTCAACGGCGAGCTGGCGCTGATGGCGCTGGCCTGGAACGAACAGCAGGTCGGCGAGGCCGAGCGCGCCGTCAAGGTGGTGGCGCCCCTGGTGGCCGAGATCGGCTGGCCGCGCTTTGGCGCCAGAGGGGATGAGACCCGGGCGCTGGTGCAGCTGCGCAACATGAGTGGCGAGGATCAGGCCCTCTCCCTTGTCTGGACCCTCAACGGCGGGCTCAAGGCAAACGGTGAGCTGCCCGGCACCCTGGCCCTGAAAAACGGCGAGGAGCAGTGGCTGACCCTGCCACTCACCGTTACCGGGGCAAGCGGCGTGGCAAGCCTGCAGTTGGCGGCCAGCGGCAAGGATTTTGCCATCAGCCGTGACTGGACTCTGCCGCTGCGCTCCCCCTGGCCGGCCGAGACGCGCCAGCGCTACCAGATGCTGGCCCCCGGCCAGCAGATGAGCTTTGCGCCAAGCGAGCTGGCCGGTCTGGATCGCAGCAATCTGCAGGGGCTGCTCAGCCTCTCCGGCACCCCTCCCTGGGATCCAGCAGCCCAGTGGCAGGCGCTGGCTGACTACCCCTACGCCTGTCTGGAGCAGACCCTGTCCCGTGCCTGGCCTTACTTGCTGACCACGGCGGATGAGCGGGCCGCCTGGCGCAAAACCGCAGAGGGCAAGAAGGCGGCGAGTGAGGCGGATGTGCAACGCGCCCTGCTGCAACGGCTGCAGCGGTTGCAACTGCCCAGCGGTGGCTTTGGCCTCTGGGATGGCCGCTCCGACGAGGAGCAGTGGCTCACCGCCTATGCTGCCGACTACCTGCTGGCGCGCAAGGAGGCGGGCGACGCAGTGCCGGAGGCGATGCTCAATCAGGCGCTGAACCGGTTGCAGAGCTATCTTACCGACAGTCAGTATGGCGAGCGCTGGAGCAGTGCACCCGAGCACAGCCGGCTGGCCTATCAGGCCTACAGTGCCTATGTGCTGGCCCGGGTGGGCAAGGCGCCGCTCGCTACTTTGCGCCTTATCTGGGAGCAGCAGGCCGATCACACTCGCTCCGGCTTGCCGCTGCTCCACCTCTCGCTGGCCCTCTCGGCCATGGGGGATGAGCAGAACGCCGCCAAGGCCCTCAACCGGGCGCTAGGGACCGAGCGCGGTGATGACTATCTCGGGGATTACGGTTCACAGTTACGCGATGGAGCTCTTGAGCTCTCCTTGCTGCGCCAGCACAAGCTGGCTGCGGATCGCTGGCCCGCTCTCAGTGCCAAGGTGGCCGATACCCTGGCTCACCGTCAGTGGCTCAGCACCCAGGAGCGGCTCGCCCTGCTGCGACTCGCCCGCTTCGATCCGGCCGTCGACTGGCAGGCCAGGATGAGCTCCTCGCTTGGCAGTGGATCCCTGAGTGGTTCGGCCCCGTTGCAGCAGGGTGCCCCCGAGGCACTGGCGGCGAGTACCGTCACCAATGAGGGCAAGGGCTCCCTCTATGTGCAGCGCACTCTGGTAGGTTACCCCGAGAAGGCTCCTACCCGGTTGAGTCAGGGGATAAGCGTGACCCGCAGCTGGTTCAACAGCGATGGTCAGCCGTTTGATCCCGCCAAGGTGAAGGTCGGCGATCTGGTGGTGGTGCGGCTCAACGTCAGCAGTGAATCGGCGGTGCCCGATGCCCTGCTGGTGGAGATGCTGCCCGCTGGCTTCGAGCTGGAGAACCCGGCCCTTGGCAACAGCATCAAGCTCGAAGAGCTCTCCATCGAGGGGAAACCGGCGTGGCAGAGCGAGTGGAACGACTATCTCAAGCATCAGGAGTTTCGCGATGACCGCTACACGGCGGCGCTGGATCTGAGCGAGGGAAGCAACCAGCAATTGGTCTACCTGATGCGGGCGGTGACGCCGGGCCGCTATCAGGTGCCGCCGACCCAGGTGGAGGATATGTACCGCCCCGAGCTCAGGGCCGTGGGTGAGGATATCCACGAGGTAACTATCTCTGAGTAGCTGGCGCTTGATGGGTCGCAGACGCTCTCTGGGCAACGACCCCTCCCTTGAGCGGGTTCGCCCGCTCACTTTCTGGCAGCGTGGCTGGCTGAAATTAGGCCGCGCTGGCGGGCGCTGGCTTGGCTGTCTGCCGCGCTGGCTGCGCTTTTCTGGGCTGGGCGTTGTAGCACTGCTCCTGTCATTGCTGGCGCTGGATCGTATTTTTCCGCCGCCGCCACTCGACCCGGCCTACGCGCGGGTGGTGCTCGACATGAAGGGGCGACCGCTGCGCGCCTTTGCCGATACCAGCGGGGTGTGGCGCTACCCCGTGACCCTGGAGCAGGTCTCCCCCCGCTATATCGAGGCGTTGCTTGGCTACGAGGATCGCCATTTCTGGCGTCATCCCGGGGTCAATCCGGTGGCCATGGTGCGCGGGGTCTGGCAGTGGCTGCGCTACGGGCGAGCCGTGTCGGGCGGTTCGACCCTCACCATGCAGGTTGCCCGCCTTATCGAGCCCTATCACAGGAGCGTGCCCGGCAAGCTGCGTCAGATGGCCCGTGCGCTGCAGCTGGAGTGGCACTACGACAAGCGCACCCTGCTCACCGTCTACCTCAACCGGGCGCCGTTTGGCGGCAATCTGGAGGGGGTGCAGGCGGCAAGTTTTGCCTACCTTGGCAAAAGCGCCGCCAAGCTGACTTATGCCGAGGCTGCGCTGTTGGCGGTGCTGCCGCAGGCTCCCAGCCGCAACCGGCCGGACCGGCACCCCGAACGGGCTCGCGCGGCTCGCGACAAAGTGATGCAGCGGCTGGTAGCGCAGGGCGTCTGGCCCGAGGAGGTGTGGCTGGAGGGGCGCATCGAGCCGGTGCTGGCCCGCGGTCACTTCACGCCGATGGAGGCACCGCTCTTTGCCCGCCTCGCCGCCGACAATCAGGCCGGGGCGCTGGTGCACACGACCATAGACGGGGATCTGCAGCGCTGGCTGGAGGGACGGGTGGCGAGCTATATCCGTCGCTTCCCGGAGCAGACCTCAGCGGCGTTGCTGTTGGTAGATAACAAAACCATGGCGGTGCGCGCCTATGTGGGCAGTGCCGAGTATGGCAATTTGCGCCGCCACGGTTATCTGGACATGGTGCAGGCGATCCGCTCCCCCGGCTCTACGCTGAAGCCCTTTATCTACGGTCTGGCCATGGATGAGGGGCTGGTGCACTCGGCCTCCCTGCTCTCCGATGCGCCAAGGTTGGGATCTGACTATCGTCCCGCCAACTTTTCCGGCGCCTTTCAGGGGCCGGTGACCCTGGCCCAAGCGCTGCAGCAATCCCTCAACGTGCCGGCGGTACAGGTGCTGGAGGCGCTTGGGCCGGACAAACTGGTCAGCCGTCTCGACAACGCCGGGGTGCGACTGGCACTCTCCGACAAACCCAATCCGGCCATTGCGCTGGGGGCGGCAGGCATTCGGCTCGAGCAGCTGGTGGCGCTCTACAGTGCGCTGACCCGTGAGGGACAGGTAGCTATGCCGGTCTGGCTGGCGGGGCAGCAGGCGGTGTCGCGCCCCTTGCTGAGTCCGGGAGCAGCCTGGATCATCTGGCAGATATTGAGCGTGCAGGGGCGGGCGGATCAGCCCTTTGCCAGCGAGGCGACCGGCCGGGTCAACCGACTGGCCTGGAAGACCGGCACCAGCTATGGCTATCGCGACAGCTGGGCGATGGGGGTTTCTGGTCGCTGGACCATAGGCGTCTGGTTGGGGCGCCCCGACGGCACCCCCATGCCCGGTTTTTACGGCCAGAGCGCGGCAGTGCCGCTGCTGCTCTCGGTCTACTCGCGGTTGGCTGACAGCAGCCCCCTGCCGGCACAACCCAATACGGTGAGCGAGGCCGAAGTTTGCTGGCCGCTGGGGCGCAAGGCGAGCGCGACCCTGCCTGAGGCCTGTCTGCAGCGCCAGAGCGCCTGGCTGCTGGAAGGGCGCGATCCCCCCACCTTGCCGGATCCCATGGATTGGCCTTCGCCGCTGCGCCAGGTTGCGTTGACCGTTCAGGGAAAACCCACTCTGAGCCGCTGTCAGGATGCGGCGCAATCCGGTTTTCGGGCGCTCTGGCCATTGTCGCTGGAGCCGTGGCGGGGGCCTGGCGAGCGGCGCCAGGTGCTGCTGGCAAGCCACTGTGCGGGGGAGGGGCAGAGCACCGAGCTGCATGCTCCCATTCGCATCCTGGCGCTGGGAGAGGGCAACCTTGTTCGCAGCCAACGCTATCGGCTGCAGCCCAAGGTGCTGGGGGGCGTCGGCAAACCGGCCTGGTTTCTCAACGGTCAGCGGCTGCGCTGGGACGGGGATCAGGTGCTGAGCGAGGCGGGTCGCTATCAGCTGGTGGTGGTGGACGAGGCGGGTAACAGCGATCGCATCGAGTTTCGCTTGGAAAATCCCTCCTGAGGGGAGGCGCCTGTTTTTGGGGGGTCAGAATATTGACGACATCGGGGGATGACTCCGATGCCGTCAGCGGATTGTCGATCCTCGGCAGGCCGTCTTGGCGTCAGGGCTTGACCTGCCCCAGCCGGGTGAAGAAGTGCTGACTCTTGCGCTGGTGGAAGTGGCTCTTCTTGATGGAGTGAAACACCAGCTTGCTGTCCGGGTGGCTCGCCTTGAGGCGATGGATCATCGCCATGGCCGGTAAGCCAGTACTGACGAGCGTGGTGAGCGGCAGACTCTGGGTCTGCGGCCCCAGCAACTGGTTGAGCCCCTGCTGCGCCTGCTCGAAGCGGGTCAGCATGGCGGGCTCGGCGTAGCCGCTGCCCAGCATGGCGAGCAGGGCATCGAGCGCCTGATTAAACTCGGCCAGCTGCTGGCGAAAGCCGCTGCGACTGCGCAGGGCGATCAGCTCTGCAAACGGGATGTCGGCCAAGTGAGTGGGCACTTGCAGCGGGATCTCCAGATGGAAGCAATCCTGGCCACCGCGGTTGTGATAGCGCGATTCGAGCAGGTGGAGCAGCCGGTCCAGATAGTCGTGATCGGTGATGAGGGCCCCCTCATTGGCGAGTGCCCACTCGCGGGCGAGCCGCATGGAGAGCAGGTTGGCAAAGCGGCGCGCCATCCTGAACCCGCCCTCCTCCCGGCTGGCAAAACCGTGAGTCAGGCAAAAGCCGTGCAGCCGCTCCAGCCCCGCCTGGGCCGGGCAGAAACAGTCGTGGTTGGCCGGCGTGCGCCAGCGCCCGATCAGCTCCTTGTTGCCAAACACCTTGTGACGCACGAAGTCGGGGGCGACAAGGCCGGCAATCTGACTCTCTATCTGGGGGGTGATGGCGGCAAAGAAGGCGGCATCCGGCCGCTCGGCCAGCAGATCCGTCTCCTGCTCGAGGGTTTGCAGCAGGGCGGTGAGGCCGCTCTTCTCACTGACGGTGAAGACGAAGGCGAGCCGCTCCAGATAGAGCAGGGCAAACTTGAGCCACAGCTCGTCGCGCACTTCCATGCCGGGGTAGTAGATATAGGTCTTCATCGAATGGGTCTGTGGTCAGGAATGTTGCCAGGGCGCAGGTTCGGGAATATACGCAAGATTGCCTCGCTGCGGCAAACATTGCGTGGGGGAATGTGAGCAAACGCTCATCCAGTAGGCGCTGGCCACAAAGTTCTGATATAATTCGCGCCCTTAAATCAAGGTCACCCGAGTCATTACCATGAAGTTCATTATCAAGCTGTTCCCGGAAATCACCATCAAGAGCAAGTCGGTTCGCCAGCGCTTTATCAAGATCCTGCAGGGCAATATCCGCAATGTCCTGCGCCGCTTCGACGACGATGCCCGGGTGCGGATGGATTGGGACAAGCTGATCGTGAGCTCCCGCAATGACCAATTCCGTGAACAGGCCATCGAAGCCCTGGCCTGCATTCCCGGCATTCAGGCCTTCCTCGAGGTGCAAGCCAGCAAGTTTACCGACCTGCACGACATCTTCGAGCAGGTGAAAGCCGTGTGGGGTGACCAGCTCGAGGGCAAGACCTTCTGCGTGCGCGCCAAGCGCCACGGCAAGCACGAGTTCTCCTCTCTCGAAGTGGAGCGCTACGTGGGCGGTGGCCTGAACCAGCACTGCGTGAGCAACGGCGTGCGCCTCAAGAACCCGGATGTGAAGATCAACCTCGAGATCGACGGCGAAGAGCTGTTCATCGTCAGCGCCATCCACCAGGGGCTGAGTGGCATGCCCATCGCCACCCAGGAAGATGTGCTGAGCCTCATCTCCGGCGGTTTTGACTCGGGCGTGGCCTCCTTCCAGTTCATCAAGCGCGGCTGCCGGGTGCACTACTGCTTCTTCAATCTGGGTGGTGCCGCTCACGAGATCGGTGTCAAGCAGGTGGCTTATCACCTGTGGAACCGCTTCGGCTCTTCCCACCGGGTGCGTTTCACCGCGGTGGACTTCGAGCCTGTGGTGGCCGAGATCCTCGAGAAGATCGACAACGGCCAGATGGGCGTGGTGCTCAAGCGGATGATGATGCGTGCCGCCGCCAAGGTGGCCGACGAGTTCCAGATCCCGGCGCTGGTGACCGGCGAGTGCGTGGGTCAGGTCTCCAGCCAGACCCTCACCAACCTGAACGTCATCGACCGAGTGACCGACAAGGTGATCCTGCGCCCGCTCATCACCTGGGACAAGCCGGACATCATCAGCGAAGCGCGCCGCATCGGTACCCTGGAGTTCGCCGAGACCATGCCGGAGTATTGCGGTGTCATCTCCAAGAAGCCGACCGTGAAGGCCGATCTGGCCCGCATCGAGGCGGAAGAGGAGAACTTCGACTTCGCCATTCTGGACAAGGTGGTGGCCGAGGCCCGTTACCTCGACATTCGTCGCATCGGTGAAGAGACTGCTGCCGAAGTGCAGGAAGTGGAGACTACCGCCGAGAGTGGTGACAACGAGGTGATCCTCGATATCCGCTCCATGGATGAGCACGACGAGAAGCCGTTGCTGGTGGAAGGGCGTGAGGTCATGCATATCCCCTTCTTCAAGCTGGCTACCGCCTTTGGTGATCTGCCCAAGGAGAAGACCTACCTGCTCTACTGCGATCGCGGCGTGATGAGCAAGCTGCAGGCGCTCTATCTGAAAGAGAAGGGCTTTGCCAACGTCAAGGTGTACCGTCCGTAAGGTGACGTTCCTGCGTGCATAAAAAAATCCGGCCAATGTGCCGGATTTTTTTATTTCACTTGCAGGTTGAGGCTCAAGGGCAGGGGACCGGGGTAAAGGTGGACTGCCCCTGACAGCGCCATCCCATTTCCGCCTGGCGCATCTGCCACAGGTTGTTGCTGCGAAACAGGGTCAGGATGTAGATCATGTCGCTCTTGGTGCCATCGAGGGCTACCGAGAGTACCAGATCGTTGTCCAGCTGCTGCGCCTGGATGCGACTGGGTATGTCGCTGTGGCCGACGAAACGCAGGGCCACTTCACGATAGTCATTGACCCAGCTCTGCTGGGCGGTGCTTGCCTGACGGATCTGCTGGTTGAACTGCTGCACCGGGGTGGACGCGAGCCGACCAAACAGTACCTGAGCTTCAGCCTGCGCCGTTGCCACATTCATCAGTAACAGTGATGCGATGAGTCCAAGTTTTTGCATGAGGGATTCCGGCTTACAACACTGCATCCTATGACAACAGAAAAGCCTGCTTGGTTCAACGCAACCGGGCCGGGAGTGCGACCTGACGCCGGTTGTGAGGTCAATTGCGCTGCAGCGAGAAGGTAGGCAGTGACAGATGCCAGTAGATGGCGGCCACCCGCAAACCAAACACCGCCGTCATGCAGATGAGCATGGCGGTCACCTGATCCACGTTTATCTCCAGCGCCAGAGTATAGAGGATCCCCCCCAGGATGCAGGCGGTGGCATAGATCTCTTTTTGCAAGACCATGGGCACCTCCCGGGCCAGCACGTCACGGATCATGCCGCCGGCCACCCCTGTCATGGTGCCCATCAATACGGCGATCAGTCCCGATGTACCAAAGTTGAGGGCTTTTTGTGCTCCGATCACGGTAAAGAGCGCCAGCCCGAAGGCGTCGGCGACCGGCAACACGTACCAAGGCATGCGACGGGGCAGCTTGACCATCCACATGCCGATCAGTGCCGTGGCGATCACCACCCAGATGTAGAGAGGGTCCCGTACCCAGAAGACCGGGGTGGCCCCCAGTATCATGTCGCGGATGGTACCGCCGCCGATGGCGGTGACCGCTGCCAACACCATGACGCCAAAACCGTCCATCCTGAGACGACCCGCCACCAGTACGCCCGAAAACGCGAATACCGCAGTACCAAACATGTCGCTGATGTAAACAATCTGCTCAACCAGTGTCTGCATGGAGAACAACTCACGTCCAATTGTTGATGGGGCCGCGATTTTAGGGGGGATTGCGGTGTCTGACCAATGGCTGCCTGCAAGAAGTGGGAGCCAGACCCAGTTTTTCTCGGCTGCAATGGCACCAGCCAGCGCGATGCATCTGAGCGGCGTCATGTCGCAGGGGAGGTGGACATAGACCTGCGCCCGGCCCGTTGTCGCAAGCCTGATGAATTCAATGAGCAAAACAGGGCACTTTTTTCCTCAAGTTCAGCCGGAACATGCCGATATATAGGGTAAGCGGCGTTAATGCGATGAAGCGTTGAAAATAATGCTAAAGACATCGAAAAAGAGGCCGTTAAATAAGAAGCATCGAACAGGAAAGACAATAAAGTTCGAGCAAATTAAATAGTAAATTTAATAGCTTAGGAGAATAGTCATGGGTCTTTATATCAATACGAACGTTTCATCGCTCAACGCTCAGCGTAACCTGATGAACACCAACAAATCTCTGGATACATCCTACACCCGTCTGGCATCCGGTCTGCGCATCAACAGCGCCAAAGACGATGCCGCCGGTCTGCAGATTTCCAACCGTTTGACCTCCCAGATCAATGGTCTGGATCAGGGCAACCGCAACGCCAACGACGGTATCTCCGTCGCCCAGACCGCCGAAGGCGCCATGGAGGAAATCACCTCTATGCTGCAACGAATGCGTACCCTGTCCCAGCAATCCGCCAATGGCTCCAACAATTCGGATGACCGAGTGGCATTACAGGCTGAGTATAAACAACTGAATACAGAAATTAACCGTATTGCAAAAGACACAACGTTTGGTGGTCAAAATTTACTCGATGGTAAGTACAAGGGCACTTTTCAAGTCGGTGCGGATGCTGGGCAAACTATTTCTTTTAGACTAGACAAATTCGCATTCTCGCTAAGTGGAATTGCTGGTGGTACTACAGGTAAAGCAACAGTAGTTGCTGATACGACCACTAGTGATGCTTTCAAGGTAACTAAATCAACTACAGGGAATGTAAATTTTAGTGATATCAAGTCAATTACCAGCTCATTAAATGCACAAAAATCAATGGCTAACCTAGACTTTATGATTAAAGCAGTTGATAGTAAAAGGGCTGACTTGGGCGCAGTACAAAATCGTTTTGATTCTACCATTCGTAATCAGGCTAACGTGTCTGAGAATGTCAGCGCTGCGCGCTCACGTATCCGTGATGCTGACTTTGCCACTGAAACTGCCAACTTGACCAAGCAGAACATTTTGCAGCAGGCAGCCTCGACCATACTGTCTCAGGCGAACCAGCGGCCGCAGTCTGCACTTTCCTTACTACAAGGCTAACAAAAGAAAACAGGGCGGTTGTTCAGGCCGCCCTGGTCAAGAGATGGAACAAAGGGGTGTTCGGGTCGCACTCTGTTCTATCGTGAGAGAAATGCTTCTCTACTACTTATGTAGTATGCAATGCCAAGTGTTGTCCAGTTGTTCAGTTCTGTCACGCTTGGTCATATTCTCCTGAGCGTATGCTCGTTTTAGGCCGGTTTACCGGCCTCTTTTTATTGTGCCGTCAAATTGACGCCACTCCACCATAGAAAGCACAAACTGTGCCAACATTCTGATTTCATCTCCTTCGCACCAGCGTTAGGGCGCACTCCCGAGCACTGGGGACGGCTTGCCACCATCTTGCCGCTTGCCGGATAAAACTTGCCGCTTTAGGCAACAATTTTCCTAAAGCTTATGTGAATGTTGCCGCTAACTAAGATGAAGCAATCGAGGGGTGTTCGGAATCCAACGTTTGCACTACTGCGGGTGGCCTGTTCGTTCAAACAGACACCCGCCAGAAGAATCAGGCTCGTTCAACCTGTTCTTCTAACGGTGGGACGCCGCTTTGGCGGCGCAACCCGCAGTCGCATGTTCTTCGGGAGAATATTTTATGGCCATGTATATCAACACGAATACTTCATCACTGAACGCCCAGCGTAACTTGATGAACACCAACAAGTCCCTGGATACGTCCTATACCAGACTGGCTTCCGGTCTGCGTATCAATACAGCCAAGGACGATGCTGCTGGTTTGCAGATCTCTAACCGCTTGACTTCACAAGTCAACGGGTTAGATCAGGGTAACCGTAACGCGAATGATGGTATCTCTGTTGCGCAAACGGCAGAGGGTGCAATGGATGAGATTACCAACATGTTGCAACGTATGCGTACGTTATCACAACAATCGGCTAACAGCTCCAACAACTCGGATGATCGAGTAGCATTACAAGCTGAATATAAGCAATTAAATACAGAGATAAATCGTATCTCCAAAGATACAACTTTTGGCGGTCAAAATTTACTTGATGGTAAATATAAAGGCACGTTTCAAGTTGGTGCTGATGCTGGTCAAACCATTTCATTTCGATTAGATAAATTTGCGTTTACTCTAAGTGGCATCGCTGGTGGGACAACAGGCAAAGCAACAGTGGTTGCTGACACAACGACTAATGATGCTTTTAAAGTGACAAAAGCCACTACGGGCAATGTGTCTTTTACTGATATTAAATCTATAACAAGCGCCTTAAATGCACAGAAATCAATGGCTAACTTGGATTACATGATTAAAGCTGTGGACTCAAAGAGGGCAGAGCTTGGTGCGATTCAGAATAGGTTTGATTCGACCATTCGCAACCAGTCCAATGTGTCCGAGAACCTGAGCGCTGCACGTTCTCGTATCCGTGACGCAGACTTTGCGACCGAGACAGCCAATCTGACCAAGCAGAACATTCTGCAACAGGCAGCGTCCAGCATCCTGGCGCAAGCCAACCAAAGACCGCAATCTGCTCTGTCCCTGCTGGGCTAACAGAAAAGCAGTGATGAGAAAGTAAAAGGAGCGACGATATGGCCAATGAAATTGGGATCCCGTCATCGGTCACTCCTTCTTCTCTTCAGTCAAGTAGCAAGAGCGGCCAATCGGCCGCTCAAGTGCTATCTGGCACGACGGAAGAGCAGCGGGTGATGGCACAACAGGATGTGAAAAGACAGCAGGATGCTCTGGGTGGTGAAAAAATCGCCAAACAGGGTGTATCCAATGCCGATATTGAAAATGAGGTCCAAAACTTGCAGGAGTTCAGCAAGTTGCAAGGTTGGACTGTCAATTTCAGTGTTGAGAATGATCTGGATCAGGTGGTCATCAAGGTGATGGACGCCGAGACCAAGTCAATGATCCGGCAGATCCCGAGTGAGGAGCTGCTGGCCATCAGCAAGCGGATCAAGGATCTGCGTGAGGGTGATGTATCCGGCGGCGGTTCGCGGGTCGGGCTGCTGCTCGATAACGAGATCTGATACGAAAAAATTAAGAGGAGAGAGAGTATGCCCACCATTACGTCTGCCGGTGCCGGCTCCGGACTCGATTTGGAGTCAGTGATTGCTGCCAGTGTCGATGCCAAAAAGGCACAACTGATGCAGCCCATCACCACCAAGAAGACCAACACTCAAATCACTCTCTCCGGTGTGGGGCAGCTGAAGTCTGCCATCGCCTCGTTCGTGACCACTCTGCAGGCCATGGCGAAGGATGATGCGTTCAACAAGCGATCCATCAACATTACCCAGGACAAGGACAAACCCGTGCTCAAGGTGGAGAGCAAGGCGGGGGCCTCCAACGGTCAATATGACATCAGTGTCGAACAATTGGCGAAGTCCAGTAAATTTGACGGTACCTTCGACTCGTCGACGACCCCCCTCATCACCCAGGACGGGAAACTGACGTTCAAGGCTGGCGATAAAATGTTCGATGTCGACGTCAAAGCTGGCGATTCGTTGCAATCCATCCGAAAGCGCATCAACAATGACGCAGACAACTTCGGTCTGAGCGTCAACATCATGAATACCTCAGATGGTAAATCCAAGCTGATGATCGACTCCGGGGTCAGCGGCGACGGCAAGGATCTGCAGATCACCGGCAGCACCACCGAGTTGACCGACAACCTGGTGTCCAAGTTGACCCAAAGCCAGAGCGCTCAGGATGCCAAGATCAAGGTAGATGGCAACGCCCTGACGAGTGCGACCAATACCTTTGATGGCACCATAGTCGGGCTCAAACTGACCGTGCTCAGAGAGTCGGATAGCACGACCTCTACCGATGTAGGTGGCAATCCGGTCAAGACCTACAGCTCGAACAAGGTTGACATTAGCACTGACAAGGCCGGTATCAAAGATATGGTCAAAAGCTTTGTCGATGGTTACAACGCGCTGGTGAAGAAGAGTAATGAGTTGGGCAAACGTAGCTCTATCGTGGCTGGAAAAAACCAAAATGATGGTGGAGCGCTGGCTGGTGATGCGACAACACGCGCAGTGATCAACATGATGGGCGGTGCTATCAACGAGCCCTCACAAAAATCCTCAACCTATTCAACGATTTTCCAGATGGGTATCAAGATGGATAACAAGGGGGTATTGTCTATCGACGATACCAAGTTCAGCGAGGCCATCGACAAGAACTTTGATCAGGTGGTTGCTGTGTTTGGCGGCAAGGATGGGGTTGCAGGCAAGCTGGCCAGCCAGCTGGAAACCTACTCCAAGACCGGTGGCCTGTTGGCCAAACGGGAAGATTCGCTCAATACCGATCTGCGCGAAGTAAGCCGCAAGGAGTCGGATATTACCGCCCAGCTGACCAAGTATCAGGAGACCTTGCGGGCCCGTTATGGCAGCCTGGACAGTATGCTGGCTAAGATGAACAAGTCGGCCTCTTATCTGAATCTGCTCAATACCAAAACGAATTAATACGTAGTCAGGAGCCGTGCCTCTTATGTATCGGAAAAATATCAAGGCTTACACCACCCAGAATCTGCAGTCCGAGCTGGCGGTGGCAGATCCCTACCGGGTGATCCAGCTGTTGATGCAGGGTTGCCTCGAGCGTCTTGCCCAGGCCCGTGGTGCCATCGAACGTCGTGATTTCGAGGCCAAGTCCCAGTCCATCTCCAAGACCATGGCCATCATCAACGGTTTACAGGACTCTCTGGATCTTTCTTATGGTAAAGTTCCAGAGGATCTTTTTGCTCTGTATGACTATATGAAGGTACGGATGATGGATGCCAGTCGCGACATGGACATGGCCGCCATCGACGAGGTGATGAACCTGATGCTCGCGAATTCAACTTCGAAGTGCGACACTCGCCTATGCCGCCTGACGGTACTCTTCGAATACCTTGACAGGCTGCCT